>JBDTJH010000001.1:0-9585 GCA_039935955.1 Gemmatimonadaceae bacterium
GACGTTTTTTCTTCGCCAAGCTCTCCGAACCTGCGCTCCGTCGATCTCTCGATCTCTTCCAGCAATCCCTCCTGCTCGATCCGTCGCTTGCACGCGCCTACGCAGGAATCGCGGACGCGTGGTGTAATCTCGCCGACGACTGGGTGGCACCCGACGACGCCTACCCGCGCGCCAAGGGTGCCTCGGAGCGCGCGCTGCAGCGCGATCCGGAGCTCGCCGAGGCGATCACCTCGCTTGGCAAGGTGTTGGGATGGCACGAGTGGAAGTTCACCGCTGCCGAGGCGCAGCTGTCGCGCGCGGTGTCGCTTGCTCCGAACTATGCCGAAGCTCACTATGTCTACGGCACGATCCTCCCCGCCGTGGGACGGCTCCACGATGCGATCGACACCATCCGCAAGGCGCTGATGCTCGATCCGCTGTCGGTGCACTACAGTGAATGGCTAACCCGCTTTCTGCTCTACGATCGTGACTACGACGCCACGATCGCGCAGGCGGAGCGAACGATGGAGATGGATGAGATCTGTCATCGCGCGCAGCACTACATGGGCTCGGCGCTTCTCGCGAAGGGCGATGCAAAGGGCGCGCTCTCGTGGTATCGGCGCGCGCAGGAGCTCGAGCGGGCGCCGAGGGCATGGGACGCAATGATCGTTCGCGCACTGGCGGCGCTCGGGCAAAGGGACGAAGGCGAGGCGATCATGGTTCGCCTCGAGGAGGAATCGCATCGCCAGTATTTGCGCGGCGAGATTCTCGCGACGGGATACGCCGCGGTCGGAAATCTCGATCAGGCATTCGCGCTGCTCGAACGCGCATACCAGGCGCGATCCGCGGGGTTGTTATACCTCCGCGCAGACCCTGCCTACGATCCGCTTCGAAACGACCCTCGCTATTCCGATCTTGTTTCGCGAATCGGCCTGAGCTAGCACGAGTGTTTCTATGGACGATGCCTGTCGAAGAGCGTACCTTCGTTCCGTCGTTTGTGCTCCCCCACCGCGGAAGACCTCATAAATGGTAGACGCACCCGACCGCCTGATCGCAGCGCTGGCCGATCGCTATCGCCTCGAGGGCGTGCTCGGCTCCGGCGGCATGGCCACCGTGTACCTCGCGCAGGATCTGCGACACGATCGCCCCGTCGCGGTAAAGGTGCTTCGGCAGGAGCTGGCCGCCGTGATCGGCGCCGAGCGGTTTCTGGCGGAGATCAAGATGACGGCGGCGCTGCAGCATCCGCACATCCTGCCGCTTTTCGACTCGGGGCAGGCGGACGGCTTCCTCTTTTATGTCATGCCAGTGATCGAGGGCGAGTCGCTGCGCGACCGCCTCAATCGCGAGCATCAGCTTCCCGTCGAGGACGCGGTGCGGCTGACGAAGGAGATCGGCTCCGCGCTCGACTACGCACATCGTCACGGCGTCATCCATCGCGACATCAAGCCCGAGAACATCCTCCTGCACGACGGCTCGGCGCTCGTCGCCGACTTCGGCATCGCGCTCGCGGTGAGCCAGGCCGGCGGCAATCGCATGACGGAGACCGGCCTCTCGCTCGGCACGCCGGGGTACATGAGCCCCGAGCAGGCGACGGGCGAGCGCGGTCTCGATGCGCGCTCCGATGTCTACTCGCTCGGATGTCTACTGTACGAGATGCTGGCGGGCGAGCCGCCGCACACGGGGCCGACCGTGCAGGCGGTGATCGCGGCCGTTGTGACGAAGGAGCCGACGCGGCTCTCGGAGCGCCGGCGCACGGTGCCGCTCAACATCGATCTTGCCGTGCACAAGGCGCTCGCGAAGCTTCCGGCGGATCGCTTCGCCAGCGCGGACGCATTCGTGCGCGCGCTCAACGAGCCGGCGACGGGCGCGACGTATGCGGCGGTGACCGGTGCCGTGCCCGCGATGCAGCCCGCATCATCGAAGGGAAAAACGCTTGCGCTCATCGCCGCGATGCTGCTCCTTGCGGCGCTCGCCGCGTGGGGATGGATGCGTCCGCGCGACGTGGGGCACTTCAATCGCTACGCACTGTTTCTTCGACCCGGCGAGACGGTCGCCTCCGGCGCGCTCGGCAGCCACATCACGATCTCGCACGATGGCCGCCGCATGATCTACGTCGGACGCGGAGAAGGGGCGACGCGTCTCATGCTCAAGAGCGACGATCAGCTCTATCCGACTCCGCTCGCGGGCACGGAGGGCGGCACGAGTCCTTTCTTCTCGCCCGATGATCGACAGGTGGGCTTCATCAAGGACGGCAGAAAAGTCCTCGTCTCCTCGCTCGAGGGAGGTTCTCCACTCACGCTCACTGATGCCGCCAATACGACGGCAGGCGACTGGGGGAGCGACGGCTACGTGTACTTCGAGTCGGATTCGGGGCTCTCCCGAATCCGCTCGTCCGGCGGACATGTCGAGCCCGTGTTCAACTTCCCAAAGGATGGGAAATACATCGGCACCGAGTGGCCCGTGGTGCTTCCTGGCGCGCATGGCCTCCTCTTCCGCCGGCGTCTCGAAGGGCAGGGTGCAAACGATTACGAGATCATGGCGATGCCGCTCCCCAAGGGAGAGGCCCACGTCCTCACGCGCGGCATCTTCGCGACGTATGCTCGCACCGGACATCTCATCGTCGTGACCGCCGATGGAAAGCTGCTCGCCATTCCATTCGATGTCGGCAAGATGGCAATCACGGGCCCCCCTGTCGCGATGTACGAGGGGCTGGAGATTAATCCATTCGCCGCTGGGATCGCAATTTCCGATGGCGGTACGCTGGTGTATCCCACCGCGAGCCAATCGTCGACGCGCGAAGTCGTGTGGGTCACGCGCGAAGGCGTTGCGACACGCGTGGATTCGGCATGGAAGGTCGGCGGGACCATCGTCGATATGTCGATGTCGCCGCGCGGCAACTCGCTGGCGCTCACTCTGCTTCATAACGGCAACACCGACATTTGGGTGAAGCAGTTGCCAGCAGGGCCGTTTTCCCGGCTTACCTTCGGCGACACATCATTCCTTCGGCCGACGTGGACGAAGGATGGCACGCATCTACTCTACCTCGGCGACCGGGGTGATGGATCGGGAAACGTGTACACGAAACGAGCGGATGGAGTAGGAGAGTCCAAGCGGCTTCTGAAGCCGCGACTCGGAATGTCGCAGGTCTTCGAGACGCCGGACGCGCAGTGGATGATTTTGCGGAGCACAGTGGCAACCGAGGGCAATGGAGACATCTTCGGCGTGAAGGCCGGCGACACGACGCTCGTTCCGCTCGTCACGACGCCCGCGCGCGACGGCTTCCCCGCAGTTTCGCCGGACGGAAAGTGGCTCGCGTACGCTTCTGATGAGTCGGGAGCGTTCGAGGTCTATGTCCGGCCGTTCCCCAACGTCGGCGACTCGCGGTTTCAGGTCTCCACAGCTGGAGGTCGCTCACCGCTGTGGGCGCACAGCGGCAGGGAGCTTTTCTTTCGGAACAACCACAACGATCTCGTGTCTGCGCAGATCTCGACGTCGCCATCGTTCGCGGTGACGTCCCAGAAGGCGCTCTTCCCACTCACCGGGTTCGCCTTTGGCGCAGAGATTCAGCCGTATGTCGTCGGACTGGACGACAAGAAATTTCTCATGATGCGCGAGACCGCAGCCGCCGAAGCGGGACTGCTGGTGATCAACGAGCACTGGTTCGACGACATTCGAGCGAAGTCGATCAAGTAGGCAGCTGCGCTAGCGCCCGCGCGAGCTCGGCGACGAGCAACTCGGCGTCTTCGGCGGTGAACGGCATCGGCGGGCGGATCTTCACGACGTTGTGATACGGGCCATCGGTGCCGAGCAGAATGCCGCGCTCGCGCATGCGATTCGCCACGAACGATGCCTCCGCTCCAGCCGGCTCGAGCGTCGCGCGATCGCGCACGAGCTCCACTCCCCAGAACAATCCCGAGCCGCGCACATCGCCGACGATGGGGAAGCGATCCATGAGCGCGCGAAGCTGCGGACCAAGCGCTTCGCCGACCACGCGCGCGTGCTCCTGCAGCCTCTCGTCGCGCACGACATCGAGCACCGCGATGCCGACCGCGCAGCTCACGGTGTTTCCGCCGAAGGTGCTGAAGAACTCCATCCCGTTGTCGAACGCATCGGCGATGGCGCGCGTCGTCGCGACCGCTGCCACCGGATGCCCGTTGCCGAGTGGCTTCCCCATCACGACGATGTCCGGAACGACGCCCTGATCTTCGAATGCCCAGAAGCTCGTTCCCATGCGACCGAGTCCGGTCTGCACCTCGTCGGCGATGCAGACACCACCGGCGGCGCGCACGTATTCGTACACGTGGGAGAGATAGCCACGCGGAAGGATCAGCTGGCCGCCGACACTTGGGCACGTTTCCGCGATGAACGCCGCGACGCCTCGACCATTGCCCTCGATGCGCGCGATGGCCTCGCGCACCGAGGCGGCGTACTGTTCGCCTGCGCCGGCATCGCTCGCCTTGAACGCGCCGCGATACACATCGGGCAGCGCAGCCACGTGCACCCAAGCCGGCGCGCCATTCCCGCCGGGCCCCGCGTGCTTGTACGGGCTGATGTCGATCAGCGATGTCGTGTTGCCGTGGTACGCCGCCTCGAGCACGATCATGTCGCGGCGCGCTGTGTACGCGCGCGCGAGGCGCAGCGCGAGCTCGTTGGCCTCACTCGCCGAGTTGAGTATGTAGCACACGTCGAGCGACGGCGGCATCGTCTCGAGCAGTCGGTCCGCGTACTTCGCGAGGAGATCGTTCAGATAGCGCGTGTTCGTGTTGAGCACGCGCATCTGGCGCACCGCCGCCTCGATCACGCGCGGATGGCAATGCCCGACGTGCGGCACATTGTTGTACGCGTCGAGATACCGGCGCGCCGTGTCGTCGTACAGATACTGCATCCAGCCGCGCGCGAGCTTCACTGGCCGCAAATACGCGATACTGAGATTTCCGCCGATCACGGTCCTGCGCTCGGCCAACGTCTCGCCCGGTGCCGCCGGCCGCGCGGGGAATCGCTCGGCAGGCACGCGCGCAATCAGATTCGGATCCGGGCAGAGCGCCAGCCACGCATCGCGCTGCGACGCGGGCGCGACGCCGGGAAAATCGGTGCCCAGCTCCATCATGTCCGTGATGATCTGGAAGTGCAGATGCGGCGTCCACCCTCCATTCACCTCGGCAGGGCCGAGCGTTGCGAGCTTCTCCCCGGCTCTCACTGTCGTTCCAGGGGTGCGATCGTCGAGCGACTTACGGCTCAGATGTCCGTAGAGCGTGAAGAACTCCGTGCCATCGTCCGCCTCGTGTCGAAGCACGATCACCGGACCGTAGTCCTGCGGCGCGCGATTGTCGGCACTCGCGTGCACGACGCCGTCGAAAGGTGCGAACACGGGCGTGCCGACGGGAGCAAAGAGGTCGAGCCCGATATGAATCGTTCGACGCTCGGACGCCGGTGAATCGAATGCGCTGAACTCGGGGGCCGAGTAGATGAGTCGCGGCTCGTCGTACTGCCCGATCGCGAGCGCGACACCCGCTAGCTTCATCGTTGCGTTCACCTGCGCAGTGAGCGCCGGCTCGGAATTCTCGCGCGTATCGCCGGAGAGCATGGAGCTCTCGACGCCGAGGTCCAGTACGATGCTCGGCGCGCGCTGCGGATCGATGCCGAGCAGGGGCGGGATCGGGCGCTGCCGGTTCAGATAGTCGATGACGCGCTCGGACTCCGGCACAGGGCTTCGCCCCGCTGCGTCGCGAAACCCGGCCTCGGCGAGCGAAAACGGAATCGTCGCGAGGAGCGGAAGCGCGCGCGCGATCGGGCCCTGGCTCACACCGAGATACGCGTTGTCAGGCCGCTGCCTCTGCTGATCGGCGGCGATGCAGGCGCTGGTGCACAGCCGTAGAACGACGAGGCCGAAGAGCGCCGACAGCTCACTATCGGTGGGCGTGACGCGCTCGCAATACCCGCGAACCACCGCAGCCGCGGTGGCCAGCGGATCGTCCGCAACGAGCACGACGTACGCGATTGCGATCGCGAGATCGCCGATGCGATAGCTGTACGTCATGTCGCCGAAGTCGACCATCCCCGTCACACGTTGACCGCGGGATTCCATGTCGCCACTTTGGTCGCCAGCTTCATCGCCACCGCCATTGCCGCCGCCGATCAGAACGTTGTAGTCGTTCGCATCGCCGTGCACCGTGCCGCGGGGAAGCTCAGGGAGGAGCGGGGCAGTGCGCGCATCGAAGCTCGCCATGAGAGCTTCGATACTACGCGCGAGCGCGATGTCGGTGACGAGCGGCAGGAATTGCGCGATGATGCCGCGACCGTTCGCGAGATCCCAGTAAAAGTCGCGATGGATCGCCGGCGTATCGAAGTCCGCGAGCGCCGCACTCAGTGCACCGGCCTGGCGGCCCAGATCCTCGAGGATCTCGGGCGACCTGCGCGACGAGAGCGCGAGCGGGCGCCCCTCGAGCCACGAGATCGCCCAAACCAGGTGCTCCTCGCCGTCGGATCCGACAGCCGTCGCGAGTGATGCGCCGGCGGCAGTGCGCAGCACGCGAGGCGTGACATCCACGTTCGACGCGACATGCGCGAGCGCCGCCTGTTGCGCCTCGAGCATCGCACGGTCTTCCCGCGCGTTTGCGATCTTGAGAACGAAGCGCGAGCCGCTTCCCGTCTCGATACAGAAGTTCTGATCGCGCTCGCTCGTGAGTAGCGTCGCCCGCACCTCGGCGCCGTCCGCACAAAAGTGCTCCCGGGCGAGGCGCTCGGCGTCGAGCAGGGTAAACCGGGGGCAGGAGTCGAGCATCGGGCGAGAAGTTACCCGCACGCCGCCAACTGTGTAAGGTAGCCGTGGCGGCAATCTTGCCCTGTGATGCGCAGATCGCAGCTTGCGCCCACTCTTTCGCACAACGGCATGCCAGACAGCCCGCACCGCGATTCCACGCTCGAGCCGGACGTCGATCCGACCGCAAGCGCGACACCGGCGAGTTTCGACGCGCCTGTCCCGGACATCGACGAGACCAGCGCTTCTCTCGGGACGCTCAAGAGTGTTTCCATTGGCGTCTGGATCCTCGCGATTCTCGCGCTTATCTACACGATTTTCTTTGCACGGGAGTTCCTCATCCCGATCGTGTACGCGGTGCTGCTCAGCTTTCTGCTCAGCCCACTCATTCGGCTCTTCTCGCGCTTCAAGATCCCTCCTCCGGTCGGCGCCGGCATCATCATCCTCTCCCTCCTCGCCGTCGTCGGGTTGACCGGCTACGAGCTCGCGGGCCCACTCGGGCGATTCGCCTCGGACGCGCCGCACACGCTCATCACTGCCGAGGCGAAGCTCACAAAACTGCTTCGACCGCTGCAGCGCGCTACCAAAACGGCGGAGCAGGTTGCAAGCGCCGCGAGTGCGACCGCGGCGGGCACCAGCGGGGGAGGCCCCGCCAAGCCGACGCAGGTCGTCGTCGCCGGCCCGAGCGTGATCACCCGCGCGTTCGGGACCACGCAGCGCGTCGTTGGCATCGTGCTCGAGGTCACGATCCTGCTCTACTTCCTCCTCGCCGCCGGCGATCTCTTTCTACAGAAATTGATCAAGGTGCTTCCCGCCGGCAACGAGAAGCAGCTCGCCGTCCAGATCGCGCGCGAGACCGAGTCCTCGATCTCGACGTATCTCGTCACGACATCGATCGTGAACGTCGTCGAAGGCGCGGTCGTGACGCTCGTGATGTGGGCGTGGGGGATGCCGAGCCCGTTTCTTTGGGGCGCGCTCGTCGCCGCGTTCGAGTTCATCCCGTACCTGGGCGCCGTCGCCATCATTGGGTTGCTCACGATCGCCGCCCTCACGACCTACGACAGCGTCGGACACGCGCTGTTGATCCCCGCGAGCTACCTGTTCATCAACGTGATTCAGGGTAATTTCGTCAGCCCCGTACTCCTCGGACACAAGCTCGCGCTCAACCCCGTGGCGATCTTCGTGGGGCTGACCTTCTGGTTCTGGGTGTGGGGAATTCCCGGCGCCTTCATCGCCGTACCGCTCATGGCGACTTTCAAGATTTTCTGCGACAACATCGAGGTGCTCGCGTCGATCGGCGAATTCCTTGGTCAGCGCGACGACAGGGAACGGCGCTCTGCCGTCCGTTAGCGGCGTAACGGCGCAACCGTCGAAGCCTCACGAGTACCGGCTCTGCACGCACAGCTTCGTGCCGACGCCCATCGACACGACCTTCGCCTTCTTTGTCGACGCCGCGAATCTCGGTCGAATCACGCCGCGCGAGCTCGGCTTTTTCATCGCGACGCCACTGCCGATCGAGATGGCTGCGGGCACGCTGATCGACTACACGATTCGACTGTGGGGCATCCCGATGCGCTGGCGCACGCGCATCGCGGTGTGGGAGCCTGGCGTGCGCTTCGTCGACGAGCAGCTCTCCGGTCCGTATGCGAAGTGGGTGCACACGCATCGCTTCACGAGCGTCGATGGCGGAACCGACATCGAGGACGAAGTGGTGTACGCGCTGCCGTTCGGCGCGCTCGGCCGGATGACGGCCCCGCTGATCCGCATTCAGCTCGCCCGCATCTTTCGCTTCAGGGAAGCGGAGGTCGCGCGACTGCTCTCGTCGCGCGACCTCAGCGCGACGACGCCCGCTCGAGCCCGGTGAGAGCTCATCGTTCGTTCGCTAGCAGCCGGTTGTCAGCGTCCGACACCGACGGTCCGCGCCGTTCTTTCCGGTTCAAAGACCGCTCTCCCTCGAGACCACCAATGTCGCTGCAACCCAATGAACGCTCCATCGCCCTGCGGTCGCGCAATTGATGCCGAAGCTGAAGCGCGTGCTCCGACAGGCTGCGTCGCGCGCGGAGAATGTGGTCGGCAGCATCTGGTTCGTGCCTGCGGTGATCGTGTGCGGCTGCGTGGTCGGTGCAATCGTCCTGATCGACGTATCGAGCCTCGTGAGCGCCGAGGCGCTCGCCAAATTTCCGCGACTTTTCGGGGCCGGTGCGGCGGGCGCGCGGGGCATGCTGTCCACTATCGCAGGTTCGATGATCACCGTGGCAGGGGTGACGTTCTCGATCACGATCGCCGCTGTGGCGCAGACCTCGGCGCAGTACACACCGCGCGTTCTGCGCACGTTCATGAGCGACCGCGCGAATCAAACGGTGCTCGGAAGCTTCGTCGGAATTTTCGCCTACTGCCTCGTTGTTCTCCGCACGATACGGGGCGGCGACGAGGGGGCATTCGTACCGCCCACTGCGGTGCTCGGTGGCTTTCTGCTCGCACTCGTGGGCGTCGCTGTGCTCGTGTACTTCATCGTTCACATCACGCAATCGTTGCAGGCCGAGTCGATTCTGAATCGAGTGCGGAACGAGACCGAGCGCGCGATCGATCGCCTTTTTCCGGTGATATTTGGAGAAGCGGCCAATGGCGGTGTGGCGGCGGCGCCACCCGGTACGCCGCGCGGTGCATGGCGGCCGGTGCTCGCTCGCCAGTCGGGCTATGTAGAGCACATCGACGAGGAGGTGCTTCTCGCGTTCGCCTGCGAGCGCAATCTCGTGGTGGAGATGCTCCGTGGCGTGGGGGACTTTGCCGTCGCCGACACACCGTTGGCCAGAGTCGCGACCTCCAGCGCCACCGGCATTACTCCGGCC
>JBDTJH010000002.1:0-12930 GCA_039935955.1 Gemmatimonadaceae bacterium
CCCGTATCGCGGCTTTCCACGCATCTATGCGATCGCGCTCGAGCTGATCGCGCACACGGAAGGCCGGCTCGACCAGCAGAACATGGAGCTCATGATACGCGAGTATCAGCGCGTCGAGCCGCTGACGCTGGGCGAGCTCTGGGCGTGGCCGGTGATGCTTCGCATCGGGCTGCTCGAAAGTGTGCGACGCATGGCGCTGCGCACGCGGCGCGATGTGCGGGACGCCGAGCGTGCGGATGAGCAGGTTCGACTCTTCCGAGCCGTGCCGGGCGGCGATGACAACCTGAGGCGTGAGCTCGCGGAGTTCGTTGCGCATCCGCCCGAGATGACCGCCGCCTTTCTCACACGGTTCTTCCAGCAGATTCGCGTCGCGCGCGCCGACTTCACGGCGCTGCTCTGGGTCGAGCAGTGGATCGCCGAAGATGCGATGAGCGTGGAGGAGGCCGTGCAACGCTCGACGCGCCGGCAGTCGTTGACGCAGCTCGTGATGGCGAACAGCATCACGAGCCTGCGCACCGTGGCGAGCTTCACGTGGCCCGACTTCGTCGAGGCGATGAGCACGACGGAGGCGGTGCTGCGAGATGATCCCTCCCGCTGCTATCCCACCATGGACTTCGAGTCTCGCGATCGTTACCGGCATGCGGTCGAGCGGCTCGCCAAGAGGGCGAAGCTTTCCGAGCCGACAGTCGCGCGCGCGGCAATCGCTCTCGCCGTGCAGGGCTCCGCCGAGGAGAGCGCCCCATCGGAGACGAGCGGCGACGAGCGCGACAGAATCTCGCATGTCGGCTACTATCTCGTCGGGCGCGGCAAGGACGCCCTCGAGCAGGTGCTGAACTATCGACCGGCGATCGGCCAGCGCATCGCCCGATTCGCTCGCCGGCACGCCGCTCCGCTCTACTTCGGCGCGATTGCGATCGCGACGCTCGTCATCCTTGCGACGGCGATCGCTCCGCTCACCTCGGCGTCCTCGTTCTGGATGTGGGCGCTCGCCATACTCCTCGCCGGCGTACCCGCGAGCGAGATCGGCATCGCGATCGTGAATCAGCTCACCACGATGTTCGTGCGGCCCGCCCGCCTCTCGCGCCTCGACTACCCGCATAATGGCGTGTCGGCCACGCATCGATCGATCGTAGTGGTTCCGCTCCTGCTCGACTCCCCCGCCGCGGCGTGCGATGCGCTCGATCACCTCGAGACGCAGTTCCTCGCCAATCGCGACCCCGAGATTCGCTTTGCGCTGCTCGCCGATTTCACGGATGCAGCGTCCGAGTCCACGCCCGACGATGAGGCGATCGTCCAGGCCGCGGTCGAGGATGTGCGCGCGCTCAACCGCGAGTATGCGGACACCACGCCGTTCTACTTCTTCCAGCGCCCTCGCCGGAAAAACGATGCCGAGGGAGTCTGGATGGGATGGGAGCGGAAGCGGGGAAAGCTCGAGGAGTTCAACGCATTCCTCGGCGGCCGCGCGCCCGATGCATTCTCGACGGTCGAAGGCGACAGCTCGTGGCTGGCTGGCGTGCGTTACGTGATCACCCTCGATGCCGATTCTCTCCTCCCGCGCGGTGCAGCGGCGGCGCTCATCGGCACGATGGCTCACCCGCTCAACCGCGCCGTCTTCCGCGATGGCGGCACACGAGTGGTCGACGGCTACGGCATCCTGCAGCCACGCGTGAGCGTGACGCTGGAGAGCGCGAATCGTTCGCGCTTCGCGGCGATCTTCGCCGGTCATCCCGGAGTCGATCCGTACACCACTGCGGTCTCCGATGTCTATCAGGATCTCTTCGGCGAGGGATCGTACACGGGTAAAGGGATCTACGACCTCGCGGCCTTCGAGCGCGCAACGCGAGGCCGCTTCCCCGAGAACTCCCTCCTGAGCCACGATCTGATCGAAGGCGCGTTCGCGCGCGCGGGCCTCGTGACGGATGTCGAGATCTTCGATGAGTATCCGTCCCGCTACCTCACCGCCGCGCGGCGGCAGCAGCGCTGGACGCGTGGCGACTGGCAGCTGCTGCCATTTTTGTTCGCGCGTGGGTCGAGCAAGCACGTGCTCACAGCGCTCTCGCGCTGGAAGATGGTCGACAATCTGCGGCGCAGTGTCGTGCCCATCGCCATGGTCGCCTGGCTCGTCGCCGGCTGGACGGTGCTTCCGGGATCGCCGGTCGCGTGGACCGCCATCGCATTCGTCACGTTCGCCATGCGCTGGCTGCTCGCCCCGCTCCTCCTGGCGGCCACACCTCCGAGCCATCAGTCGTGGCGCCCGTACTACGCCGCTCTGCGGCACGATACCGAGTCGTCGATGGAACAGGCGGTACTTGGCGTCGTATTTCTGCCGCATCAGGCGCTCATCGCGCTCGATGCCATCGTCCGCGCGCTCGTCCGCACGTTCATCACGCGTCGTCACATGCTCGAGTGGACGACCTCCTCGCAAGTCGAGCATAGCGTCGCTCGCGATCGGCCAACCATCCAGCGCGAGCTGATGCTGGCTGCGATCGTCGGTTTCTCGCTGGCCGTGTGGGGGGCAGTCGTGGCGCCCTTCTATCTCGTACTGCCCTTCCTTCTCTGCTGGGTAGGGGCGCCGTACATCGCGCGTCGTATCAGTGCGGAAACGTCCCGCCCGGATCTCGCAGTCACGCCCGCACAGCGCGAAACCATGGTGCGCTACGCCGAGCGGCATTGGCGCTATTTCTCCGAGTTCGTAGGAGAGGGCACACGCTGGCTCGCACCGGACAACTATCAGCAAACGCCCGCGCCGGTGATCGCCGACCGGACCTCGCCGACCAACATCGGCCTGCAGCTGCTCTCCACCATATCCGCATTCGATCTCGGCTTCCTGCCTCGGCGGGAGCTGGTCGAGCGTCTCGAGCGCGCGCTGGCGACGATGGCGTCGCTCCGTCGTCTGCGCGGCCATTTCTACAACTGGTATCGACTCTCGGACCTTGGCGTGCTCGAACCGCCGTACGTCTCCACCGTCGACTCGGGCAACCTCGCGGGGCACTTGCTTGCGACCGCCGTCGCGTGTCACGAGATCGCCCGCGGCGCACGTGCGGCAGAGCCACCCGTTACCGACGAAGCAGAGCGGCTCGAGCATATCGCGGAGCTCGCCCGCGAGATGGCGCTCGCGATGGACTTCACGCTTCTCTTCGACGACACCCGCAAGTTGTTCGCGATCGGCTTCGACGAGCGGGCCAACAGGCTCGACGCATCGTCCTACGATCTTCTGGCTTCGGAAGCGCGCCTGGCGAGCTTCGTCGCCATCGCCAAAGGGGACGCTCCCACGGAGCACTGGTTTCGTCTCGGACGCTCGCTGACGTCCCAGGGTGGCGCGACGGCGCTCGTGTCGTGGAGCGGGAGCATGTTCGAGTATCTGATGCCCGTGCTCGTGATGCCATCGCGGCCGTATTCGCTGCTCGATCAGACCCATCGCGCGGCGGTGCGTCGCCACATCGCCTACGCGCGTTCGCGCAACGTACCGTGGGGCATCTCGGAGTCCGCGTACAACGTGCGCGACCGTCACGAGACCTATCAGTACCGGGCCTTCGGCGTGCCGGATCTCGCGCTCAAGCGCGGTCTCGCAAACGACCTCGTCGTCGCGCCCTACGCGACGGCGCTCGCACTCCCGATCGATCCCCGCGAGGCGATGCTGAATCTTGCAGTCCTCGAGCGCGAGGGCGCGCTTGGCGACTTCGGCTTTCACGATGCCCTCGACTACTCGCGGCCGGACGGCGATGAGACGCGCTCCGTCGTCTGCACGTCGATGGCGCATCACGTCGGCATGACGCTCGTTGCGATCGACAACGCACTGAATCTCACGGCGGGCGATGGCATTTGGCAGCGCCGATTCATGACCGACCCGATTTGTCGCGCCGCACGGCTGCTCCTTGATGAACGTGTCCCACGCCGGTACGTCGTACGCACCTCGCAACCGGACGTCCCCGAGACGACGCCCGCGAGCTCGCCGCTCGATCAGGCGGTGATTCGCGAGTTCGACACCGCGAACACGGCGGAGCCACGCGTCGGCCTGCTTGGAGACCTGCCGTACTGCGTTCTCGTGACGAATGCCGGAAGCGGATACAGTCGCTCGAACGGCATCGCGGTGACGCGCTGGCGCGCTGATGCCACGCGTGATGACACAGGGCAGTGGATCTATGTAAAGGATCTGACGACGCGACGCGTATGGTCGGCCGCGTATCAGCCGTGCGGAGTGGCGCCCGACTCGTACCGCGTCACCTTCGCGATCGACCGCGTCATCTTCCGGCGAAGGGACGATCAGCTCGAAACGCGCACCGACATCATCGTCGTGCCGCGCGATCGGGCCGAAGTGCGTGTGGTCGCCGTGACGAACCGCTCGCGGCAGACGCGCGAGATCGAGCTCACGAGCTATGGAGAAGTCGTGCTCACCGATCCGGACGCGGACCGTGCGCACCCCGCGTTTCAAAAGCTCTTCGTGCAGACGGAATGGCTCCCGGAAGGCGTGGTCCTCGCCAGCCGACGGCCGCGGTCGGCCGACGCCCCGACGCTCTGGGGCGCGCACGTCGTCGCGACGGGTCCCGACTTCGTTGGTGAACTGTCGTGCGAGACGGATCGCGCGAGCTTCATCGGCCGGGGCCGGAGCGCTCGCGCCCCTCGCGCGCTCGATGACGGCGTTGCCCTCTCGGGTGCTACGGGCGCGGTTCTCGACCCCATCATGGCGCTTCGCGTGCGCCTTCGGCTCGGCCCCGGGCGCACGGGTCGCGTCGCGTTCACGACCATCGTCGCGGACAGTCGCGATGAGGCGCGCAACGTTGCGGATCGATACCGGAATCTCACCTCTGCCGACCGCGCGCTGTCGCTCTCGTGGACGGCCGCCCAGGTCGAGCTCCGCAGCCTCGATGTCCCGCCCGCAGACGCGGCGTTGTATCAGGTGCTGGCGGGGGCGTTGATCTATCCGAACGAAGAGCTGCGGGCTTCGGCGCAGGCGCGCGGGGAGAACCGGCGCGGGCAGCGCGCGCTGTGGGGCCAGGGCATTTCGGGCGATTGGCCCGTCGTGCTGGCGACGATCTCCGATGAGATCGGTCTGCCAAGCGTGCGACAGCTGCTCATCGCACATAAATATTGGCGAACGAAAGGCGTGACCGCAGACCTCGTGATCGTCATCGCCAAAGATCCATCCTACGTCCAGGATCTGCACGATCAGATCGTGTCGGTGGTTCGCTCCTCGAGCGAAGGCGGAGTCATCGATCGTCCGGGCGGAGTGTTCGTGCGCCGGGCGGACACCATGCCGCCCGATGATGTTGCGCTCCTACACGCCACCGCCCGGGTGACGATCGTCTGCGATGGCGTGGGTCTCGGCAGCATCATCGACCGCGCGGCGTTTGGTGCTCCGCTCCCACCGGTGGAGGAGTGGAGCCTCGCCGATCGCGTGCGTCGTGAGCTGCTACCGGATGCGAAGGAGCTCGAGGTGGCGACGGACGCGAGTGCGGTGATCACGCGCAGCGCACCGGCTCCCGGCGCCTCGTCCGCATACCCGAATGGCATGGGGGCCGCGACCGCCGAGGGCTACGAGATGCGCATCGCCGGCTCGCACCTTCCACCTGCGCCATGGGCAAATATCATCGCCAATCCCAATGCCGGCTTCTGCGTGACGGAGCGCGGTTCCGGGTTCGCCTGGGCCGAGAACAGCTACTTCTATCGCCTCACGCCGTGGCACAACGATCCGGTGAGTGATCCCGCTGGCGATGTGCTCTATCTGCGCGATGATGAAAGCGGCGAGGTATGGTCCGCAACGCCGGCACCGTCGCCCGCGAGCGATACGTCGCGCGAGGGGAATGGCGCCTCGCCCTCGTATGTGGTGCTGCATGCGCCCGGGCGCACCACGTTCAGCCACGAGCGCCACGCCATCGCGAGCGAGCTCACGCTCGCCGTGCCCGAAAGCGATCCGGTGAAGATCTCGCAGCTGGTACTCACGAATCGAGGCACGGTGCGCCGGCGACTGACACTCACGAGCTACGTCGAGCTCACGCTCGGGGCGCAGCGCGAGCACACGCGGCACCAGCTGCACACCTGGCGGGATGAACGCACGGGCGCGGTGTTCGCCGAGAATTTCTTCGCCGATGATTTCGCCTCGCGTGTCGCATTCTCGTGGGTGAGCGAGCCGATCACGGGCTTCACCGGCAATCGCGAGGAGTTCATCGGGCGAAATGGCGATCTGGCTGCGCCCGCCGCGCTCGCCGCCAAAGCACTCTCGGGCACCATGGGCGCTGGCTTCGATCCATGCGCTGCGCTGCGATCGTCGGTGACCCTCGAGCCGGGTGAGACACGACGGATCGTGGTGCTTCTCGGTGCGGCGAAGAGTCAGGACGAGGCGCGGGCGATCATCGCGCGACACGCTACGCCCGATGCGGCGGCGGCTGCCGTCGATGGCGCGGTGCGCGCGTGGGATGCGCGACTCACGACGATCTCGGCGCGCACCCCGTCGCCGGAGTTCGACGTGATGGTGAACCGATGGTCGCTCTATCAGGCGCTGTCGTGCCGCATGTGGGCGCGCTCGGCGCTCTACCAGTCGAGCGGCGCATACGGATTTCGGGATCAGCTGCAGGACAGCATGGCGTTCGTGTACGCCGAGCCGGAGATTGCGCGCGCGCACCTGCTGCGGTGTGCGGGGAGGCAATTCGTGGAAGGGGACGTGCAGCACTGGTGGCACGAGCCGGGCGGTCGCGGCGTGCGCACGCGCTTTTCCGACGACCTCGTCTGGCTGCCGTTCGTCGCCGACCACTATGTCAACGTCAGCGGCGATTCCGCGATCTGGGACGAGCAGGCGCCATTTCTCGAGCAGGCGGCGCTGGCGCCGACCGAGCAGGAGGCGTACGAGGCGCCGCACGTGAGCGCGGAGTCGGCATCACTCTACGAGCATTGCGTGCGCGCTCTCGATCGCGCGTGCACGATGGGCTCGAATGGATTGCCGTTGATGGGCTGCGGCGACTGGAACGATGGGATGAACCGCGTCGGCATCGAGGGGAAGGGCGAAAGCGTGTGGCTGGCGTGGTTTCTCATCGCGACGCTTCGACGCTTCGCCGAGCACGCCGATCGCCGGCAGGATGCCGACGTCGCGACTCGCTGCCGCAAGCGCGCCGATGACTATGCGGCGGCCGTCGAACGTACGTCGTGGGACGGCGAATGGTATCGGCGCGCGTACTTCGACGATGGTACGCCGCTCGGTTCATCGCAGAGCGACGATTGCAAGATCGATTCTATTGCGCAGAGCTGGGCGACGCTCTCCGGTGCCGCGCAGCCCGATCGCGCCCGACAGGCGCTGCGGTCGATGGATGAGCGTCTCGTCGATGAGAACGCGCGGCTCATCATGCTGCTCACTCCGGCGTTCGACAAGGGAGCGCAGGATCCCGGATACATCAAGGGATATGTTCCGGGCGTTCGCGAGAACGGGGCGCAATACACGCACGCCGCCATCTGGGCCGCGCTCGCGACAGCACGCATCGGCGACGGCGACCGCGCCGGCCACCTGCTGGATTTGCTCAATCCGCTCATGCACGCGACGACCGAAGGCGACGTTGAGACGTACAAGGTCGAGCCCTACGTCGTGTGCGCGGATGTGTACACGGCTCCCGGTCACATCGGACGCGGGGGATGGACGTGGTACACCGGGTCAGCGAGCTGGATGTACCGTGCGGCGCTCGAGGGAATACTCGGTTTCACGAAGCGCGCAGAGTGGCTGACGATCGATCCGTGTGTGCCCAGAGCGTGGCGCGACTTTTCGATCGAGTACCGCCACGGCACGAGCGTCTATCGCATCGCGGTGAACAACCCGCACGGTGTATGTCGAGGCATCGTGAGCGTGTCCGTCGATGGCGAAGCGATGGAGAATGGAAAGGTGAAGCTCGTTGACGACGGCGTCACTCGCGAGGTGGTCGTAACAATGGGAGAGAGCGGGGCGTGATCGGAGGGTGACGCCCAACGCCGCTCAAAACGAGAGCGACTGACTACGCGCTCGGCCGTCGCAGGTACAGGAGCTGCGAGTACAAGGTGAGTATCACCGCCACGACCATCGACACGATGTTCACGATGCCGTTGAAGTACGCGAAGCCGATCCACCATGCGCCGGCCCAGTGGTACTGCGCAGCCGCTGTCGCCGCGGCGAACCAGAAGAAGGTTGCGCCCACCCACGTCCACTGGAATCCGGTCTTCCATTTGCCCATGCGGCTCGCGGAGATGATGTCGCCACTGCTGGCGCGGATCAGCCGGTAGATGGTCATGAACGCCTCGCGGCCGAGCACGACGGCGATGATCCACCACGGAAGACCGAACACACCGAACGGGGTGACGTAGGGGAAGACATCGTGGAGGCCCGGGCCCGCGTCGCCGACGCCCAGGATCACGCCGTTCGCGACCGAAACGACATCGGGTGACATCAACGAGAGCGAGCCGCGCGACCCCACGAGGATGAACATCGGGATGAAGGTCGCGAGCAGGAGCAGCTTGTCGGCGATCGGGTCGAGGAGCTTTCCGAGATCGGTGACCATGCCGTGCGTGCGGGCCAGCTTGCCGTCGTAGTAGTCGGTGATCGCGACGACGAGGAAGAGCATGAAGGCGAGCAGGCGGAGCTCCCAACTTTCGGAGAACGGGAGCGCGGCGACGACGGGCGCGGCGACGATGCGGGCGGCGGTGAGCGCGTTGGGGAGATTCATCGCGCCCCGCAGCGCGCCGTCGTCAGGCGAGCGTCTTCAGCACCAGCTTGCTCACTGCCTTCAGCGTGTCGAATACCCCATCTCCCGTGACCGCGACCGCCTCAAAATATGGTGCCCGCTCCACCCACTCTCCAGTAGGAATCTGATCGATCAGATTCTCTCCCGCATGATACGGATCCGGCGTGATGCGCTGCCTCTGCGTCTCGAACACTTCGAACCCCGGATTGAGCGCCGCCTGCAGCTCCGCGAGCGGCGCAGCGTTCGGGAGATCGCGCTTGTTGTACTGGATCACGAACGGCATCGTCGACAGATCGTATCCGTACTCGAGCATGTTCTCGTACAGGTTCTGCATCGCTTCCTGATTCGCTTCCATGCGCTCGACCTGCGAATCGGCGACGAATACGATCCCGTCGACGCTCTTCAGAATCAGCTTCCGGCTCGCATTGTAGTATACCTGGCCGGGAACCGTGTAGAGATGAAAGCGCGTCTTGAAACCGCGAATCGTTCCGAGATCCACCGGAAGGAAATCGAAGAAGAGCGTGCGCTCCGTCTCCGTCGCGAGCGAGATGAGCTTTCCTCGCGTATTCGGCTGCACGCGTCCATACACGTGCTCCAGATTCGTGGTCTTGCCGCCGAGCCCCGGACCGTAATACACGATCTTGCAGGAGATCTCGCGGGCGGCATAGTTGATCATCGACATGTGTTGTGTCCTTCGCTACTGAAACAGTCGATCGATCTCATCCTCGGCGCCCGCCAGGATGTTCGGCTGATGCATGGTGTCGCGCGCGCGCTGGAACATTGCGGTAAAGAGGCGCGCCAACTCCTCCACCGTTCCCTTCACCTTCAGTCTCACGAGTCCGAGCGTGGTACGATTGTCGAAGAGGACGACGAGAATCACGCGACGTGCGATGTCCACCAGATACATCGATTCCTGCTCGCCCTGATGGAAGAGGGAGCTGAACTCGGTCTCGCCGATCAGGCGCGCGAGCTGGTCGTTCGCGCTGAAATCGGCGGCGGTGAGGGTGGCGAAGGAGGTCGCATCGAAGCGCGGCTGCTCACCCACCGTCGCGACGAGCTGCCCGGAGCGATCCACGAGCATCGCACAGCGGGCATTGCTGTCGTACAAGAACTGCTGGAGCGATCGCATGATCGCGCCGAGGTCATCTTCGGTAAATGACCAGCTGGCAGCACCAACGGGCATCGAGGGTCCTTCAGACGATGGACTGTTCCATTCGGCGCAGGAGACGCTCGCCACGACGCCGCAGCTCGGGACGCTGCTCCCAGGCTACGTAGTCACGCAACAGCACCACGTTCTGGGCACTATCCGTCCCACCGATGTGCCCCAAAGCCGCCAATCGGCGCCAGGCGCTCGTGCTGAACAGGTTGTACCTATCACGGTGGGTCTGTTGAGTCCAGACGATTAAGCCCACCACAACGCCACCGGTGAAGCCCACGCCGGCCGCCCGCCACGAGATGCGCGCCATCACATTTCCCGGCGGGCCGAGAGAGCCTGGGCGATCGTGACGCCGTCCGCGTACTCGAGGTCGCCGCCCACGGGGAGCCCCCGCGCGATGCGGGAGATCATCGGCACGTGCGTCACGAGCTGCCGCTGGACGTAGAGCGCTGTGGCCTCGCCCTCGAGACTCGGGTTCGTCGCGATGATGACCTCGCGAATCGTGCCTGGTGTGACGCGCTCCACCAGTCGGTCGACGTTGAGGTCTTCCGGCCCCACGCCGTCCAGCGGCGAGAGGCGGCCGCCGAGCACATGGTAGACGCCGCGGAACTCACCGGCGCGCTCGATCGCCCCGATGTCGCTCGCCTCCTCGACGACGCAGACGATGGCGCGATCGCGGCGGGTGTCGCCGCAGATGTCGCAGGGATCGCCCTCGGTGAGGTTGGCGCACACGGAGCAGCGATGCACGCGGTCGGAGAGCCCACCGAGCGCGTCGGCCAACCTGCGGCTCTGCTCCGGCGGCTGCCGAAGCAGATGGTAGGTGAGGCGGAGCGCTGTCTTGCGCCCAATGCCGGGGAGCCTGGAGAGCTCTGTTGCGAGCTCGTCGATCGCCGACATCAGAAGGGCATCTTGAACGGGAGGTTCATCCCGCCCGTCAGCTTCTGCATCTCGTCGGCCGCAGCCGCCGCGGCCTTCTTCTGCACCTCGGTGACCGCGACGAGAACCAGATCCTCGAGCATCTCGACGTCGGCCGAGCCGACGACGGAGGGATCGATCTGGATGCGCTTGATCTGCCCCTTTCCGTCGGCGGTCGCCGTGACCATGCCGCCGCCACTCGTCGCGATGAGGGTGAGCTTCTCCATCTCTTCCTGCATCTGCTGCAGCTTGCCCTGCATCTGCTGCGCCTGCTGCAACATCTTCATGAAATCAGCCATGATGCTCCAGAGAAATTTCGAGTGCGGAATCGCAAGCTACCGCGCGTGAGACGGGCGCCGCAACACGCGTGCGGCGATCAATCCATGAGCTCGAGATCGAGCTCGCGCACCGCCGCATCGAGCGACGGATCGCGACGGCGCAGCGACGAGAGCCGCTCCGCCTTCACCGCCTCCGCGCTGAGGCGGCGCGTCGCGCCTTCGCGTACGGGGAGCGCAGCGGGGATGCGCACCTTGATGCGCGTCGCGCCCTCGAGCATCGAGCCGATCGCCGACAGCAGCTCCTTCGCACCGTTGGCGATCGGCTCCTCCATGTGACGCAGCTCGGTCGTGAGCTCGACCGTGATCTCCCCGCTTGGCGACACCTCGACCGGCGTCGCATGCTCGAGCGCGGCGACGAGCGTCATGCGGCCATCGGTGCGCAGGTGCGCGAGGATGGTCTCCCAGCGCTCGCGAAGCGCGGGGACAGTGAGTGGCGGACGCTCGGCTGCGGGTGACGCGGATGACGGAGCGACCGACGAACGTGGCGCGGCGGTAACGGCGGCAACGGTGCCAGACGACGCGCTCACCACGGTCGTCGGCGCGGGTGCACGCGGCGCCGGCGTCCGCGCCGCACCGCGCGAGTCGCCGTCGCCGTCGCCGCTGCTTCCGTCATCCGGGCCGAGGCCGCGCAGCACCTCCTCCAGCGACACCGTGCGATCCATCAGCGCGAAGCGCACCAGCATCGTCTCGACGAGCATCTGCTGCTGTCCGCTCCTGCGAAAGCGCGGCTCGAGCTCAGTGATCGCGCTCAACATTCGGAGGAGATCGCCTGCGGTCAGCCGTCCCTCGCGCTCGATGAGCGATTCGCGCGTACGATCCGACAGCTCCGCGAGTCCACCGGTCTCGTCGCCCAGCGCGAGCGCGAGCGCCGCGCGGAAGATGTCTGCGAGCCCTCCGAGGAAGGCGCCGAGGTCGGCGCCGGCGTCGACGAGGCGAGCGATGGCCGGGAAGATCGCGCCCGCATCGCGCGCGGCGATGAGATCGTAGATCGCGAGATATTCATCCTCCGCGATGAGCCCGAGCGCCTCGCGCACGCGCTCCGCCGTCAGCACGCCTTCGCCGAGGGAGAGCGTCTGATCGGCGAGGCTGAGCGCGTCGCGCATCGAGCCATCGGCCGCGCGCGCGAGCATCGCGAGCGCATCCGGCGTCGCTTCGACGTTCTCCGTCGCCAGCACGGCGGCGAGCCGCGCGCGTACATCGGCGGGTCCGATTCGCTTGAAATCAAAGCGCTGGAGGCGGCTCAGCACCGGCGCGGCGGCCTGCGCGATCTTCTGTGGCTCGGTGGTCGCGAAGACGAAGACGACGCGCGGGGGCGGCTCCTCGAGCACCTTGAGGAGCGCGTTCCACGCCTCGCGCGTGAGCATGTGCGCCTCGTCGACGATGTAAACCTTGTAATGATTGTCGCCGGAGGGCGCGTACATCGCGCGCTCGCGCAGGTCGCGCGCATCGTCGACGCCGCGGTTCGACGCCGCATCGATCTCGACGACGTCGAGGCTCGTGCTCCCCGTCCAGATGCGAGTGCAACTCGAGCACACGCCGCAGGGCTCGCCGTCGTCCGTCTTGTGCTCGCAGTTGAGCGCCATCGCCAGCACGCGCGCGAGCGTCGTCTTCCCGACGCCGCGTGGTCCGCACAGGAGATAGCCGTGGGCGACGCGCCCACGGGCTATCGCGCCCTTGAGCGTGTTGCTGACGTGCGACTGAACCGCCACGTCGGCAAAGCGTTTCGGACGGTATTTGCGGGCGAGCGAGATGTACATGGCGGCGGGAAATGCGAGGAGAGCCCGGCGGTCTACCCGCCAGGCTCTCCTCGACCGGTGCACTGCGAGTG
>JBDTJH010000003.1:0-14846 GCA_039935955.1 Gemmatimonadaceae bacterium
GAGAGGACGACCGTCCGCTCGTCGCCCTCGCTCCCGGAAGCGTGTGGGCGACGAAGCGCTGGCCCTACTATGCCCAGCTCGCGCAGGCGCTCGCCCCGCGCTTCAGAATCGCAATCGTCGGTGGCGCGGCGGACCGATCCGAAGCCGCATCTATCGCGAATTTTTCCGGCGCGCAAGGGGTGGTTGACGGCACGGTCTCGTTGTCGTTGCTTGCCTCATCCGAATTGATCCGACGCGCGAAATTGCTCGTCACGAACGACTCGGCGCCGCAGCATCTCGCATCGGCCATGGGTACGCCGACGATCACTATTTTTGGGCCGACGGTCGAAGCTTTTGGCTTCGGTCCGCTGGCTCCTCACTCCATCTCCCTGGGACTCGACGCGCTTGCCTGCCGCCCCTGCCACCATCATGGTCCGCCCCGCTGTCCCCTCGGGCACTGGCGCTGCATGCGCGAGCTCGGGGTCGACGCGGTCGTTGACGCGGTGGATGCGGTGCTTGGGGGTGTGTCATGAGTGAGCACTACATACTCGGGGTCGATCTCGGCGGCACGAACATCGTCGTCGGGGCGATGCCGGAGGACGGAAGCCGCCAGCTCGCCGTTCGTCAGGCGCCGACCCACGCGGAGGAAGGAGCCGAGGCCGTCGCCGACCGGATCGCGGCGATGGTGAAGGACGTCATCGCCGATGTCACCGCGAGCGAGAAGGCGAGCACGGAGGACTTTCTTGGCGTCGGTGTCGGCGCTCCGGGTCCGCTCGATCGCGAGCGCGGCATGGTCGTCGTGGCGCCGAATCTCGGATGGCGCGACTTCCCGCTGCGCGATTCGATCTCCAAGCGCGTCGGACTCCCCGTGGCACTCGACAACGACGCGAACTGCGCGACGATTGGCGAGTGGTGGAAGGGCGCGGCGCAGGGCGCGAAGAACGTCGTCGGAATCACGATAGGCACCGGGATCGGTGGCGGTCTGATCATGAATGGCGTGCTCTATCACGGCTCGTCGGATGTCGCGGGCGAGATCGGGCACACTACTATCGACTCGACGGGCCGCTACTGCCGCTGCGGCAACTACGGCTGCCTCGAGGCGTACGCATCTGGTCCCGCGATCGCGCTCCGCGCGCGCGAGGCGCTCGAGCGCGATGAGGTCTCGTCACTCCGCCGCATGGTCGATGGGCAGCTGGGCGAGCTCACTGCCGCGACGATCTACGCCGCCGCCAATGCCGGCGATGCGCTCGCGCTGGAGGTCGTGCGCGACACCGCGAGATTCCTCGGCACGGGCATCGGGAATCTCCTCAACATTCTGAATCCCGATGTCGTCGTCATCACCGGTGGGGTGACGGAGGCCGGCGAGCCGCTGTTCGAGCCGTTGCGCGCCGAGGTGAAGCGCCGCGCATTCCGTCCGGCGGTCGAGGCGTGCCGCATCGTGGCGGGCACATTGCGCAGCAGCGCCGGCATGGTCGGCGCGGTCGCGACGTTCAAGCAGCAACGTCTCGGAGTGGTCTGAGATGATGCGGCGCAAGCGACTCGGCGTCATCAGCACCTTCGTATGGGACACGATCTACGGGCGCGATCCGCGCTCGGAGCCGGTGACCGAGTGGGGCGGCTGCGCGTACGCGCTCAGTGCGCTCGATGCGAGCATGCCTGATGACTGGGAGATTGTGCCGCTGGTGAAGGTGGGCGACGATCTCGCGCCGCGCGCGCGCGAGTTCATCGCGACGCTCTCGCACGTCGCGCCCGACGCCGCGCTCATCGGCGTGCCGTATCCGAACAACCGCGTCGAGCTGCGCTACGAGACGAGCGAGCGACGCGCCGAGAAGCTGACGGGCGGGCTGCCGGGGTGGAGCTGGCTCGGGCTCAAGCCGCTGCTGCGGGATCTGGACGCGTTGTACATCAACTTCATGAGCGGCTGGGAGCTCGACCTCGAGACGTGCCAGCTCATTCGCCAGAACTTCACCGGCCCGATCTACTGCGACCTGCACATGAAAGTGCACGCGTTGCAGCCCGACGGATGGCGCGTGCTCCAGGCGCTCCCGAATATCGATCAGTGGTGCCGCTGCTTCGATCTGCTGCAGATGAACGAGGACGAAGTGACGACGGTGGCGCGCGACCCGATGGAGCTCGCGGCGACGGCGATGATCGCCGGAGTGCAGTGCCTCAGCGTCACGCTCGGCTCGCGCGGTGCAGTGTACTTCGCGGCGCCCGGCTTCGATCACATCGCCGACCTGAAGAGGGAGAGCGCGCCGGAGACGTTCGGTCCGCTGCGCACCGCGCTGGTCCCCGTCCCCACGACGTTCGACACCGGCGATCCGACCGGCTGCGGCGACGTGTGGGGCGCGACCTACTTTTCGCGATTGCTCGCCGGCGACGATATCGCCGCGGCCATGAGCGCGGCGCACGGCGCGGCTGCGCGCAATGTGATGTTTCGCGGCGCGTCGGGGCTCACTCGTCATCTCCGCGGGGAGCTGATCACCCAATGACGACCGTCATCAATCTTCCTCCGTCGCTCGACGAAAAGACCTTCGAGACGGTGTTCGAGCAGCTCGCGCCCATCCCGCTCGACGAGAAGGTGCTGCTCGACGGCCGGCACACGCGCTGGGCGTCGCCGTACGGGCTCACCGCGCTGCTGACGGTCGCGCAGACGCGCGCCGAGAAGCCCGCGCTCGTCTCCCCCGAATCCGAGGAAACGGGATCGTACTGGGCCCGCACCGGCTTCTTCAAGCACGCCGAGGAGCTGTTCGAGATGCACGGAACGACGCATCGCGCGCGTGCCAGCGGCGAGTCCGACGTTCTGCTCGAGATCACGTCCGTCGGCAAGAGCGAGGATGTGCACGAGGTCGTGAGCCGCATCCAGCAGAAGTCCGCGTCGATCCTCGTCAAGGAGCTCAACGTCGACGCGAAGGCGACGATGGGATTCGCGATGACGCTCTCGGAGGCCTGCCAGAACATCGTCGAGCACGCGGGCCGTGGCGGCTGGGTTGCGGTGCAGACCTATCGTTGGCAGAAGCGCCTCGGACGCCGCGTCGTCGTCATCGCCGTGTGCGATGCGGGCGTCGGCTTCCGTCAGTCGCTCGAGAGCGCGCAGGGCCGGCGCATGAGCGATCGCTGGGACGATGGGATGGCGCTGGAGGAAGCCGTCATTCGCGGCGTGAGCCGCTTCCGTGATCCGGGACGCGGGCAGGGACTCGCCGGCGTCCGTCGCTATATCGGCCGGTGGGACGGCAAGCTGTCCGTCCGCTCCGGCACTGCTCGAATCGCAATCGTACCGAGCTGGGATGAAGATGTCCCGCTCGAAGAAAAGCTGCCGCCATTTCCAGGTGCACAGATGCAGATAACCATACCGGAGCGGATTACCGACCGGTGATCAATCACATCGACCTCAGCACCGTGCTTCGCCGCACCGTGTGCGACCTCTATTCCGATCTCGTGACGCGCCCGACGGGTGCGGCAGTGCGCGACGGCATCGAGAAACAGCTTTCCGAGCTTGGTGACCGCTCGCTCACCGTGATCGACTTCTCGCACGTCGGGTTGCTCGACTATTCGTGCGCTGACGAGATCGTCGCAAAGCTCCTCATGCGCTACGCGGACGCCTCGGCCCCGCGCGATGCGTACTTCCTGTTTCGGGGCGTGAGCGATTCGCATCTCGATGCGATCGAGACGGTGCTGGAGCGCCACGGACTCGCGATCGTCGCGCAGGCGGAGGACGGCACCGTCGTGCTCGTCGGCACGGTCGATGATCCGGAGCGCCGCGCATGGGAAGCGCTGTCGCGGCTGGGCCGCTCGCTCGCGGTGGATCTCGCACGCGAGGCGGGGATCGAGCCGGGGCAGGTCGAGCGCGTGATCGGCGCGCTCTGTCGCCGGCGCCTCGCCATGGAGCTCGATGGCGGCTACGTGGTCGTGGGCGCGGTGACGTGAGTGATCGGCACAACGCACCGCTCCGCGTCGCGCGGCTGATCGCGACGCGCGCCGGCGATGCCGAGCGCGGAACGGAGGTGCGAATGCGCGCGGAAGATGCGCGCATGCGGCTGATCAGCGATGGCGAGCTCGTATGGGTGCAGGGTCCGCGACGCCAGGAGCTCGCCACGGTTCGCATCGACGACACGCTGCCTCGCGGCGACGTCGTCCTGCGCGACGTGGCGGGCGCTTCGCCATCGGAGATCATCACGCTCGTGAAAGCAGCATACGGCACGCCGCGCAATCCAGGATTGGTCTAGTCTCTCGGAGCTGTCCGTGACAAAGAGCAGCAAGACGCCCTCGCTCGCGACGCTCGCCGTTCATGGCGGACGCGATGCGCACGCCGTCGGCGAGCCCGTGAGCTTTCCGCTCTATCAGGGCGTGAATTTCGTGCAGCAGGAAGGCACCGCGTCGGGGATGCGCTATCCCCGCTACGGAAACAATCCGAATGCGGAGCTCGTGCAGAGTCGCCTCGCGCAGCTGGAGGGCGCCGAGGCCGGATTGCTGCTCGCGAGCGGACAGGGTGCCACCGCGTGCGCGCTACTCGCCCTCCTTCGCGCCGGCGATCACCTCCTCTCCAGCAGCTGGATCTACGGCGGCACGCAGCAGCTGGTGATGAAGGAGCTCCCGGCGATGGGGATCGAGACCACGCTCGTCGATCCGACGGAGTCGCGTGAGTGGCGCAAACAGCTCCGCAGGAACACGCGTGCGATCTTCGTCGAATCCCCGGTGAATCCGACGTGTCGCGTGCTCGACCTCAAGCCGATCACCGCGCTCGCGAAGGAACTTGGCCTCGCGCTCGTCGTCGACTCGACATTCGCAACGCCGGTTGGCTTTCGTCCGCTCGAGCACGGCGCGGACGTCGTCATCCATTCCGCCACGAAATTTCTGAATGGTCACCACGATGTGATCGCAGGCGCAGTTCTCGGCACCGCCGCGTACATCGAAGAGGTGCGGCAAAAGATGATGGTGTGGGGGCAGGCGCCGGACCCGTTCGCCTGCTGGCTACTGGAGCGCGGACTCAAGACGCTCGACGTCCGCGTGCAGCGCGCGACGGACAACGCGATGCGCCTCGCGCTCTGGTGCGCGACGCGCCCCGAGCTCAGCGCGGTGCTCTACCCCGGCCTTCCGGATCATCCGGACCACGCGATCGCGCTTGCGACGCTCGACGGCATGGGCGCGATGCTCGCGATCGTGCACCGCGATGGCGGCGACGCGATGACCGCGGTCTGTCGGCGACTGAAGCTCATCACACACGCGCCGAGCCTCGGCGGCACCGAGACGCTGGTTTCGGAGCCGCGTTTCTCGTCCCACGAGCATCTCTCGGCGAGTGAGCGTGCGGCGATCGGAATTCCGGATGGCTTCCTGCGCATCAGCGTCGGCATCGAAGATCCTCATGACATCATCGCCGATCTCGATCGGGCGCTGCGCGGCTGAGCCGCGCGCAATGCGACACGGCGCGCGAGCGATCGTGTATCTTCCCGTAGCCACACCGCACGCCATCTTTCGCGAACCCCGATCGAGCGCGATTCGCCGATGATCCGATTTTCGCACGTCGTCAAGGAATACCCGCGTACCGGACTCGCCCTCAACGACGTGACCTTTCGCGTCAATAAGGGCGAGTTCGCGTTTCTCACGGGACCGAGCGGCGCCGGTAAATCGACGATCCTGCGCCTCGTGATCGTCGAGGAAACACCGACGGCCGGCGAGGTGCGTGTGAGTGGAAGTCTCACGAGCGGGTTGCCGCGCGCCGAGATTCCGCGACTGCGCCGGCGCATCGGCGTCGTTTTCCAGGACTTTCGGCTGCTCGAGGATCGCACGGCGGAAGAGAACGTAGCCTTCGCGCTCGAGGTCACCGGCGCACCGCGCGAAGGCATCCCCGCACGCGTCAGTCGCCTCCTCACGCAGGTTGGACTCGCAAGCAAGGGGACGAGCTATCCGAAGGAGCTCTCCGGAGGCGAGCAGCAGCGCGTCGCCATCGCGCGCGCTCTCGTGAACGACCCGGTGCTCCTCGTCGCCGACGAGCCCACCGGCAACCTCGACGATCGCGCCACGCGCGGCGTCTTCCAGCTCCTGCGCGACATCAACGCGGCCGGAACCGCAGTGCTGATGGCGACACACAACCTCGAGCTCGTGAAGCGAAACACGTATCGCGTGATCGAGGTGAACCGCGGACAGCTCGTCTTCGATTCGGCGGATGGCAACGGCGGCGCTGCCACCGTCACCTCGTCGACGCCCACCTGATGCGACTCACCTTCCGGGAGGTCATGCTCGGCGTGCGCCGCTCGCCGCTGCTCAGCTCCCTGAGCGTCGTCACGATCGCCTTCAGCCTGTTCGCCTTCGGACTCTTCGGGCTGCTGGTGCTCAACGTCGATCGCGCGTTGCGCGGCGTCGAGGAGCACGTCGAGATCGTCGCCTTCCTCGCGGATGGCACGCTCCCGGAATCGATCAGCGCGGCGATGGGCGACATCTCGGCGTTTCCCGAGGTCGCGCGCGTCGACCAGGTGTCGCCCGAGCAGGCGCTCGCGCGCGCGCGCGCGGAGCTTCCGGAATTTCAGGATGTCTTCGACGCGAGCTTCCTTCCGGCGTCGCTCGAGATTCGTCTCAAGGAAGGCCATCGCGATCCCGTCACGGTGAAGGACGTCACGCAGCGCATCCAGAGCTATCCATTCGTCGACGACGTGCGCTACGGTGAGGACTGGGTCAAGAAGCTCTACGACATTCGAAACATCGCCGGCGCCACCGGGATCGCACTCGGACTTCTCTTCGCCGCCGTCGCGGTGATCGTCATCGGTACTACGATCCGCATGACGGTCCTCGCGCGAGCGCGCGAGATCTCGATCATGCGACTGGTCGGCGCGACCGATGGCTTCGTGCGCATGCCCTTCCTCATCGACGGCTTCCTCAAGGGACTCGTCGGCGGACTGCTTGCGCTGCTGCTCACGTGGGGCGCAAACGCGCTCATCAGCCATTATCTCATCCAGACGTTCTTCTTCGACCCCGGCATTGCCTTCGTCGGCGTGCTCGGCGGCGGGATCATCGGGTTGCTCGGCAGCGCGCTCTCGGTCGGGAGGCATCTACGCCGCGTCTGAGGGCGCGCGCCGCTCTCGTTCTCGCGCTGATGCTTACGGTCGCACCAGTCGGGCGGACCCAGCAGAACGCGGATCAGAAGAGCGCCGAGCAGCGGCTGAAGGATGAGAAGGGGCGGCTCGAAGCGCTGAAGAACGAGCGCGAGGAGCTGCAGCGCCGCCGCACGAGCCTGCAGAACACCGTGCACGATCTGTCGGAGGAGGTCGAGACACTCGACCGCGAGGCGGACGTCACCGCGCGCGTGATGCACTCCCTCGACGCCCAGCTCGACGCGATCTCGAGCGAGGTCGGCACCACCACATCCGACCTCGTGCGCGCGCAGGACGAGATCACGGTGAAGCAGGCAACGTTGCGCCGCCGCCTCGTCGACATCGACAAGCGCGGCCCGCTCTTCTCCTTCGAAGTGCTGCTCTCCGCCCGCAGTTTCGGCGAGCTCCTCGCGCGCTACAAGTATTTGCATCTCCTCGCCGTTCGCGATCAGACGCTCGTCCATCGCGTCGAGGATCTGCGCAACCAGATCAACCATCAGCGCGCGAACCTCGTGCGTTTCCAGGAGAACATCAAGCTCAACCTCGACGAGAAGGCCGAGGAGGAAGATCGCCTCAAGACGCTGCGCCTCGAGCAGTCGCGCAGCCTCGCGACCGCGAAGCGACGCGCACAGGACACCGACGCGCGTCTGCAGGCCATCGCGCGCGACGAATCGCGGCTGAGCAACGTGATCTCATCGCTCGAAACGCAACGGTTGCGCGCCGAGCGTTCGTCGCCGCGCGCGCCGCGCGTGGCGAGTACGATCAGCAAGAGCAACGGCTCGATGGACTGGCCCGTGCAGGGTCCCATCATTTACAGCTTCGGACGCGTCGTAAATCCCAACAACACGACGGTTCGGTGGAACGGCATCGGCATCAAGGCGGCGGTGGGCACCGAGGTGCACGCGGTCGCCGCGGGGAAAGTGCTCGTCGCCGACCAGTTCGGAACGTACGGGCTCACGGTCATCGTCCAGCATCCCGGCGGCGACTACTCCGTGTACGGTTCGCTGAGCAGGATCACGACGCAGAAAGACGCCGTCGTCACGAAGGGACAGGTGATCGGCTACGTCGGCACCGCGGATCCCGATCTGCCCGCACATCTGCACTTCGAGCTCCGGCCGCAGGGACACGCGGTCGATCCCATGGACTTTCTGCGCGCGAACCCCTGATGAGCCATCTCCTCGGCGCACACGTCTCCGCCGCGGGCGGTGTGCCCGCGGCGCCGCCGCGGGCGGGCGCGATCAATGCGACCGCGATGCAACTCTTCACGAAGCAGGGAAATCGTTGGGCCGAACGAGAGTGCGACGACTTCGAGCGCGATGCATTCCGCGCGGCGCTCGCGCTCACGGGAGTCGAGGTGACGATCGCCCACGACTCGTATCTCATCAATCTCGCGAGCCCCGACGAGATGCTCCGCCGCAAGTCGATCGAGTCGTTCGTCTCCGAGCTGAGGCGGTGCGCGTCGCTCGGACTCACATATCTCGTGTCGCACCCCGGCAACTATATGGACGATCGCGAGAGCGGCATCGCGCGCAACGCAGACGCCATCGCCGAGGCACTGGCGCGCGCGCCTGGCGATACCGTGCTCTGCCTCGAGACCACCGCGGGCTCCGGCACGTCGCTCGGTGCGACGTTCGAGGAGCTCGCCGACATCATCGGGCGCGTTCCCGAGCCCTATCGCTCGCGCATCGGCGTCTGCGTCGACACGTGTCACGTCTATTCGGCCGGCTACGATCTCCTGAACGCGTACGACGATGTCTGGTCGCGCTTCGAGCAGACGCTCGGATGGGACAAGCTTCGCGTGATGCACCTCAACGATTCGAAGACGCCGTTCGGGTCGCATCGCGACCGCCACGCCCTCATCGGCTTCGGGTCGCTCGGCGAGGAGCCCTTTCGCCGGATCATGACCGATCCTCACCTGACGAACGTGGCGAAGGTGCTCGAGACGCCGAAGTTGGACAACGACATGCTGACCGACAGCTGTATGCTGCACCTGCTGCGAGGCTTCGCGGCAGGCTGAGTCCGACGGCGGGCGCGATACGCTAGATCGCGGGGGGCTGGCGCGGCGACATGTACCGCCAGAGTATCGCCGCCACCGCGATCCCGATCAACGCCCCCGCGACCACATCGCTGAGATAGTGCGCGTGCGCGAGGAGGCGGCTCACTGCGCATCCCACGGCCGCGAAGTAGAACACCCATTTCGCGCGCGGAAACATGCGCGCGAGAATCGCCGCCGCCGCGAAGGCCACGACCGCGTGGCTGCTGGGAAAGCCGAGGCCGCGCGAGCTGAACGGGTGGTCGCTCCACGCGCGAAAGTCGTACGCGTGTCCGATGGCCGGCGGGCGCATTCGCCGCACTATGATCTTGAGCAACTCGCCAACGATGCCCGCCGCAGTCGGCGCCGTCGCGAGGAGTGCGCCGCGTCGCCACCACTCCCTGCCCTGCCTGTCGTGCAGCGCCAACGCGATGGCCGCGAGTAGCCAGAACGGGAGGTAGCCGAAGTTGCGCAGCATGCGCCCCCAGTCCGTCTCGTACACGCGGCCGAAGCGCACGGTGTCGGCGACCCAGCCGTCGGCGAACATCGACAGCGCGATGAGCACGATCGCGATGATCGCGTTGCGCACCATCACGGTGCGGGGGGCCGGGGTTGAGGACGTCGCCATGCGCATAACCTAGGCCCGGCGCTGACGCCGCAGTAGCCCCGTCATTACCTTCCGTGCATGAGTTATGATCGGGAGGACGCGCTCGACTATCACGCACGTGGACGACCCGGCAAGATCGCCGTCATTCCTACCAAGCCGCTCGACAACCAGCGCGATCTCTCTCTCGCATACTCTCCAGGCGTCGCCGAGCCGTGTCTCGAGATCCAGCACACCCCCGAGGACGCATACAAATACACGGCGAAGGGGAATCTCGTCGCCGTCGTCACCAACGGCACCGCCGTGCTCGGCCTCGGCAATATCGGCGCGCTTGCATCGAAGCCGGTGATGGAAGGAAAGGCCAATCTCTTCAAGCAGTTTGCCGACCTCGATGTCTTTGATATCGAGGTCGGTTCAGACGTGCCCGATGACCTGATCACGTTCTGCAAGCTGCTCGAGCCGACGGTCGGCGGAATCAATCTCGAGGACATCCGCGCGCCGGACTGCTTTTATATCGAGCAGACGCTGCGCGAGGCGCTCAAGATCCCCGTCTTCCACGACGACCAGCACGGCACCGCGATCATCTCGGGCGCCGCGCTGCTCAACGCGCTCGAGCTCGTGACGAAGAACATCGCCGACGTGCGCGTCGTCTTCTCGGGCGCCGGGGCCGCCGCGCTCTCGACGGCCGAGCACTACGTGCGACTGGGCGTCGTGCGTGAGAACATCACGATGTGCGACCTGCACGGCGTCGTCTATGCGGGCCGGCCCGTAGGCATGGACCCGTACAAGGCCCGCTTCGCGCGCGAGACGCCGATGCGTACGGTCACTGAGGCGCTCGTCGACGCCGATGTCTTCGTCGGCCTCTCGGTGGGCGGCGCGATCACGAGCGCGATGGTCGCGAAGATGGCGGATCGTCCCATCATCTTCGCGCTCGCGAATCCGAATCCGGAGATCACGCCTGACGAGATACGCTCGGTGCGCGACGACGCGATCATCGCCACGGGTCGCTCGGACTATCCCAACCAGGTCAACAACGTCCTCGGATTCCCGTTCATCTTCCGCGGTGCGCTCGACGTCCGCGCGACACAGATCAATGAGGAGATGAAGATGGCGGCGACGCGCGCGCTCGCCTCCCTCGCGAAGCAAGGGGTGCCGGACAGCGTCGCGCGGCTCTACGGTCTCTCGTCGGTGACCTTCGGGAAGGAGTACATCATCCCCTACGCCTTCGATCCGCGTGTACTGCTCTGGGTCGCGCCGGCCGTCGCGTGGGCCGCCGTGGCCACCGGCGTCGCGACGCATTTCATCGACCTCGACGACTATCGCGTGTCGCTCGAGAGCCGGCTCGGCCGCGCGCGCGGCATCATGCGCGGGATCATGAGCCGCGCGATGCAAAGTCCGAAGCGCGTCGTTTTTCCGGAGGGCGAGGAGCCGAAGATCATCGAGGCCGCACGCATTCTCCTCGACGAGGGGATCGCGCAGCCCGTGCTCCTCGGCAATCGCGCGACGATCGAGCGCGTGGCCGCGGGCAGCCGCATCGCGATGGAGGACATCGAGGTCGAGGATCCGTATACATCCGCGCATCGCGACGAGTATGCGGAGTTTCTCTTCGCGCGCAGGCAGCGGAAGGGGATGAGCCTCGCCGAGGCGCATCAGCGGCTCTCGAACGGGAATTACTTCGGGAGCGTCATGGTCGCGCTCGGCCACGCGGACGCGCTCGTGTCGGGGGTGAACATGCACTATCCGGAGACAATTCGGCCGGCGCTTCAGGTGATCGGGGCGCAGCCGGACGTCGGCATCGTGAGCGGACTGTACATGCTGGTCTTCGAGCGCCACGTGGTGTTCTGCGGCGACACGACGGTGAACATCGATCCGACGGCCGAGCAGTTGGCGCAGATCGCGGAGGGAGCGACGCGGCTCGTGCGGACGTTCGGCATCGAGCCGCATGTCGCGCTCCTGTCGTTCTCGAATTTCGGCTCCGTGCAGCACGCGGAGACGAAGAAGGTGGCCGACGCGGTGCAGCTGCTGCGCGCGCGGAACCCGACGCTCATGGTCGACGGCGAGATGCAGGCCGACACGGCGGTCGACGAGCGCAAGATCAAGACGATGTACCCGTTCAGCACCCTGACGGAACGTGCGAACGTGCTCATCTTTCCCAACCTGAGCGCGGGCAACATCGCGTACAAGTTACTGAATCATCTCGGTGGCGCGACCGCGATCGGGCCGATTCTCGTCGGCATGCGGCTGCCGGTGCACGTGCTCGAGGAAGGAGCAGAGGTGCAGGACATCGTGAACATGGCGGCAGTGGCCGTCATCGATGCGCAGCAGCACGAAGCGGCCGCGCATTGAGTCTACACACCAACGTATACACCAACGTACACACCGACATCCCCCGGATCGACGATAATATGACAACTCAAGCCGCGCCTACCCCTCCGACCGCCGGTCACTCGGACAATCACAGCCTCGCAGCGCAGGGCCTTCGACCTGGCGGCTGCGTCCACTGGAATCTCGTGGCGCCGGAGCTGATCCAGCAGGCAGTGCGCAGAGATGAGGGGATGCTCGCCGACATGGGCCCGTTCGTCGCCGTAACGTCGCCGCACACCGGCCGCTCTCCGAACGACAAGTTCGTGGCGAAGGATCCCGACGTCGCGCAGGATGTGTGGTGGGGAAAGGTGAATCAGCCCGTATCACCCGAGCACTTCGACACGTTGCTCGCGGATGTGCGGAAGCATCTCGACGGAAGCAGCGACCTGTTCGTGCAGGATCTCTGGGCGGGTGCAGATCCCGCGCACCGACTGTCGGTGCGCTTCGTGAGCCCCAATGCCTGGCACATGCAGTTCGTGCGGAACATGTTCCTGCGGCCGACGGCGGCGGATCTGCCCGGCTTTCTCGCGAGCTTCACGGTGCTCCATGCGCCGGAGATGCAGGCGGATCCGAAACGCCACGGCACGCGCTCGACGACCTTCATCGTGTTGAGCTTCGCGAAGCGCATGATCCTCATCGGGGGCACGCGCTACGCGGGAGAGCTCAAGAAGTCGATCTTCACAGTCATGAACTACCTGATGCCGAAGCAGAACGTGCTGTCGATGCACTGCTCCGCGAACGTCGGCGAGCAGGGCGACACGGCGCTCTTCTTCGGACTCTCGGGCACAGGCAAGACGACGCTCTCCGCGGACCCGCATCGCTTTCTCGTCGGCGACGACGAGCACGGATGGAGCGATGAAGGAATCTTCAACTTCGAAGGCGGCTGCTACGCGAAGGCGATTAACCTCTCGGCCGACGGCGAGCCGGAGATCTATCGCACGACGCAGCTGTTCGGCACCGTGCTCGAGAACGTCGTGTTGAATCCCCATACGCGTCAGGTGGACTTCGCCGATCAGTCGATTACCGAGAACACGCGCGTCAGCTACCCGATGCACTACATCAAGCGGCACGTCGCGGGCGGACGCGCGGGGCATCCGAGGAACGTCATCTTTCTCACCGCCGATGCATTCGGCGTGCTGCCACCGATCGCGGCGCTGACGCGGGACCAGGCGATGTATTATTTCCTCTCCGGCTACACCGCGAAAGTTGCGGGCACGGAGCGGGGCGTGAAGGAGCCGCAGGCGACGTTCAGCGCGTGTTTCGGTGCGGTGTTCCTCGTGTGGCATCCATCGCGCTACGCGCAGATGCTCGGCAAGCTCCTCGAGCGCCACGATGCGCGCGTGTGGCTGGTGAACACGGGGTGGACCGGCGGCGCGTACGGCGTCGGTTCGCGCATGAAGCTCGGTCACACCCGCGCGATGATTCGCGCGGCGCTCGCCGGCGAGCTGACCGGCGCGCCGACGACCACCGATCCCGTGTTCGGACTTGCGGTGCCGAACTCGATTCGCGATGTGCCCGCCGCGCTCCTCTCGCCGCGCACCACGTGGGTCGATCCGGCAGCCTACGATGCGCAAGCGCGCACGCTCGCCGACATGTTCGCGAAGAATTTCGAGCAATTCGCCGACGGCGTCGATGCATCGGTGCGGAGCGCCGGCCCGCGCGCATGAGTCGAATCGCCGAGTGACTATCGTTCGCGATCCACTCTGGAACAACATCCCGATTGATGCAGACGCGATGCGTCTCGTCGACACGGAGGTGTTCCAGCGGCTGCGCTACGTGCGGCAACTCGGATTGGCGTTTCTGGTTTACCCCGGCGCGACCCACTCGCGCTTCGAGCACGCGCTCGGCACGTACCACCTCACGGGGCGCACGCTCGCGCTGCTTCGCGAGCGGGGCGAGCTGGCGCGCCTCCCCGATGATGAGTGCGCGGTCGTGCGTGCGGCGGCGCTGCTGCACGATGTGGGTCACTATCCGTTCTCGCACGCCCTCGAGGAGATCGGCGCGCTGCATCACGAGGTCGTCGCGCGCGAGCTGATCACCGAGGGCGAGATCGGCGACGTGCTCACGAGCTCCATCGGACCGGACGCCGCGATGCGTGCCCACGCGATCATCTCCGGCGAGAGTGCGAGCCCGCTGCAAGGGCTGATCTCCGGCTCGCTCGACCTCGACAAGATCGAGTATCTCAAGCGCGACGCGCTGATGTGCGGCGTGCCGTACGGCGAGATCGACGTCGACCGGCTCCTCCACTCGCTGACGATCGTCGACGATCCGAGGAGCGGTGCGCCGGCGATCGGGATCGTCGAGAAGGGACTCGCGGCGCTCGAGTCACTGCTCTTCGCGAAGTACCAGATGTACCGCAACGTCTATTGGCACCACGCCGTGCGCAGCGCGACCGCGATGTACAAGCGTCTCGTCGATGATGCCCTGCGGAGCGGCGCGATCGAGGCGTCCGAGCTCGCGGGCTTCACGGACGAGGGGCTCCTGCATCGGCTGGACGAGCGCGCCCCGACGTCGCTGCTGCACGGGCTCCGCAACCGCCGCCTGCACAAGCGCGCGTTCGAGTGTTCGTCGACCGAGCTGGCGCACGGGCAGGGCGACTGGATCGCAAACGATCGCGCGCGCGTGGTCGCGGCCGAGGATGCGCTGGCGCGCGAGCTCGGCGTCGAGCCGGGGGCGGTGCTGCTCGACTATCCGGAGAAGCCGCGCATGCTGGGGCTCGATCTTCCGGTAAGCATGCGGGGTGGCGAGGTGCGGCGGTTAGGAGCGAGCGGGTGGCCTGCAG
>JBDTJH010000004.1:0-13785 GCA_039935955.1 Gemmatimonadaceae bacterium
GCTGCCGCGCCTCGACCTTCACCTCGCGCAGGCGACCTCGCGTGCCGTCGGGAAGCAGGAAGGAGACCGAGTCGCCGCTCTGAAAGCGGTAGTACGCCTCGGCGCCTGCCGCGAGCGGATTGACGAGGATGTCCTCGTTGGAGGACTTCGTACCGTGCTCGCCGCCAAGAAATCGCAGCAGACTCTCGCGTCCCGGATAGTATGGAATCGCATCCATGTCGAGCATGTCCGTCATCACGTGAACGCCGGGCGCGACCATCGGAAAAGCGGATCTCGCGCCGACGACGTCGACTACCGCCCCGCGCCCGCGCTGCCAGCGCACGCGCGACGCCATCTCGTTTCGCAGGAAGAGCTTCTCGAGTCCGACCTTCCCGATTCCGAGACCGACGGTCAGCCGCTCGTGCGACATCGCATCGTACGAAAGGAGCGACGAATCCTGCTGCAACCGCGCGCGGCGGGCGTGGAGGATGATCTCTCGCGCGACGGGATCGCGATACGCATTCGCCTCGAGCTCCGGCGTGAGCACGATCGTTCGCTCGGCGCGCCAGTGGGCGAAGCGGGCGGAGTCCTCGGCACTGCGCTGCTGGGCGCTGTCGCGCGATGTGAGGCCGGTATCGGCGCGTGTGGCCGGGGCGACTACGCCCTGGAGCGCGACGAGGAGCGGAAGGAGCGACAGAATATGCGGGTTCCGGAGAGTGATGTCCCCTTCCTACGGCGCCCGATGGCCCGATGTTTCCTACTATTCCCCGCGGTGGGCTGCCGCGGGTGTCATCGCGCGAATCGCTGCGCCGCATGGGGCGGGCGCCGGGGGCTCACCGCGCGGCGTACGCCCGCTCGACTTCTGCGCGAGTGGCGATGAGCGTGGTGCGGAGCGCCTCGCGAAGCTTCTTCATCGCCTTGCCGCGGATGTTGAACAGTCCGCCGCTAGGCAGGTCGTCGAACTTCGAGCGGCGCAGGACGACGAGGTACATCGCACCCTCGCCGTTCGCCGACGGCGCATCGGTGACTATGAGGTAGTCGAGCTGCGCCTCGAAGTAGTGAGAGGCGTACAGCATCTTCCCGGTGAGATAGCTCTCTTCCGGACGCGACGGCGGCGTGTACATCGATCGCTCGACCACTTCGAGCGTCGGCTTGAGACCGGGCATCCGATCGAGCTGCCACGAGATTCTGGATTCGAGCTCTGCTGGCCGCGCGCTCGGTGGCGTCGCAAGCATGACGGCGAATGGCTCGCTGCTCATCCCGGTGATCGCGGGCTCCGCAAGCAGCGCGCGAAAGGCGTCGCTGCTTCGCACGGAATGCCGGGTGTCGTCGTAGACCACCGTCTCCTCGGCACTGTCGGCACGATAGGTATTTACGTAGCCAACGAGCCACTCGCGCATGAGCGAGTCGGCGAGCGGTCCCGGCGCGGACGACTTTGCAAGCGCGTCGCGAAACTTCTCCATCTCGCTCGCCGGAAGCTTCACGTCGCAGGAGAATGGATGACACTTCTCCAGTATCTTCGAATCGGATGGATCGAGAGCGAGCGTCGCGACATCCTCCGGCTTCGCCGGATCGCTGAAGGTCCCCGAGAGCGACTTGGTGCCCGATGAGAGAAAGCTCGTGAGCCGCCTGACGCGTTCGAGGTAGAACGTGCGCGGGACTTCGATGCGAACGACGCCGAGCGTCGCGATCTCGGTTTTCTCAGGGGCGTCGAGCGTGACCGAGATGGCATCGCCCCGCTCGATGGCTTCGATCCGCTTCGCGTCGAGAACGGAGAGGCGTTGCGGCAGCGGCGTCTCCGGGGGAGCATCCTGTGCGCGCAAGACGTGTGCGGCGAGGGCCAGCGCGAGGAGCGCGCCCGTCAACTTCCTCCTGGATACACCCCCGATCGGATCGCGCTTTGGGTACTTCATGATACGAAATCCGGAGATCGAGGGCAGCATGCTGTCGGAGCGCAGGTCATCGTCGTGTCAGCAGGTGGAAAGTTGCGATACAGGCCACAGTACCGGAACTGTTGCGGTCGCAAAATCATCTTGCGCCTTTGCACCTGGACTGAGACATTCTGAGTCTGACTGTCACCAGTCGCGTCAAATTTTGGACGTCGATGACCGCTTCTGCTTCTGAAATGCGCCTTGGTTATCGAGTGGCCCACACTCGCAAGCACACATCGCAACGGAGTTCAACGATGCACCGCACGCCGTACACCAGAGGCGCAGTCGCGCTACTCGTCATGCTCGCCGCCTGCACGGGGACCACGTCGTCCGACGGTCCAAGCAAAGCGCACACGGCGAAGGAGCAGCGGCTGCGCGCAAGCGCTAGCAACGTCTCGCAGGCGGGAAACGATTTTTATCAGGTATTCGTCACCGATCTTGCACAAGCCGGAATCGGTCAGTACACGATCATGACGGGTGCGAACCACCCGGTAACGATCTCTACCGGTTCACCAAAGAACGTGCTCTTTGGAGGTGGTAATCCGGGTACGTCGTTCAACACGATCCACTCGTACACCACTGGCACCGACTACGTCGAGCTCGGACTCGGCTCAGCCCCGAATCTCGTGCCGCTCGGCCCGACGACCCCCGGCGTCACGGCGGCGGTCACGCCCATCGGCACGTCGGGCTTCCAGACGACGTTCACGACCTCCACTCCGTCGGTCCCCGATGCTCTGAAGATCGTGCAGATCGTCGCTGCGCACGGCTCGACCTTCGAGACCTCGACAGTCGAAGTGACGACCACTATTACGAACACAGGCACTGCTCCCGTGTCGATTGGGCTTCGCTATCTATGGGACGTGCAGATCGGCGAGGACGACGGCCCGACCTTCCAACAGTTCAGCCCCGACGCGCCGCCGATCCTGACGGAGAAGAGCTACGCCCCGCCGACCTTCGCTTTCTATCGCATTCAGGACAACAACAACAATACCCCTTCCCCGCTGTTCAGCGTATTCGGAACGGTGACGGGACCAACCACAATCACGCCGGTTCCGACCCCGCCCGATGTGGTCGACAATGCGTCCTGGCCGAGCTCCTACGGAACGAGATTCTTCTACACTCCGACGTCGGAAGATGTCTCGAGCCCGAACGGTATCGACGATAACGCAGTGCTCTACTATTGGGGCGCGACGCAGGCGACAGCGATCACGATTGCGCCGGGCGCGTCGCGCACTTTCTCGCAGTCGCTCGTGTCAGCCGAGGCGAATGCGCCGCCGCCGTTCAATCAGTCTCCCGTCGCGCACATCACGGCGCCGACGAACAATGCATCGTTCGCACAGGGCGCGAGTGTGAGCTTCGCGGGTACGGGCACGGATCCCGAGGACGGCGCGCTCACCGGCGCCTCGCTCGTCTGGACCGACAACGTTTCCGCTACCACGATCGGAACGGGCACATCGTTCACGCTCGCGAGTCTCTCCGTCGGCACGCACGTCATCACGCTCACGGCGACCGACAGCAAGGGCGCGACTGGCACCGCGAGCGTCACGGTGATCATCACCGGCGTCGCCGTCAATCAACCTCCCACGGCAACGATCACGCTCCCGACGAACGGAGCAACGTTCGTGCAGGGCGCATCGGTCAGCTTTTCGGGCTCGGGGCACGATCCGGAGGACGGCAACGTCACCGGCACCGCGCTGCGCTGGTCGAGCAGTCTCGATGGCGCGCTCACGACGGGTGCGACGTTCTCGCGCACGAATCTCTCGGTGGGCACGCACGTCATCACGCTCACCGCAGTCGACAGCAAGGGATTAACCGGAACGGCGACGGTGACGATCCACATCACCGCGCCTGCACAGAACCAGTCGCCGACGGCAACGATCACGGCGCCGACGGCAGGCGCGCTGCTCGCACTGGGCTCGTCGGTTTCGTTCGCGGGCACAGGATCGGATCCCGAGGATGGCGCGCTCACGGGCGCGTCGCTCGTGTGGACGGACAACGTCTCCGGCGGCCAGATCGGCACGGGCACGTCGTTCTCCCTCACGACCCTGGCAGTTGGACCGCACATCATCACGCTCACCGCGACCGATTCCAAGGGCGCGAAGGGGGCGGCGACGGTGAGCATCACCGTCGGCTTCAGTCAGACGATCGGCTCGGCTGGCGGTACGCTGTGCGTCAATTCGTGCCACCTCTCGCTCTTCATTCCCGCGGGCGCGCTGCACTCGTCGACGACATTCTTCGTGTGGTCGGTGCCGGCCCCATCGGCGCCGCCGGGGCTGGTCGGCATGGCGGACGTGATCTCGCCGGTGGTGTCCTTCGCCACGAATGGCGAGCTCGGACTCGGCTACGATCCGGCGACGCTTCCTGCCGGAATTTCGGAAAGCTCGCTGCGGCTTTCCCAGTATGTCGGAGGGAGCTGGCAGCCCACGATCGCCAGCAGCGTGAACACGACGAGTCACATCGTGTACGGTCAGGTGACGAGCACGGGGATCTTCGCGATCATCGGCACGCCATGATGTCGCGACTCGCATCGCGCGAACTGCGCGATGCGAGCATGAGGCTGAATGCAGAGCGGGCCGGAGAATCGCACGATTCTCCGGCCCGTTCTTTTTTCGTGCGATGACGTGCCCCAGAGACCGCCCGCGTGGGTATTGATGACCCGCGGCGTTCGCGAAGTGCGAGAGCACGGCCGCCCGGTGAGCGTCATGCGCAAGAAGAGCGCGCGATCGCGAGGCGATGGCGGCGCAGATCATTCGCATCGCACAGGACCATCCACTCGCGGCGAGGCTCGGTGAGGGCGCGCGGATCACTGCCGAGCGGCTGAGCTCGGAGCTGGAGTAAGACCGTCTCGATGACCCGGATGTGAGCGCCGGATAACATCACGGTTGTCCATGTTGTGTCCACCGAAACTTCTTGACAGCCGTTGGACAATGTGTCAGCTTCCATTCATGGAAGCCTCTATCGCCCTACCATCCACCGATCTCCGCCACCCCATTGCGGTAGTCGCCGAGCGCACCGGACTCTCACAGGACGTGCTCCGCGTGTGGGAACGGCGTTATGGCGTCGTATCGCCCCTGCGCGACCCCGCTGGACTTCGCCTCTACACCGACGAGGACGTTCACCATCTCGTGCTCATCCAGGCCGCGATGCGCGGCGGACGGAGCATCAGTCGCGTTGCGAAGCTGTCGACCACCGCGCTCGAGCTGCTGATCACCGAAGATGATCTCGCGCGGAAGGCGCGCGTGCCCATCCCGAGCTCGGCGTACGATCCGGGAGACGTGGTCGGTGCCTCGCTCGCGCTCGCACGGATGCTCGATGCGACCGCGCTCGATGAGGCGCTCCGTCGCGCGGCGGTCGTGATGGGGATGCCCGCGTTTCTCGAGACGGTCGCCGCGCCTCTGCTCCGCCGCGTGGGTGATGAGTGGCACGCTGGCCGGCTCTCACCGGCGCACGAGCATCTCGTCACGTCGTCGCTTCACGACATTGTGATGGCGATGATGCGCGCGTTCACGAATCGGCCGGGCGCGCCGACGGTGCTCGTGGCGACGGTGGCCGGCGAGCGCCACGTCATCGGTGCGTCGCTCGTCGCCGCCGCAGCTGCGCTCGAAGGGTGGAACGTCCTCTACCTGGGCGGCAACCTCCCGGCCGCAGAGCTTGCGGCATCCGCGATCGCCGCCAGCGCGAGCCTCGTCGCTGTGAGCATCGTGTATGTCGATGACGGCGAGAGCATCATGCGCGAGATGCGAGAGCTGCGCGAGCGCATCCCCGGCGACATCACGCTGCTCGCCGGCGGCGCTGGCGCGGCCATTCTCTCGAGGGAGCTGTCGTCGATCGGCGTTCGCGTGGAGGCGAGCGTCTCCGGATTGCTTGCCGAGCTGCGTAGCGACCGGAATTCGGAGTGAAGCCGCTCGTGCTGGTGACCGGCGCTACCGGCTACATCGGCGGGCGCCTCGTGCGCGAGCTGCACGAGCGCGGCGATCGCGTGCGGTGCATGGTGCGCCGCCCGAACGACGTTCGCGGGAGTGCGGAGCCGGACGTCGAGATCGTGCGCGGCGATGTCTGCAATGCGCCGTCACTCGTCGACGCGCTCGCGGGGGTGCACACCGCGTACTATCTCATCCACGCGATGGCGTCGGGTGACGGCTTCGCGCGCGAAGAGAGTGAAGGCGCGCGGAACTTCGCGCGCGCGGCCGCCGCGGCGGGCGTTCAACGCATCATTTACCTCGGAGGGCTCGGACGCAGCGCGAATCTCTCCGAGCATCTCGAGAGCCGGCAGGAGGTCGGGCGGCTCCTGTGCGAAAGCGGCGTGCTCACCGTGGAGCTTCGCTCTTCGGTGATCATCGGCTCGGGGAGTCTTTCCTTCGAGCTCGTGCGCGCCCTCGTCGAGCGGCTGCCGATGATGATCATACCCCGCTGGGTGAGTCAGCGCACGCAGCCGATCGCGGTCGACGATGTGCTCGCCTACCTCGTCGCGGCGGCGAACGTGCCGTTCCGCGAGAGCACGGTCATAGAGATCGGTGGGGCCGAGCAGCTGTCGTATCTCGACATCATGCGCGAGTACGCAAAGCAGCGAGGACTGCCGCGCTGGTTCGTGCGCGTGCCCGTACTGACGCCGTGGCTCTCCAGCCGCTGGCTCGGTCTCGTGACCCCGGTGTACGCGCGTGTGGGCGCGAAGCTGATCGACAGCGTGCGCAACGAGACCGTCGTGAAGTCGCCGCTCGCCGCGCAGCTCTTCCCCGACATCCATCCGCGCGGGATGAGCACCGCGATCGCGCAGGCGATGCGCAACGAGGATCGCGAATTCGCCGAGACGCGCTGGTCGGACGCGGCGTCATCGTTGGGAAGCATGCAGACGCACAGCGAGGCGGAGGGCGGATCTCGCCTCGTCGACTCGCGCGAGGCGAGCGTCTCGGCTTCGCCCGTGGCGGCGTTCCGCTCGATCGAGCGCATCGGCGGCTCGGCCGGGTGGTACTACGGCGACTGGCTCTGGAAGCTACGCGGCGCTGCGGATCTCCTCGTCGGTGGCGCGGGAATGCGGCGCGGGCGCCGCAATCCGGACACGCTGCGCACTGGCGACGCGCTCGACTTCTGGCGCGTCGAGGCACTCGAGCGAAACAGGCTGCTGCGGCTCCGCGCCGAGATGAAGGTGCCGGGGCGTGCATGGCTGCAGTTCGAAGTTTCGCCGAACGGCACAGGGAGCACGATCAGACAGACGGCGATATTCGAGCCGCGCGGGCTCGCGGGGTTGCTCTACTGGTACGCGCTGATACCCGTGCACGGACTGATCTTCGGCGGCATGCTTCGCGGTATCGCAAAGGCGAGCCAGCAAAAGGACCTCATCCAGCGGGGGACAGCTGATACTGCTCCAGCTTCCCGTCGGGAAGCTCGTACGTCCACACGCGTAGCGCACGACCGGCAAAAGTGACGCGGTAGATCCGCTCGAGCATCCCGCCTCGCTCGCGCTGTGCGGTCTGCACGAACGCCGTGGGCGCGCCGAGCGGGCTCAGTGTCGATTGGAAGTCGGTCAGCGCCTGCGCGCTGAAGTACGCGCTCGCGTCCGTCGTGAGCAAGGAGCGGTCGATGGTGCCGTGCTGCAGCCCGTCGAAGATCGCGCGTGCGCGTGCGGTGCGAGCCTGCGTGTCCGCGTCCTCGGTGGTGAAGAGCGTGCGGCCGATGCCGATCGCGATCAGCGAAGACGCCGACGCCGCATCCTGATTGGTGAGCACGATGACCGCCGCGCTGTCATCCGGATACACGATATTCTCCGCCGTGAAGCCCGCGACCTCGCCGCTGTGCTCGATGGTGCGATGCCCGCCCGACATATCGACATCGACGCCGAGTCCATAGTTGGCGCTGACGCCGCTCTTGAGGAGGACGGTCGTCTGCATTGCGCGGTACGACTCCGGCTTGAGAAGCGACTGCTTGATCATGGCGATGTCCCACTTCGCGAGATCGCTCGCGGTCATCGCGAGCTCGCCCGCGCCGTACATCCACCCCGGCCCCGTCGACGTCGCGGGGCGCAACGGACCGAGCCCGTAGCGCATGTAGCCGACGGGCTGCACGGATGTCGGCCCCTTCGCGTCGAAGTCGACCGCGCTCGTCATGCCGAGTGGATCGAGGATGTGCGTGCGCACGAACTCGAAGAATGGCTTGCCGCTCGCCTTCTCGACGATGAGCGCGGCGATCTCGAAATTCGTGTTGCTGTACTGCCAGCGAGTGCCGGGCTCGAAGTCGAGCGGCTGCTTTGCCCAGTGATCGAGAATTCCCTGAGGGGTGGTCGCCTTCTCCATCGCCGGCGGCACGTAGTCCTGCGGCCAGAAGTCCTGATATCCGGATGTGTGCGACAGGAGCTGCCGGATCGTGACCTCGTTCCCGCGCGTGAGACCCGGCACGTACTTCGAGACGGGATCATCGAGCTTGAGCTTCCCCTCCTGCTGAAGAAGAAGCACGCAGGCAGCGGTGAACTGTTTGCTGATCGATCCGATCCCGTACTGCATGTCGGGAGTCGCGGCGACGTGTGGATCGAGTCTCGCGGCGCCATATGCCTGCGCGTACGCGAGCTGCCCGTGCGTGACGACGGCGACGGTGGCGCTCGGAACCCCAGTGCTCGCGAGCACTGCGGCGGCGATCGAGTCGACGCGCGCGGGCAGACCGGTGGCGGCGTCCTGCGCTCGCACGCGAGGGGCGAGAGCGCAGAGCGCGAGCAGCATTGCGAGCGATGTGACGCGAAGGGTCATGGGCGCGGATCGGATTGAGGGCATGGACTGGCCGGTCAGATGTAACCTACGCAGCTAACGCAGCGCCTGGATCACTGGAAGCTTCGACGCCCGCCGCGCCGGGAAGAATCCACCGACGAGTCCCATCATGACGGCGAAGCCGAGGCCTGCGAGAAGCAGCAGCGGGGTCACGCGGAAGGCGAACGCAATCTCGCTGAAGCTCGCCCAGTTCGTCGTGCTCGTCACGACGCCGTTGATCGGCAGCGCGAGCAGAATCCCGACGATGCCGCCGAGGAAGGCGATGATCGCCGACTCGGCGAGGAAGCTCGCCATCACGCTGCGCGGATGAAAGCCGAGCGTCAGTAGCACGGCGATCTCAGGCGTGCGGGAGCTCACGGCCGCGTACATCGTGTTGACGGCTCCGAATACTGCACCGACTGCCATGATCGACGTGATCATGATCGCGAGAAAGCGGAGGATGTTGCCGAGCAGCTGCGATTGATTCGCGTAGAACTCGGACTCGCGGTGTGCATCGACCTGCAGGCGCTGGTCGGCGAGGAGGGAGCGCTTTACCTCGTCGAAGGCGCCCGGATCCTTTAGCCGAAAGGCAAGCACCTGAAAGTCGGAGCCGCGAAAGACACTCTGAAACTGCTCGTTCTCGCCCCAGATCTCCGATTCGAAGCTCGACCCCTCGGCGGTAAATCGGCAGACGACATTCCAGTTGCGATTTGAAAAGCGGAGCACGTCACCGACCTTTACGTTCGCGAACCGGCCGGTGAGCTTCGCTCCCACGCAGATCTCGCTCTGCCCCGAGGCGAAGCGGCGGCCTTCGACGATCTTGATGTTGCGTCGGACCTCGAACGCCTTGTCGGACACGCCGCGCGCAACGACGTTGGCGACATCGAACTTTCCGCCGCCGGCGCGCGGAATGTTGATGACGATGTACGTCTCGGGGCTGATGAGAGGGCGGCCATCTGCCGCAGTAGCGATGTGCGGCGACGCGCTGATGATGCTCACGGCCTCGCGCGGTATCGCGCTCGAGAGCTCGCTGTCGGCGCCCCTGCGCAGCACCAGCACGTTGTCCGGCGATCCCGTCTTCGCGAGTGCGGCGATGAAGCCGTTCGCCAGCGCGAGCATCGCAACGAAGACCGCCACGACGAGACCGATGCCGAGCGCGGTGAGCGCGGTCGAGACCGGCCGCTGTGTCACGCTGCGGAAGTTGTAGACGAACGGGATTTTCATTCGACCCTCCGCAGCGCCTGCACCACGGGCAACCGCGCCGCCTGCCACGCAGGGAACACGCCGCTCGCGATCGTCAGCAACAGCGCCACGCCGATGCCCACGAGCATCGTACCCGCCGTGACATGGAAGCCCGGGAGGAAGCCACCCTCCCCGAAACCGGTGACGATTGGCAGCAGCACAGCTGCGCCGAGCCCGAGCAGCGCGCCCGTGAGCGAAATGACGGCCGCCTCGATGATGACAAGCCGGAAGACGGTGGCGTCCGAGAAGCCGACGGTCTTCATCACCGCGACCTCGGAGGTGCGCTCGCGCTGGTTCATCATCATCGCGTTCGCCGACACGAGCAGAATCGCGAAGACGACCGCCATGCCGATGGTGCTCATCAGGAGCGACACGTTGCCCCACATGCTCGCAAAGCCTGCGGCGAACGCCTTTTCCGTACCGGTCTTCGTCGGCGCGTTCGAGTTTCTGAACTGATCGTCGATTGTCCTGGCCACGGTCGGCGCCGCGGTCGGATCATCGATCTTCATGATGAACCAGCCGGGTGTGACACTCTTCGGATACTTCTCGTACAGGTAGTCGTAGTGGAACATGAACGAATCGTCGCCGTACTCTTTCAGCGTGGGGTGATAGATGCCGCGGATCGTGAACGTCCAATCCCCGGGGAAGATCGTCCCCTGCAGCGTGATGTCGTCGCCCACCTTCCATCCGAATTGCCGCACGAGCCCCTCACCGATGATTGCGGCCGAACGCTCCTTGAGGAAGGCCTGCTTCTGGTCTTCGGAAATCGCGAGCTCCGGATACATCTTCAGATACGACTCAGGATCGATGGCGAACTGCGCGAAAAACTTCTTCCCGTCGCCGTACTTGCCGCCGAACCAGTTCGCCCACGTCACCGCTTGCACGTGCGGCACGGACGCGAGACGCGCCGCGTAGCTCATCGGCAGCGGGATCACGAAGGCCGTCGAGTTCTGCACGATCATGCGGGATGCGCTGCTCACCTCCGAGCCGGCGCTCAGCGTCGTGACGACGGAGCGAAGCGATGCGAACAGAAAGAGCGCGAGCGCCACGCTCAACGTCGTGAGCACCGTGCGGAGCTTGTGCCGCTTGAGGTTGGCGAGCACCAGCGGAAGGAACTTCATCGCTCTACTCCCGCGCCGGCGCCGGTGAGTTGCCGCTCGAGAAGCACCCCCTTCTCGAGATGCAGCACCGTCTTTGCACGCTCAGCCGCCTTCGCATCGTGCGTCACGATCATGATCGTCTTGTGGAACTCATCGTTCAGGCGGCGAAGGAGCTCGAGCACTTCCTCGGAGCTCTTCGAGTCGAGCTGTCCCGTCGGCTCGTCGAGCAGAATCAGCGTGGGGTCGGCGACGATGGCGCGCGCGATCGCGACGCGCTGCTCCTGCCCGCCTGAGAGCTGCCGCGGATAGTGATCCACGCGATCCGCGAGGCCGACGACATTGAGCGCGATCTCCGTGCGCTCGGCGCGCTCTTTCCGATTGAGATCGGTCAGGAGCAGCGGAAGCTCGACGTTCTGCTGCGCTGTGAGCACCGGCAGCAGATTGTACGACTGGAAGACGAAGCCGATCGTGCGCGCCCTCCACGATGCGAGCTGCGACGACGTCATCGAGCTCACCTCGGCGCCCGCGACGCGCACGGAGCCGCTCGTCGGTTTATCGAGTCCCGCGACGAGATTGAGTAGCGTCGACTTGCCGGAGCCTGACGGTCCCATGAGCGCGGTGAAGCTCCCCTCTTCGAAGTCCATCGTGAGGCCGCTGTAGACGTCGACCGTCTGCGCTTCGCGCTTGAACGACTTGTAGACATCGCGAATTTCGACGAGAGCCATGGGAATGCGTCCGCTGGAGTAGAGAAGAAGAGGTCGTGATTCTGAGACTATTGAACCTTGACGCGCATGCCTTGCCTGGGCGCGTCGACGCCGCCGATGAACAGCTGTTCGCCGCCGTTCAGCCCCGAGCGCACCTCGAAAAATCCGCCGCTCACCGGCCCTGTCGCCACGACGCGCCGTATGAGGCGCCCGTCGCGAACGAGAAAGACGACGCTGGCGCCGCTGTCGGTCTTCACTGCCGCTTCAGGAACACGAACGATCGTGCGCGCTGGAACTGCTCCGCTGCCGTCGCGCGGCGTTTCGGGAGCGAGGAAGTCGACCTTCGCGCCCATCTCGGGAAGAATGCGCGCATCGTGATCGAGGATCGAGACCTTTACCTGCACCGTCGCGCGCTGGCGGTCCGCCGTGGGCACGACCTGCCGAGCGACTCCGCGGAACGTAGTGTCGGGATATGCATCGAGCGTGATGCGAGCCGCCTGGCCGCTCTTGATACGCCCGATGTAGGCCTCGTTCACATCGACTTCGACCTCGAGCGTAGCCAGATCCGCCATTGTGACCACCGCACCCCGTGTCAGCCCGCCGCCGACGGAGGGCGCGACGACCTCACCCACCTCGGCGTCCTTTCGCAGTACCGTGCCGGTGAACGGCGCGCGAATGATCGTGTTGTCGTTCGTCGCCTGCGCGAGCCGGAGTGCTGCGACCGCGCTCCGTTTGCGTGCGGATGCGGCATTGACGCGCGCGTCGGCCTGCGCGGCACGACTCGTCGCTGTCTCGTAGTCCGAGGACGAGAGGAGATTCGGATTGCTCGCACGGATCTCTCGCATGCGGGCGGCATCGTGCGTGAGCTGATCGCGGTCCGCCGCAGCCTCGATCACGCTCGCGTCGGCAACTGCGATGTTCGCCTTCGCCTGCGCGATGTCGGCCAGGAACTCGGCGTCGTCGAGGCGAGCGATGATGTCGCCGCGATGCACGAAGGAGCCTTCGCTGACTCCGAGATAGGCGAGACGGCCGGCGACCTTGGCCGAGACGGATGCTTTGGTGCGCGCGACGACGTAGCCGTTTGCGGTGACGCTCGTCGCGGCGGAGGACGAGGAGCCTCCCCCGCCGACGGTCGTCGCGGTCGCGACCTGAATGGTCGGGATCCCGCGCGCGTTCAACGCAAAGATCGCCACCGCGACAACGGCGATCGCGGCGGCGAAGATGATGAGATTGCGCACCAGCGCCTTGCGGACGGGCGCAGAGGGCGCGTCGCGGTTGATGCGCAGTTTGGAGAGGTCGGCCGGGGTCGTCATTGGGTCTCAAAACTACGCGCTGGAGTCCCCTGTGGCGAGACATCTCAATGTATCGGATCATGCCATTTCGCTCCGCTCCTTCCATCCATTCACCGTTGACCGCGATGCGCGTGGCCGCACGCGCATTTCGCTTGCCCGCTCCTACGCTCGCCCCTATCGTTGCCTCTGGTTGGAACCACTCCTGGGAGGCACCGTGTCCATCAGTCGCTCGATGCGCGCCGCGTTTGCGCTCACCTTTATTTCGTTCGCGCACGCGCGCTCGCAAACCGCCGATACCTCGCGCTACGTCGTGCTGTTCTCGGGACGACCCGCAGGCGAATATCGCGAGTGGTGGACGTCGAAGAACGAGCTGCACTCCATCTACGAGTACAACGATCGCGGACGCGGGCCGCACCAGGAGGCGGTACTGCAGGTCGGCGCGTCGGGCGTGCCGTCGTCGATCTCGATCATCGGCCACGGCTATTTGAAGGACAGCGTCGACGAGCGCTTCAACTGGAGCGGGAACACCGCCACGTGGAAGAACGCAAGCGAGCACGGTACGCGACAGGACGCCGGCCGCGCGTACTACGTGTCGGCGGCCGAGTCGCCGGTGGGATCCCAGCTGCTGATCAAGGCGGCGCTTGCGCAGGGCGGGCGGATACCGCTGCTGCCGAACGGCCTCGCGGGAGTGATGAAGTCCGGCGAGATGACGATCACGGTGCGCGGAAAGCCGGTGCACCTCGTGCGATACGACATCGGCGGACTTGGGTTCTCCCCCTTCCCGATCTGGCTCGACGACAGCGGCG
>JBDTJH010000005.1:0-3886 GCA_039935955.1 Gemmatimonadaceae bacterium
GTACCCCTGCGACATCCCGCGTCCCCGACGGCGAACCGACCCCCAGCGGTTCCGCCTGATGCACCCATTCAACCAGGGACATTTCTATTGACGTATCACCGGGGACATTTCTATTGATGCTTGACACACTCCTTCGCACAGCTTGACGGCCTCCCTCGGCCTCCGTACTGTGACATGGTCGTTTCACTTCCGGTCCCGCCCTCATCGCCGGAAAGCCCCGCGCACGCGGGGACGCGAATCCCCTTCCACGGTTCACTCCCGGAGATCATGCGCGCTTCGTCTCTTGTCCCTCGCATCGCCTGCCTGCTCGCGCTCATCGCTACTACAGTAGTAGTATCCGCTCCCGCGCTCGCGGCCCAAGCCGGCACCATCAAGGGCGTCGTCACCGACACCGCCACCGGCCCCGTCGTCGGCGCAGTGGTCACCGTTGACGCCTCGGCGCTCCTCACCCAGACCAACACGCGCGGCGGCTACGAATTCCGCGGCGTCTCCGCCGGCACCCACACCGTTCGCGTCCGCGCGCTCGGCCACACCCCCGCCACGCAATCCGTGAACGTCGAAGCCTCGGGCTCCGTCACCGCCGACTTCGCGCTCGGCTCCAACGCCGTTGAGCTCGCGCGCGTCGAGGTCGTCGCCGGATCGCGCGCGCGCCACCAGGCGGCCGACGAGCTCGCGGTGCCTGTCGATGTGTTCACCACCGAGCAGATCCAGCAGCAGGGGACGACCGAGACGGGCCGCATCCTCGCGCAGCTGTCGCCGAGTGTCAACATGCCGCACCAGAGCGTAACGGATGCGAACGACATCGTGCAGCCGTTCACGCTGCGCGGACTGAGCCCGGATCACACACTCGTGCTGATCAACGGGTGGCGGCAGCATCAGACGGCGCTCGTCAACACCTTCCCGTACGGATCGGGAGCGGGCTCGAGCGGTGTGGATCTGAACGCGATTCCCGCCGGCGCGATCGACCAGATCGAAGTGCTGCGCGATGGTGACGCGGCCGACTACGGATCGGACGCGATCGCGGGCGTCGTCAACATCAAGATGAAGGAAGGACAGTTCGCGCCATTTCTGAACGTCGAGGGCGGGCAGTACCGCACGGCGAATTATCCCGCGGACGGCGCTGGCGTCGACATCAACGGTGGCGTCGGTCTCAAGCTCGGACGAGGATCGCTGACGCTCTTCGGTGAGTTCAAGCACGACAATCCGACCAATCGCGCGTGGCCCGACCACTTCCTCGCCGATGCGAACGGGATCACCGACAACATCGATACGTTGACGGGAAAGATCATCCACAAGAACAACGGCATCGCGCAGCCGAACTATCACTGGGGCGATGGCGAAATCAAGAACGAGCAGACGTTCGCGAACTTCCGCATGCCGCTCAACGCGTCGGGGAACACCGAGGTCTACGCATTCGGTGGGTTCAGCCACCACTTTGGCACAGGCAATGGTTTCTGGCGCTACTTCGACGGCAACCGCAACTGGCAGCAGATCTATCCGCAGGGCTTCCTTCCGGAATTCGATCCGACATCCAAGGATTACTCGGGCACCGGCGGTATTCGCACGCAGCTTGGCGGATGGTCGATGGACTTCGGAGGGTCGTACGGGCTCAATACCTTCGACTACAATCTCCGCAACACGCTGAACCCGTCGCTCGGACCGTGTCTCGATGTCGCGTGCGCGCCGGGGCCTGACGGAGTTTTTGGCACGGCGGATGATCCGGGCATTCCGAATCAAACGTCGTTCTACGCGGGGACGTTGCGCCGCAGCGAGTACGAGCTGGGCGTCAACGCCTCGAAGGCCCTCACGACGGGATTCCTCCCCGCGCCGCTCAACATCGCAGCCGGCGTGCTGTTCCGCGGCGAGGATTATCGCATCAAGCAGGGCGAGTTGGCGTCGTACATCAATGGTGGCATCGAGGCGCAGGACTCCAGCGGCCCCGCGCCCGCGGGTTCGTCGGTGTTCGGCGGATTCCGCCCGCAGGACGCGAGTGATCATAGCCGCACGAACATCGGAACGTATGTCGATCTGGAAACGAATCTGACCTCGCAATTTCTGGTGAACGTCGCGGGGCGCTTCGAGCATTACAGCGACTTCGGCTCGAACGTCTCGGGCAAGCTCGCGCTGCGGTACCAGCCGACGAAGCAGTTCGTACTGCGCGGATCGCTCAGCAACGGCTTCCGCGCGCCTGGCCTTTCGCAGAGCTACTTCAGTCATATCACGACGAACTTCATCGGTGGACAGCTCTACGAGATCGGCAACTTCCCCGTCGACGCGCGCGCCGCGCAAATCTTCGGCGCGAAGTCGCTGAAGGAGGAGAAGTCGGTGAACATCAGCACCGGCGTCGCGTACACGCCTACCGACAACCTCACCTTCACCTTCGACTACTTCCACATCAAGATCAACGACCGCATCCTGCTCGGCGCCACCTTCGCGGATTCGGTGTCGCAGGCGATTCTCGCCGACTCCGGCATCTCGAACATCGCTGGCGTCCAGTTCTTTACGAACGGCCTCGATACGAAGACGGACGGTGTCGATCTCACCGCGAACTACCGCATGCCTGTGGGTGATGGGCGCCTCGACTTCAACCTCGGCGCGAACTACACCCGCAACAAGATCACGCGCGTCGCTCCGCTTCCCGCGGTGCTGCAGGGCAAGCCTACGGACATCACGAGCATTCTGGATCTGGTGACGGAGGTGGGCATTCAGAAGGAGCGCCCGGATTGGCGCGGCACGCTCACCACGCAGTACTCGATCGCGCGCTTTCACGCGCTCGCTCGTGCCTCGTATTACGGCGGCTTCGATTCGGCGCAGCCGAGCTTTACGGATGTCGAGCACTACGGCGGGAAGACGCTCGTCGACACGGAGATCGGCTACCGGTTCAACGCCGTGAATCTGTCAATCGGCGCGCGCAACCTGTTCGACGTGTACCCCGATCAGGCGCAGAAGGAGTTCAACAACAACGATCGCACCTTCCCGTGGGCGGCGGCGAGTCCGTTCGGCTACAACGGCCGGTATCTCTACACGCGGGCCGAGATCGTGTTGGGGTGGTAGCACCGATACAGCGCACCACTGTTTGACAGAAAACCCTCCGGAGAGCTCTCCGGAGGGTTTTTTTCTCAATGCAATGCGCCGAGGACAGCGCGGAATGCCGTCAATGATGGATGACGCGGTTCCAACCGTCCTTCACCGCGTCCTTCATGTGCTCCCACGTGCTCTCTCCGCGATGCTCGAAGCTGCCCCAACCGCTCTTCAGATCCGGCTCGACGTCGTTCCACTGGCGCCCATGGTGCTTATGCGCCGCATCGAATCCGTAGCGGTATCCGGGAGAATAGTGCTCGAAGCCTCTGTCGGCTTTTGCATACGGACGAGTGTGCCAGTTGTCCCGCCAATACGACTCTTCGTCGTTCCAGTTGCGTTGTTCCTTCGTTGCCCCGAACCCCTGCGTGGGGTTCACGTCTTCGATAGCCATCGAAAGCTCCTTGATCAGGTTCGATGAGATAGTCTGCAGATGATGTGCCGCCCTCGAGCGAACTCGGGCAATAACGGCCGAAGGTGCCGCCGAGCCACCGGGAACCGCCGGCGCTCGAGCGGCACATTTCGCCCGGCTCATTTGGCACGTTCCAAATTGGCCGAGTCCGGGGGAGAGCCACCCGCCTGCATCAACTCGATGCGATTGCCGAAGGGATCGAAGGTGTGCACTCGCCGAGTAAGTAGCGGATGAGGATCAGCCGCCCCGCATATCCCCCACCGTTTTCAACGATTCCGCGTTCGTCGGCACGTACCGATTGGACCGTCCCGGATTCTTCGACGCGTCCGGCGATTTCGGCCACCCTTCTCGCTGCGTCGCGCGATCGCCGTCCGATTTCTCCGTCTGGTCGTGGAG
>JBDTJH010000006.1:0-8836 GCA_039935955.1 Gemmatimonadaceae bacterium
TCGACCTCGAGCGCCTTCAGCGCAGCGGTCGTCGCCTTCTCATCCGCGATGTCGAGTGCGATGGTGCTGCACGTCCCGCCGCCGATCTCGATCTCGCTCTTGAGCGACGCGAGCTCGGGCTCCGAGCGTGCGACGGCGATAATGTCGTACGCCGCGGAGAGCCGAAGCGCGGTGGCGCGTCCGATTCCGCGCGAGGCGCCCGTCACGAGTGCTGTCTGCCTGGCCATGCTACCCTCCATTGTGATGCGGGTACTTCCTCACGTCGACACGAGCATCGATTCCGTCGCGCGCACGAGCGGCGCGAAGGACAACGGCCGCGCAGTCACGCGCTCCGCCAGCTCGTGCGCGAGCTCCCGCTGCCCCTCCGCGAACATCGCCTCGATGATATACGGGCCTGCACGCGGATTTCGATACCAATCCTCATCGAAGCGCTCGACCAGCGCCTCGCCGATCACCGCCTGTAGCTGCCATGCGCGCAGGTAGCGCGCCGCGTAGTAGCGCGGATCGACGTCGACGAACGCGTCGGCGCGATCGTAGCGAAACGACGTCGCCCCGGAGAGCGTCTCGACGTAGACATCGGGGAGACTCGCCCACGAATGCTCGCCGCCATAGAGCTCGTGCTCGTAGATGAGCTTCGCCGAGTAGCGGCGGAGAAACTGCAGCTCCTCGAAGCCAGCCGAGCGAAGGAAGCTCGGGATGCGCGGCGCGCCGAGCTCCGTGTAGCGCGCGAGCCATCCCGGGATGTGCAGCATGTGATCGAAGAGCATCGCGTACGACTCGGTGATCGAGTTGTCCCCGAGCCACCGATATTCGAACGGATATTCGGCGCGCGTATTGGCGAAGTGCAGCGCGTGGCCGAGCTCGTGCAGGAAGGTGCGATAGTCGGACTGTCCGCCGTGCGGACGAAGGACGAGATAGACCTCCTGCGGCACGCGCACCGGCGCGCAGAAGGCGCGCGAGCTCTTTCCTTCGCGCTCGCCAGTGTCGAAGATGATGCGCCCCTTCGCGGTGGCGTCGGCGCCCATGTCGGAGAGCTGGCGGCGCACCTGCTCCTCCATCGGCTTGCTCGGAAAGTACGGATCGAAGGCGGGCGCGCGCATGAGCGCGAGCGCGTCCGCGCGCGTCGCGTCGCGCGGATCGATGTCGAGGTCGCGACGAACGACCTCGGCGAACACATCGTCCCACATCGCCTGCGTGTCGCGCAGGAATGCCTTGCACTCGTCGACCAGCGACGGGAGGTTGACGCCGCTCAGCGTGGCGAAGGTGTCGTTGTAGCTCCCGGCGATCTCGAGTCCCTCGACGATGTCCTTCTCGCGCTGAAAGCGCTCCTGGCGCATCGGCCCGAGCTCCTTCGCCACGAGCGTCGCGCGTGCCTTCTCCAGGCGCAGCCGCTCATCGCGGTCCTTCGCGTTCGCGATGTCGATGGCGATCTGCTGGTACTGGATGCCGCGGCCATCGTCCACACGCGCTATCGCTGACGACTCCCACGCGATCTCGCGCTCGTCGAGCTCCGCGAGCTCGCGCGACACCCTCGCATCGGCCTGCCACTCGAGGAGGATTCGAGCCGCGCGCTGCTCCTCGCTCCCCGCGGGCGCGTCGCGATACAGCTCGCGCACCATGTCGAGCGCGTCATCGTTGAGCACGTTCGCGAAGCGTGCGTAGATCGCCTGCAGCTCCGCCGTCTTCTTGAGCCCCGAGCCCGACTCGTACAGCTCACGCGAGATCGCCTGGTGGAACTCGTCTCCTTCGCGGCGCAGCATCTCGAGGGAGAGTGTCATTTGGCGAGCCGCTCCGCGAGCACCGTCCGAAGCTGGTCCGCCGCTACTCGATCCTGTTGCAGCGTGTCACGATCGCGGATGGTCACCGTGCCATCGCTGATCGACTCGCCATCGATCGTGATGCCGAACGGCGTCCCGATCTCATCCTGGCGCCGGTAGCGTCGGCCGATCGCCCCCGACTCGTCGTAGAACACCGCGTAGAGCGGCCGCAGATCCTCGGCGATGCGATGCGCCATCTCCGGCATCCCGTCCTTCTTCACGAGCGGGAAGATTCCAGCCTTCACCGGCGCGAGCGATGGCTGGAGCTTGAGCACCGTGCGCCCCTCGTCCTCGCCCTCGACGACCTCCTCGTGGTACGCATTCACGAGCACCGCAAGCGTCGTGCGATCCGCGCCGACGCTCGTCTCGACGACGTACGGCGTGTAGCGACGGTTGCTCGGCTGGTCGAAATACTCGAGCTTCTTCCCCGAGAACTGCTGGTGCTGCGTGAGGTCGAAATCGCCGCGGTTGTGCACGCCCTCGATCTCCTGAAAGCCGAGCGTGCCGCCGAAATCGAACTGGATGTCGAACGCCGCGCGCGCATAGTGTGCGAGCTCTTCCTTCGTGTGCTGATGGTATTGCAGACGCGCGGGATCGAGCCCGAGCGACTGATGCCACTTGAGCCGTTCCCCCTTCCAGAACTCGAACCATTCCATGTCGTTGCCGGGCTCGACGAAGAACTGCATCTCCATCTGCTCGAACTCGCGCGTGCGGAAGATGAAGTTCCCCGGAGTGATCTCGTTCCGGAACGCCTTACCGATCTGCGCGATGCCGAACGGAATCTTCTGGCGCGTCGACTGCTGCACGTTGAGGAAATTCACGTAGATCCCCTGCGCCGTCTCCGGGCGGAGATACACGACGCTCGCCGTGTCCTCCACAGGGCCCATGAACGTCTTGAACATGAGATTGAACAGCCGCGGCGCGCCGAGCGTCCCCTTCATGCCGCACGCGGGACACTGCACGTCCGGCGTGCCCGGCATACCCTTGATCTTCGCGTCGTCCGCGCGGAAGCGTTTGCGGCAGTTGCTGCACTCCACCAGCGGATCCACGAAGCCGCTCACGTGGCCGCTCGCCTCCCACACGCGCGGATGCATGAGGATCGCCGCATCGAGCCCCTCGATGTCGTCGCGCATACGGACCATCGCGTTCCACCACCGGTCCTTCAGATTCTTCTTGAGCTCGACGCCGAGCGGACCGTAATCCCACACGGACCCCGTGCCTCCGTAGATCTCGGAGGACTGGAAGATGAATCCGCGCCGCTTGCACAGCGACACGAGCTTCTCCATCACATCGGGGTAAGTGCTCGAGGACATCGATTGCGTCTGGTTGAGGATCGGTGGGACAACCGCGAAGAGAATATTTCCCCTCGAGATAAATAATCTATCAGCTATCGAGATCGGCGCTGAGCACGGGCTCCGCGGGCGCCGCGCGGCCGAGGATGCGTGCGAGGATCTTGTCGCCATGGAAGCGACCGTTCTCGATGAAGACCTTGTTCGCATCGAAGCCCGCGACGACGACGCCGGCGATGAAGATCCCCGGCACGTCGGTCTCGAGCGTCGAATCATCGTGCGCGGGAACACCGCTCTTCGCATCGATCGTGACGCCAACCTGCCGGAGCAGATCGACGTTCGGCGCGAAGCCGGTCATCACGTAGACGCGATCCGCGGTGAGCTTCGAGAGCTTGCCCTGCGTGTCGATCGTGACGTCGTGCGTCGAGATCTCACGCACGCGACTGTTCCAACGAACCGCGATGTTCCCCTCCTTCATCCGGTTCTGGACGTCAGGGAGGATCCACGGCTTGATCTTCATGTCGAAGTCTGGGCCGAAGTGCACGAGCGTGACGCGAGCGCCGGCGCGCCAGAGATCGAGCGCCGCCTCCGCCGCCGAGTTGCCGCCGCCGACGACGACCGCATCCTGATCGAACGACTCGTGCCCTTCCTTGTAGATGTGCTGCACGTGCTCGAGCGTCTCACCCGGGACGCCGAGGCGATTCGGCGAGCCGAAGTAGCCGGTGGCGATGACCACGAAGCGCGCGCGCGTCGCGCGAATGTCGCCGCCGCGGCGCACCGAGTGCACCACGAAATCCCCCTCGGCGCCCGTGATCTCCGTGACCTTCTCGTACTGCCGCACGGGGATGCCGAAGTACGTCACCGCCGAGCGATAGTAGGCGAGCGCGTCGCGCCGCCCCGGCTTGTCGCCGCCGATAATGAACGGCAGTCCGCCGATCGCGAGCTTCTCGGCCGTCGAAAAGAAGTTGACGTACGTCGGATACGCCGTGATCGTGCTCGTCACCGAACCGCCATCGAAGACGATGCAGCTCAGCCCCGCGCGCAGCATCGAGATCGCTGCCGCGAGCCCGCACGGCCCCGCGCCCACAATCGCGACGTCGACGGATTCTTCGACGGTCAACGTCATCCCTCGATTCCGATGATCTGATCGCGATGCGTACCGACGCTCACGTACGAGATCGGCGTGTCCGCGAGCTCGCGGATGCGATCGAGATATTTGCGCGCGGCGGCGGGGAGATCGCGGAGCGTGCGCGCGGGGGCGGTGCTGGTCTTCCATCCGTCGTACCACTCGTAGACGGGAACCGCCTTGTCGAGCAGCACGAGATCGCCGGGGAACTCCTCGTGCACGTCATCGCCCACCTTGTACCCCGTGCAGATCGCGACCTTCTCCAGCGTGTCGAGCACGTCGAGCTTCGTCACCGCGAGCCCCGTGAGCCCGTTCACGCGCGCCGCGTAGCGCACGACCACAGCGTCGAACCAACCGCAGCGTCGCGCGCGCCCCGTTGTCGCGCCGTACTCGTTGCCGAGCTTCCGAATCTCGCTCGCGAGCGGCTCGTCGAGCTCCGTAGGCAGCGGCCCGTTGCCGACGCGCGTCGTGTAGGCTTTCACGACGCCGAGGATGGCGTCGAGGGCCGTGGGCGCGATGCCCGTGCCGGTGGCCGCGCCTCCACTCGTCGTGCTGCTCGATGTGACGTACGGATACGTGCCGTGATCGACATCGAGCAGCGATCCCTGCGCGCCCTCGAGCAGAATCGCCGCGCCCGCCTTGCACGCGCGGTGCATAGTAAGGCCCACATCGTCGGCGAGCGCGAGCAGCCGCGGTGCGAGGCTGTTGAGCAGCTCCACCGTATATTCGACGGTCGCGCGCTTCTCCGAGCCGAAAGCGACGAGCTGTGCGTTGGCGTGCGTGATCCCTGCCTCGAGCAGCGCGCGCAGCCGCTCCGGATGCCGCAGATCGAGCACGCGCACGCCACGCCGCGCGATCTTGTCCTCGTATGCGGGCCCGATGCCGCGCCCCGTCGTGCCGATCGCCTTGCTCGCCGCACTCTGTTTATCGACCAGCTTGTGATACGGCAGCACGAGATGCGCGCGGTCGCTCACGTAGAGGCGACCCTCGACATCCACCCCGTCACGCACGAGCTCGTCGATCTCCGTGAACAACGTCTCAGGGTCGAGCACGACGCCGTTTCCGATCGCGCAGCGCACGCCGGGGTGGAGAATGCCGCTCGGAATCTGGTGGAGGACGAACGCGCGATCGCCGAACTTCACCGTGTGGCCGGCGTTCGCACCGCCCTGGTAGCGCACCACCCAATCGGCGCGCTCGGCGATCACGTCCACGAGCTTTCCCTTCTCTTCGTCGCCCCATTGCGCGCCGACGACGACGAGAGTGCGAATCGATGTGCTGAACATGGTGCTCGGAGAGCGTGGGCGATCAAGCGCGGACGAACGGCAGCCGGCGCGGGAAGGTACTCCGAAAGCTAACGACGGCTGGCGGTGATGGCACCCGCGAGCAGCGTCGCAACTTCCTCGGCCCCGCATCCAGTCAGCTGCGCGAGGTCATCGCCCCGCGTGTGGATGCGGCTTACGGTGCGCCAGCTTCCCTTGCTGATGTTGAGCACCTCCCACCCGACATCGGCGAGCGCGACACCATCCATGAGTACGCCGGGGGGGAAGCGGGTCGGCGCGGGCCAGTCGACGCCGAGGAGGCCGAGCAGCGCCCGCGGTGAGGCGCCGCTGTAGATCAATCGGAGGCCGCCGAAGTCATCGACCCCGTCGATGTTCAGCACGCCCAGGTGCGTGCTCGATCCGGTCGCGCCCACGCGCGATTTCGTCGCGCTGTCGAGAGCGCCGAGGAGCCCGCGCGCCTTCGACGCCGACTCGCGCGCCCACGCGCGCGCGCCTGCGAGCCCGAGCTCTTCGGCGCTCGTCAGCAGCACGCCGAGCGGCTTGTCGCGCGCGAGGAGCTCCGCCGTACGCAGCACAGTCACGACGCCCGACGCATCGTCGAGCGCGCCGGGCGAGCGCGCACCCACGATGCTGAGCGCCACGGGGATCGACGCGAGCACGCCGAGCAGCGTGACCGCGATCCAGAGCCCGAGCGCGACCGGCACGTAGAGCTGCACGAACGCGAGCGCCGCCGCGGCGATCCACATCGCGATCGAGACCATGACGCCGAGGGCGCGCGCGGCGATGGGAACCGGCTGGCTCTTCGAGTCGAGATGCGCAACGAGCCAGAGCGTTGGAGCGCCGCGCGTCGCCACGAGATTCGTGCTCCGCGCGCGAGCGTGCCGGAAGTCGAGCACCGCGTCGCCGCCCATGCTCCTCGCGAAGACTCCGAGCGCGAGCGCTCCGGCGATGAGAAGCACGACTGCGGCGCGGGGATTCGCCTGCGAGCCGAGGTGGCCGGCGGCGAGAAACATCACGATCATGAACGCGCCACCGATCGGCGTGCCCCACCGTCCCGGAAATGTCGAGTACACGAAGTCCTGTGTCTCCACGACGAAGCCGATCGCGCGCAGCGCGCGCGCGCAGTGCTCTCGCGCGGCGCGTTCAGCGCCCCCGCCCGCGGGACGAGGCGCTTCGGCGATCGCGGCGAGATGGTCGCCCGCCGCGGTCCCCACCTAGGCCACGCGCGCGAGCCCTGCGGCGCCGAGCAGGGTAGAGACGCGTTCGCGCTCCGCCGCGCCAAGTGGGCGCAGTGGTGCGCGCGGCGCGCCGCCGGTGAGCCCGACGAGATCCATCGCGACCTTGATCCCCGGCGGTCCGAGCTCGGCCACGATTTCGCGTGCGATCGGACGCATGCGCGCCTGGATTTCGGCGGCGGTCACACCGTCGCCGCTCGCGATCGCGCTCATGAGATCGAAGACGATCGGCGCCGCGAACAGCGCGACCGCGAGCATCCCTCCGCGCGCGCCGTAGCCGATGGCGTCGAGCAGCGTCCCCGCGTGGCCCGTGAGCACGGTGAACGAATCGCTCTGCGCCTCGAGGTACGCGCGCAGCTGCGTCAGGTCACCGGTGCTGTCCTTGATCCCCGCGATGTTGGGATGGTCGGCAAGAGCGTGCACCAGCTTCGAGCCAAGCTGCAGATGCGTGAACTTCGGGATGTTGTAGAGCAGCACGGGCACAGGGCTCTCGTCCGCGATGCGCGAGTAGTGCGCCCACAGCGCGTCCTCGGTCATCGCCGCGCCGAAGTAGTGCGGAGGGACGACGAGCACCATGTCCGCGCCGCGCTCCGCTGCGTCTTTCGAGCGGCGCACGCACTTGCGCGTCGACTCGGCGCCCGTCCCGACGAAGAGCCAGCGATCTGCCGGGACGAGCGGGCGCGCGATCTCTGTGAGACGCAGCCGCTCGTCCTCGTCGAGGAGCGCGGCCTCGCCCGTCGTGCCGGCGATGAGCACGCCCGCGAGCCCCGACGCGATGTGCGCCTTGATGTTCGAGCGAAAGGCGCTGGTGGCGAGATCTCCGCTCGCGTCCTCGAACGTCGTGACGACGGGGCCGAAGATCCCCGTCAGCGATTTCGTCATGGAGATGGTCAGGGTGCGTTCAGATCGCGGATGTCGCCGGCGGTGGAATCGGTGGACCCGCCGTCGAGCGAGATGGAGCGCGCGGTATCCTCGAGCATCGATTCAGTCACCTCGTCCTGAACCGTCGGCGTGAAGAAGCTGCGAAAGACCGTGCTGCCGCACCGCGAGCACGGCTCGTCGGCAGGCGGCTTCGCGGTGAAGAACCGCTCGTTGCCGCAGGTGATGCAGATCAGCGTGAGCATCCCCTCTGGTCCATCCGCGCTCGCCATCGTGAAGCTCCCGGAAAAGTTGCCGAATCGAAGTGCAAGTCGAGCGCCGCGCCGCGGCCGCAGAATCAGCGAAGCCCCATCGTCTCGCGCACGGTCGCCATCGTCGTCCGTGCAATCTCGCCGCTTTTCGCGGCGCCCGCAGCGAGCGCGTCGGTAACGATCTCGGGGTGCGCCTCGAGCACGAGCGCGCGCTCCCGGATGGGGGTCAGCTCGCGCATCATCCCATCGAGCAGAACCTTCTTGCAGTCGAGGCACCCCCACCCGGCCGAGCGGCACTGTGTCGCCACATGCTCGACGGTGGCCGCATCGTTGAACGCCTTATGGAGGTTGTAAATGTTGCAGACCTCCGGTGTGCCCGGATCCGTCTTCCGAACGCGGGCGGGATCGGTCACCGCCGGGCGCAGCTTGGCCCACACATCGTCGGTCGGCTCGAGTAGCCCTATCGTGTTGCCGAGCGACTTCGACATCTTCGCCTGACCGTCGAGTCCCATGATGCGCCGCGTCGCGGTGAGCAGCGCCTTCGGTTCCGGAAAGTACTCGCTCTCGAACTTCGCATTCCACTTGCGCGCGACATCGCGCGCGAGCTCGAGATGCTGCACCTGGTCCTCGCCAACGGGAATGAGGTCGGCGCGGTACAACAGGATGTCGGCGGCCTGCAGCACCGGATAGATCAGCAGTCCCGCGTTGACGCTCTCCTGCCGCTGCGACTTGTCCTTGTACTGCGTTTGCCGCTCGAGCTCACCGACCGGCGTGACGGTGTTGAAGATCCACGCGAGCTCCGTATGTTCGGGCACCATCGACTGCACGAACAGCGTAGCTTTCGCGGGGTCGATCCCTGCTGCCATCAGCGATACGGCCATCTGTCGGGTGCGGCGACGCAGGCGCTCCGGCTCGAAGTCGCCGATGATCGCGTGGTAGTCGACGATACAATAGATGCA
>JBDTJH010000007.1:0-17984 GCA_039935955.1 Gemmatimonadaceae bacterium
TCGCCAGCGCGAGATGTATCTGCGCGAGCAGATGAAGGCGATCCAGAAGGAGCTCGGCGACGACGATCAGAGCCGCGAGATCGAGGAGCTTCGCGAGAAGCTGACGAAGCTCGACCTGCCGAAGTCGGCGCGCCAGGAGGTCGAGCGCGAGCTCGGACGACTGGAGCGCTCGGGACGCGAGTCGATGGAAGCGCAGGTGATTCGCACGTATCTCGAGTGGGTGGCCGAGTTGCCGTGGAACACGCGCTCGGATGACAATCTCGATCTGCGTCACGCGAGCAAGGTGCTCGACGAGGATCACTATGGCTTACCCGATGTGAAGGACCGGGTGCTCGAGTTCCTGGCCGTGCGACAGCTGCGCGCGCAGGAGCTGGCCGAGGAGCACGAGAAGACGGGTGAGTTCCCGGCGGCGAAGCTCAAGGCGGAGCTCAACGAGATTCCCGACACGGTGATCGCGAAGGAGACCGTCAGCGACAGCGACGACCGTCCGATCACGGATACGAAGGAAGTGAAGGCGCGGGCGATGGCGAAGGGCCCGATCCTGCTCTTCGTCGGACCTCCGGGCGTCGGCAAGACGTCAATTGCGAAGTCGATCGCGCGCTCGCTCGGGCGCGAGTACATCCGTGCGGCACTCGGTGGCGCGCGCGATGAGGCGGACATCCGCGGACATCGTCGCACGTATGTCGGCGCGATGCCGGGGCGCATCATCCAGGGGCTCAAGCAGGCGGGGACGAAGAATCCCGTCTTCCTGCTCGACGAAGTGGACAAGCTGGGGAGCTCGTATCAGGGCGATCCGTCGAGCGCGCTGCTCGAGGTGCTCGATCCTGCGCAGAACGACAGCTTCACCGACCACTATCTCAACGTTCCGTTCGATCTGAGCGAAGTGCTCTTCATCGCGACGGCGAACTTCATTCAGAACATTCCGGCGCCGCTGCTGGATCGAATGGAGGTCGTGGACTTCTCGGGTTACACCGAGCGTGAGAAGACGGAGATCGCGAAGACGTATCTGGTACCGCGGCAGCTGGAGGAGGCGGGGCTCAAGGACAAGGGCGTCTCCTTCACGGATGAGGCGGTGACTGCGATCGTGACGCGCTACACTCGCGAGAGTGGCGTGCGTCAGCTCGAGCGGCAGGTGGGCGCGGTCGCGCGCAAGGTTGCGCGCAAGATCGCGGCGAAGGAGATCGAGTCGCTGACCATCACGCCCACGGATGTGCGCGAGCTGCTGGGCCGTCCGAAGGTGCACCCGGAGCATGCGGCCGAGGACAATGAGGTCGGCGTGGCGACGGGGATGTACTACACGCCGATGGGCGGCGACATCATGTTCGTCGAGGCAGCGATTCGTCGGCTCTACGCGCCGAAGTCATCGGAGGGCGAGACGCAGATCGAGGGATGGGGCAATGTGTCGCTCATTCTCACGGGCCAGTTGGGCGAGGTAATGAAGGAGTCGGCGCGCGCGGCGCTCACGTATGCGGCGACGCATGCGGCGCAGCTGAAGATCCCGGTCGACAGACTGGGATCGATCGAGGTCCACGTGCACGTGCCTGCGGGAGCGATCCCGAAGGATGGACCGTCGGCTGGATGCGCGATCTCGACGGCGCTCGTGTCGGCGATGTCCGGGCGAAAGGTTCGCAAGGACGTGGCGATGACGGGTGAGGCGACACTGCGCGGCAGAGTGCTGCCGATCGGCGGACTGAAGGAGAAGGTGCTGGGCGCGCACCGCGCGGGGATCACGACCATCATCCTGCCGAAGGACAACGAGGCGGACATGGAAGACATTCCCGAGGAGGTACGCAAGTCACTCACCTTCCACACGGTGGGCACGCTCGACGAGGTGTTCGCGATCGCGCTGGAGCCGCAGGGCGTGTTCCAGGGCGCGACGAAGCCGACGCTGATGGAAGAGGCGGAGAATGGCGTGGAGATGCACGCGGGGGTGTAGTTCTGCCCTGAGGGTATAGATGATGGGAAAAGCGCCGCGGCATCTCTACCGCGGCGCTTTTTTATCTTGAATTCAAGGGATTTGTTTCGTGTCGGTCGTCGAGCCGCTGTCGAGTGCGAGGCGCTCGGCGATCGCATCCATCTGTCGGCCGCGGGTGCGCGCCCAGCCTGGAAGGCGGAGCGCGCCGTTCGCGACGGCGCCCGCACCGACGAGCGCGAGCATTAGGACACCGGGCATCGCGGGAACCAGGTGCCCCGACACGGCCGCAACGACGGCAGTGAGTCCGCTCATCGAGAGTGAGAGGGCGCCGAGCGTCGTCCAGCCGCGAACGTCGCCCTTCACCGTCGAGAGACGGAGCCGCTGGCCAGTGGGCGTCGGCTCGAGCAGCGCCTGCAAGTTTCCGTTCGTCCACTGCCGGAGCGAACCGCCAGAGCTCACCTTGCCGCGCGCCTTGAACACCACGCGCAGCTCGCCGACGAGCTGCTCCCACTCTTCATCGCTGAACTTGCGACCGAGCTCGATCGTGCGTCCGACCTCCATCGGCATTCCAAAGAAGGTACGTGCGTCCGATGTTTCGCGAATCGCGAGCGACTGCGCGGCGCGCGCGACGGCGTCCGGTGCGATGCCGGCTTCGCGGCCGATCTCCTGCAGCTCGGCGAGCGTCATCCCTTCGCTGTGCGCTGACTGCAGCGATGGCGTTTGCGGATTCTCCGCGGCCTTTTGAAAAATGGCCGCGACTTCCTCGTCGTCGTACCGGCGATCGGTCATCGTGCTCGTAAGATTGCGCGAATGATGACTCTACGCAAATCGATTGTCGCCGAGCTATTGCCGTCTGGCATGCTCCGAGGTTTGTCAATTCGCGATCAGTTTGAACGCACGAAGACCGTCTGGCCCGGGGGGTTGTCCGGAGACTGAGTACCTACCCACAGCGTGCCAACCAATTGCCGAAGAAACAGCTGTCCCGTGAAATGCGACGTGACGGTATCCACGCCGCCCGGGAGCTCACGGTAGAGCTTGAAGTCCAGATGGATGATCCCGTTCGTGACGCCTCCGTCCACGGTGGAATTTCCACCGGGTCCCGCTTCGCCCACGAACGATCCCGTTCCCGAGAGCTCCGTGCCATTCGCGACCAGGGTCATGCCAAAGTAATTCCCCGGCACTTGCTCCCGGATCGACCACGCGCCTGCCGACGATGACGCGATGTCGGCGCTCGTCGGATCGGAACAACCAAACAGCATCGATGATGCGGCAATCGCGAGGACCAGATATTTTCGCATGTGCGTCTCCTTGTGAAGTGATCGAGAACGAGTCCGAGTATCGGACTGCCCCAGTGGAGACCCTGGCTATCCAGAACGCGTTACATCTGCGCAATCAAAACGTGATCGGTCCGTCCGCGAAGATCGCCCACGGATCGCCGGGCTGCGTGCCCTCGAGGAAGTACTCGGTGTAGCGGCGCTCCGGCACGGTCGCGCTGTCCGCCGGCGCCATCGTGTCGCGATCGAAGTCCACGGCCGCGATTCCCTCGGGGATGTTCCATGCGCCGCTCGACCGCGATTGATAGTAGCGCCCCATCATGTCGCCCCAGATCGGCGCGGCCACGGAGCCGCCCACCGCACCCGGCGCGATCGTCACCGGCTTGTCGAAGCCCACCCACACGCCCGCGACGATCTCGGGAGTCATCCCGATGAACCACGCATCAGTGTCGCTATTCGTCGTCCCTGTTTTCCCCGCAGCCTCGATGCGCTCGGGCAGAAAACGGCGCACCGATGTCGCCGTGCCGCGCGTCACGACATCGCGCATCATGTCGCGCACGATGAAGGCGATCCGCGGGTCGAGCACCGAGTCGCGCGCGGCGCTGCGCTCGGTGTAGACCTGCCGTCCACCAGCATCGGTGATGCGATGGATGAAGCGCGTCGCTACCGAGGAACCATCGTTGTCGAACGCCGCGTACGCCGCAACCATCTCGATCGGCTTCGCCGCGCTCGCGCCGATCGCGCTCGAGGGATACGGCGAGATCGGCGTGGTGACGCCGAGAGCGCGCGCGAGCGCGGAGATCGTGTCCATCCCCTCGATGAGTCCGAGCTCCACCGCCACCGGATTGCGCGAGCGCACGAGCGCGTCGCGCAGCATCATCGGTCCGAGGAACTGGCCGTCGTCGTTGCGTGGGCGGTACACCCCGCTGTGGTCGAGTGGAATGGCGAGCGCGGTGTCGTAGACGATCGATACCGCGGTGAACGTATCGGCAAGCGCAGTCGAGTAGACGATCGGCTTGAACGACGATCCCGGCTGTCGAAGCGCGTTGAGCGCGCGGTCGAAGTGCGAGTCGGCGTAGTTGCGACCACCGACCAGCGCGAGCACGTCCCCATCCTCGGGATCGATCGCGACGATGGCGCCCTGCAGATAGTCGCTGCTCCCCGCGGTTCGCGCGGCGAAGGTCGGATGCTTGTAGCCCGCGCGCGCCTCCGCACGCGCGAGCCCTGACACCAGCGCGTCGGTCGCGAGCGTCTGCAGCTGCGCATCGATGGTCGTCGTGATCTGGAAGCCGCCCGTCATCACCGGTAACCCGGCCGTCTCCGCCTCGCGCCGCACGACATCGACGACGTACGGCGCGGCCGCGATCGCCATCGAGGGCGCAGTGACCACCGGCTCTGCGCGTGCCTCCTCAGCGGCGGCGGCGGTGACATACCCCTGCTGCGCCATGAGCGACAGCACCAGGTCGCGCCGTTGCTTCGAGCGATCGGGGTGCCGCAGGGGATCGTAGAGCGCCGGGCCCTTCGGCAGCGCGGCGAGTGTCGCCGCCTGCGCGAGCGACAGACGCGCCGCGGGAATTCCGAAATAGTGTCGCGACGCTTCCTCGATGCCGTACCACCCGTGTCCGAAATGGATCTGGTTGAGATACGCCTCGAGGATCTTCTGCTTGTCGTAGTGACGCTCCATTTCCCTCGCGGCATTCTGCTCGTGGATCTTGCGCGAGATCGAGTGGTCGGAGCGATCGATGATGTCGGGGTGCATGTTGCCGACGAGCTGCTGCGTGATGGTGCTCGCGCCACGCGCGTGGCCGCGCAGCGCATCCTTGAGCGCCGCAGCCATCCCTACGACGTCGACCCCATCATGCTTGTAGAAACGCTGATCCTCGACCGCGATGAACGCCTCGCCGACGTAGGGCGGCAGCGAGCGCACCGGCACGCTCACGCGAAATTGCGCGCCGAGCTCTCCGATGAGCTGCCCGTCGCGCGCGAGCACGAGCGACGCCTGCGGCTGCGGCACGATCTGCCACGCCTCGCTCGCGGGCGACGTCGCCTGCGCGTCGACGGCCGAGGCGAGAGCCGAGCTGATGATCGTACCGATGACAACTAATCGGAGCAGTCGCATATCCGGCGGAGAAAACTACGTCTTTGCCACGTCACAGGGCGGCGGCTTGCCCTCGCGGGCCGCTACCCCTCTTCCTTTAATACACGCATCTTTCACACATGCCTCACATTCTCCAGCTTGCCGCGCTGCAGTTCTCTCCTGGCAAGGGAGAATATGACGCCAACCTCGCGCGGCTGGGCGACGTCTTCTCCCAGCTCGAGTCGCTCGACCCGCGGCCGGACGTCCTCCACCTCCCCGAATCAGCGCTCACCGGCTACTTCCTCGAGGGCGGCGTCCGCGAGCACTCGCGCACCGCCGGCGCCTTCGCCGAGGATCTGCAGCGCGCCTATCTGGCATCGAGCGCGGCCTCCCGGCCGCTCGAGCTGGCGATCGGATTCTACGAGCTCTGGAACAGCATACTGTACAACAGCGCGATGTGGGTGCGACTCGGCGGCGACGCGCCGATCATCCGCCACGTCCATCGCAAGAACTTCCTGCCGACGTACGGACTGTTCGACGAGGAGCGCTTCGTCGAGCGCGGCCACGACATCCGCGCCTTCGAGACGCCGTGGGGCAAGTTCGCGATGCTCGTCTGCGAAGACGCGTGGCATTCGCTGCCGGGAACGCTGCTCGCACTCGACGGCGCGACGATGATCTTCATCTCCGCCGCCGCGCCTGCGCGGGGGGTGCACCCGCGCGACGACGCGATCCCAGGCCCCGCGAGCGTCGCGCGGTGGGAGCGGCTCGTGCGCGACATCGCCGAGGAGCAAGGAGTGTTCGTGTCGTTCGCGAATCTCGTTGCGAACGAGGGGGGGAAATCCTTCCCCGGGGGCGCCACGATCGCCGGACCGAACGGTGAGGTGCGCGTGCGCGGGCCGCTCTGGCGCGAGGCGCTCGTCTCGATCCCGATCGACCTCGACGATCTCGCCCGCGCGCGCTCCGAGATGCCGCTGCTCGCGGATCTTCAAACGGCGATGCCGCATCTGATCGACAACCTCGAGCAGATCCGCGCGGAGACGCCCGCCGCGCTCGAGTACGATCCCGCACCGACGGCGAAGAAGGCCGCGCCGAAAAAGGCGGCAATAAAGTCCGCCGCGCGCGCGAGCGACATCGCGGTGATGCAGGTCGGTGCGATCGAGAACGGCGCACCGTCGCCACTGGAGATCGACGGCGCGCTCACCGAAGCCTGGTTGACGTCGTTCATCCGCGACGAGCTTGCGCAGCGCAACTTCGAGAAGGCGATCGTCGCGATCTCCGGCGGCATCGACTCCGCGGTCACTGCGTTTCTCGCGGCGAAGGCGATCGGCGCGAAGAACGTCATCGGCGTGCGCCTCCCCTACCGCACTTCGAGCCCCGAGAGTCTCGATCATGCGCAGCTCGTCATCGATGCGCTCGGCATCGAGAGCCGCACGATCGACATCAGCGCGGCCGTCGATGGCTATCTCGCGAACGAGCCCGATGCCGACGCGACGCGCCGCGGCAACGTCATGGCGCGCATGCGCATGATCGCGACCTTCGACCTCGGCGCGCGCTACAAGGCACTTCCGCTCGGCACCGGCAACAAGACCGAGCGGCTGCTCGGCTACTTCACCTGGCACGGCGACGACGCGCCGCCGATCAATCCCATCGGCGATCTCTACAAGACGCAGCTTCGCGCGCTCGCCCAGCATCTCGGCGTCCCGTCGCCGATCCTCGACAAGCCGCCCACTGCGGATCTCGTGCACGGGCAGACCGACGAGGGCGATCTCGGTATCAGCTACGACCGAGCGGATCGGATTCTCCACTGGATCCTCAGCGGCTTCTCCCCCGACGAGCTCCTCGCGCGCGGCTTCGACGCGGCCGAGGTCAGTGTGGTGCGGAAGCGGCTCGACTCGACGCACTGGAAGCGCCGCATGTCGACGGTCGCGATGCTGAGCGGGACGGCGATCGGCGAGAGTTATCTCCGGCCGGTGGACTACTAGAAACGCTGGAACTAAACGCGCACCGGTTCGTATGGCGTGACATCGGAGTGATGCCGCCGGACTAGATCGGGAGCCGCGCGGCAATCGCTCCAAACCTTCACGCGCGATCGGCTGTCCAACCACCGACGTGGCGCGATCGAAGCCGCGACTCCCTCGATGGCGGGCCGAACGATGGATTCCATGCTGCAGGATCTTCGCTACGTCGCGCGGTCGTTCAGCCGCACGCCCGGATTCTTTCTCATCACGGCGCTCACGCTCGCGCTCGGCATCGGTGCGACGACGGCGATTTTCAGCGTCGTGAACGGTGTGCTGCTGGAGCCGCTTCCATATCCGCGCTCCGACCGGATCGTTCAGCTGCTGCCGCTCGACAAGAGTGGCAAAAACATCAGCTCCTCGGAGCCGAACTTCGAAGACTGGCTGTCGCAGTCGCGCGGCTTCTCGAGCATGGCGATATCATCGGCGGAGTTCACGATACCGGTGAGCGGACTGGCCGAGCCGGTGCGGGCGACGGTGGCATATGTGCGAGGCGCTTTCTTTCCTGTGTTCGGGTTGACGCCCGCCGCAGGACGCACGTTCGGGAATGCCGAGATGCAGGCCGGAGCCGCGCCGGAGGCGGTCGTGAGCGGCGGCTTTGCGCAGCGGCAGTTCGGCGGAGCACCGGCCGCGATTGGCCGTACGATGACGGTTGATGGGAAGCTCGTCACGATCGCCGGTGTGATGCCCGCGGCGATGAACTATCCCGCGGGGAACGAGATCTGGCTGCCGCATCCCGCGGACGAGGTGAATCACAGCCGCTCAGCCGGCGGATGGCGCGTGCTCGCGCGACTACGGGACGGCGTCACGCTCCCGCAGGCGGCGCGCGAGCTCAGCGCACTGTCCCGTCGCATGAAGCAGGAGTATGGCGACGACAGCTACATGTCCGACGCCAATGCGGTCACGCTCCGCGAGCAGCTCGTCGGCAACAGCCGCACCGCCTTGCTCGTGCTGCTCGGCGCCTCCGCGTTTCTCCTGCTCATCGCCTGCGCGAACGTCGTCAACCTTCTCGTCGCGCGCATGTCAATTCGCCGGGACGAGCTCAGCGTGCGCGTCGCACTCGGCGCCAGTCAGTCGCGGCTCGTGCAGCAGCTGCTCACCGAATCCGCGCTGCTCTCGATCACGGGTGGCGTAGTGGGCATCGCCATCGCGACAGCGGGCATACGCGTGCTCGTCGCGCTTCAGAGTCCGAAGCTGCCGCGCGTCGATGAGGTTCGCATGAACGTCCCCGTGCTGCTCTTCGCCCTCGGCGTCTCGCTGCTCGCCGCGCTCGGCATGGGGCTGCTCACCGCATGGCAGGGGACGCGCGGCGACATCCGGAAATCGATGGCGTCTTCTCAGCGAACGCAGGCGGGGACGATCGCGAGCGCGCGCATCCGGAAGTCGCTCGTCGTGAGCCAGATGGCGCTCACCGTGGTGCTCCTCATCGGGGCGGGAATCCTCAGCCGCAGCTTCGTGCGGCTGCTCGACGTGCACCCCGGGTATCGCACCGACCACGCCGTGATCCTCGACGCCACGCTTCCGTACGAATCCGGCGAGGATGCGGCGCGGCGACGTGTCGCGTTCTACACCGACGTGATGGAGCGCGCCGCGGCGATTCCCGGCGTGCGAAAGGTCGGCGCGTCGAACGGCTTTCCGCTGCTCGGCGGCACCGCCGACGGCGCCTACATCATCATGACCAGCGCCGACGAAAAGATCGATCCGGACAAGATGCCGGAGCTCTTCAAGAATCCCGCGCGCGGCGGCTACGCGACTTTCCAGGTCGTCGACGGCAGCTACTTCGGCGCAATGAACATCCCGGTGCTCAGCGGTCGCGTCTTTCGCGACGGCGATGCGCCCGATGCGCAGCACGTGGGCGTGATCAGCGCGTCGCTGGCGAAAGCGAAGTGGCCGAACGAGAGCCCGATCGGCAAGGTCATTCAGTACGGAAACATGGACGGCGATTTGCGACCGTTCACTGTTATCGGAGTGGTCGGAGATGTGCGCGACGCGAGTTTGGCCGCCGAGCCACAGCCAACGTTCTACGCGTATCTGCCACAGCGCCCGCACGCCGCGCAGCGCATGTACGTCGTCATGCAGACCGCCGGCGATGCGGCGCCCGTGATGGCCTCGGCGAGATCGATCGTGCGCGAGCTTCGCCCCGATGTCTCCGCGGAGGTTCGTGCGATCGAGACGATCGTGTCGACGTCCGTGGCCGATCGCCGGTTCGTGCTGCTCCTCGTCGGCGTCTTCGGCGGTGCCGCACTCTTTCTCGCGACGCTCGGCGTGTACAGCGTGATCTCGTACATCGTCGCGCAGCGCGGACGCGAGATCAGTGTACGCATCGCGCTCGGCGCGCAGCGCGGCGATGTGCTCGGCATGGTCCTCCGGCAGGGCGCATCGCTCGCGATCGCCGGAATTCTCGTCGGAGCCGCAGCCGCGCTCGCGCTCACGCGGCTGCTCACCGGCCTGGTGTATGGCGTGAGCACGACGGACCCCGTGGCGTTCCTCGGCGTCATCGTGCTGGTCGCAGTCGTCGCGCTCGTCGCGAGTTGGCTGCCGGCACGGCGAGCAGCCCAAGTCGACCCGATGAACGTGCTGCGAGGGTCCTGACGGGAAGCAGCGTGACGCGGCTAAGTCACCGCGCGTCCACTAGTTACAATGACGACGTCCCCGCTGGAGATCACCGCCACGCGCCTGCTTCCCGCGCGCCGGTCGTGGATGACCGACGAGCTTGTGCGCATGTGCGTGGTCGCCTTCGGCACGCTCTCCGTCGCGCTCGGGCTGGCCTTCAACTACTACGCGCATCCCTTCCCCTGGCTCGGGGCAGGATTGCTCATCGTCATCGCCGCTGCGACGCGTGTCTTCGGCATCCCGCTTCCGGGGAAGGGCTTCGCGAGCTTCGCCGTCGGACCCGGGATCGCGGCGCTCATCGCGCTCGACTGGGCGGCGGGCGCGCTCGTCGTCGCACTCGGGATCATCCTCGGCGATGCAGTCGTGCGACGGCTTCCACTGCGCAACGCGATCAGCAACGCGGGTCATTTCCTCACCGCCGGGACGATCGCCGGCTACGCGTACTACGGCCTGATGAGCGGCGAGCTCGGGCTCGCCGCGTTCTCGCAGGGCAATGCGTGGCGACTGGGCTTCATGATCGCGCTGTTCCTGCTCACGGTGAACGGCACCTTTTATCTGCAGCTCAAGCTCTCGCCCGCGATCGCGTGGGTTGATGCGCGGCTCACCGCGCGCTGGGAGAGCACCGTCGCCGTGCTCGCGACGCTCCTCGCGCTCGGCACGCTCCGGCTCGCGTACAGCCAGACATCGCCGCGCTCGATGATCGCCGGCGCGCTCGTGCTCACGCTGTGCGCGGTGCTCACGCACTGGCTCGTGCGACAGGGGGCGGTCGGTGAGAGCCTGCAGCTCGTGCAGCGGCTGACGAGCGCCATCAGTGCGCGCCCCGAGCTGCATCACGCGCTCTACGACATCCAGCGGCTCACGCGCGCACTCGTGCCGTGGGATCAGATGGGGATCGCGGCATACGACGCCGATCGCGATGACTTCGTCGTGGTGGTCGACACGTCGCCCGATGTACCCATCGGCACGCGCATCTCGGCGAGCGAAGGGATGGTCGGAAGCGCGCTGCGCGTGGGACACGCGATTACGGATCTCGCGCTCCCCTTCGCGCAGCGGCCGAAGGAGAGCGCACGGCGATCGCAGATCGTACTGCCATTGATGTACGGAAAGCGGCTCGTCGGCATCTGGACGGTGCGGCACTCGCGCATCGAGATGTACCGCATTCACGACGCCGCGCTTCTCGAGTACATCGCACCGCAGCTGGCGCTCTCGCTCGCGCTCGACAAGCTGATTCAGCCCGTCGTCGCGGCCAGTGCCGACATGACGTCGCACGTCGAGTCGATCACCGCGACCACGCAGCAGCTCCACGCGTCGGCGCAGGAGAGCGCGGAGACAGCGCGACGGCTCGCCGCGACGGTGCGCAACCTCGCCGAGACGCTCTCTCGCGGTGCGGACGGTGCGCGCAATGCGCAGGTGATTGCCGACAGCACGGTGACCGAAGGGCGCGTGACGCAGCAGAGCGGCGGGCAGATGCTCACGGACGCGCGCATGGTGCGCGGCGCGACGGAGCAGGCGCGCACGCAGCTCACCGCCGCTGCGGCGATCGTGCAGCAGGGCGCGGACCAGGTGTCGCGGCTGCGCGAGATCTCCGAGGCAGTGCAGAAATTCGGGCAGACGATCACCGAGCTCGCCGATCAGACCGGGTTGCTGGCGCTCAATGCCGCGGTCGAGGCCGCACGCGCGGGACAGCACGGGCGCGGCTTCGCCGTCGTCGCGCGCGAGATTCGCGAGCTCGCCGACCGGAGTGCGGCCGAGGCGGAGGGAATGGACCGTGCCGTGCGCGACATTCGCGTCACGCTCGATCGCGCGGTGGCGCTGATGCAGCGCACGCGCGGCGAGGTGCTCTCCGTCGCGGACGCCAGCGGCGACTGGGTCGATGAGCTCGACCGCATCGTGCTGGCCTCGGAGTCCGTGGCCTCGGCGGGGCATCGCATCGTCGACGCCGCGCGCGAGAGTGCGGATCGATCCGGCATCATGGCGCGCGCGCTCGCCGATGCGAAGGAGGAGGCGACGCGCGCCGCGAGCGAGACGGGCGTGGTCGCGGGTGCAAGCACGCAGCAGGAGGGTGCGATCGATTCGCTGAACGGCGCTGCGACGGAGCTCAGTGCGACGGCGCAGACGCTCGCGTCCGCGGTCGCTGCGGTGCGAGCGGGGCGCTAGCGAATCGGTCGGCCTCTACTTCTTCGCGACGGCCGGCGCGACGCGTGGCGTCGGGCGCATCGGATCGCGGAGCGACGCGAGAATCTGCGCGGCCTGCGCATCGAGGATCGTGCGGTCGGGCATCACGGAGCCGGGAAACGGCAGCGGTACATCGAAGCCATCTCCCTCGCGACGCGGGATCAGATGGATGTGGAAGTGGTAGACATCCTGCCCGGCGGCCGCGCCGCTCGATACGATGAGATTCATCGCATTAGCGCCCGCGACCTTTCGAATGACGGGATTCAACCGCATCGCCACTTCGAAGAGATGCATGCCGAGATCCTTCGGAAGATCCAGAAACGACTCGTAGTGCTGGCGCGGGACGACGAGTGTGTGTCCGGCATTCACCGGCTGAACGTCCATGAACGCAATCGCGCTCGAGTCCTCGTAGCACACCGAGACTTCGGCGGCGCCCTTCATGATGTCGCAGAAGATGCAGTGCGCGTTCGCGGAGCCTGATTCCTGCATTTGACCGCCGGGGAGCGGCCGAGGCCGCTCGGGGAAAGAGTTGTTCCAGTCGTACGAGTGACAGGCGAACGATAAGGCGTCCGGCGCGGGCCCGGTAGGCATTCATGTGGCATCCATGGCCGGCGCGAAGGTATCTTACACCGTCGATTTCACAGGACCTGACCCAACATGGCCACGCCCGCAACCGCCACCCAGCCGACCGCGACGAGCCTGAGCCCGGCTCAGCTCAACGCCGCGTACCGGAACATGTATTTGTCGCGGCGGATCGACGACAAGGAGATCCAGCTCAAGCGGCAGAACCGGATCTTCTTCCAGATCTCCGGCGCCGGGCACGAGGCGATCCTCACCGCGGCAGGAATGGTGATCCGCTCGGGCTCCGACTGGTCGCTTCCGTACTACCGCGACCGCGCGTTCTGTCTGCAGCAGGGCGTCACCCCGGCCGAGATGTTCTACGAGGCGGTGGGCGCCGCGGCGGATCCCGCGTCAGGCGGGAGGCAGATGCCGAGCCACTGGGGACATGCCTCGTACAACATCGTGTCGTCGTCATCGCCCACGGGCACGCAGTTCCTGCAGGCGGTCGGCATCGCGGAGGCATCGATGCGCGCGAAGCTGCTCGGCATCACCGAGGGCTTCACCGAAGACGAAGTGGTCTACGTCTCGACGGGTGAGGGCGCGACGAGCGAGGGCGAGTTCTGGGAGTCGATCAACAGCGCGTGCAATCTCGGGCTGCCGGTGGTCTACGTGATCGAGGACAATGGCTACGCGATCTCGGTTCCGGTGGAGGTCAACACGCCGGGCGGCAACATCTCGAAGCTCCTCGGCTCGTTTCCGGGGCTCTACATCCAGGAGGTTGATGGATGTGATTTTGTAGCGTCGCATTCCGCCATGACGCGCGCGGTCGACTACGCGCGCAAACGGAAGGGGCCGGCGCTCGTGCATGCGCACGTGATCCGTCCGTACTCGCATTCGCTGTCGGACGACGAGGTGATGTATCGGCCGGCATCGGAGCGCGAGGCGGATGCGGCGCGCGATCCGCTCGTAAACTTTCCGAAGTGGCTGATCGCCGAGGGGCACGCGACGGAGGAGTCACTGGCGGCGATGCGCGAGGAGGTCGATGCGCTCGTGCTGGCGGCGACCGACGACGCGCTCGAGCAGCCGCAGCCGACGGCTGATACGATCTACCACGCCGTCTACTCGCCGCACGTCGATCCTTGCGGGGAAAACTTCGACACCGAGGACGATCCGCACTTCGTTGGCGATCCGACGACGATGGTCGATCTGCTCAACGCGTGCATGAAGGACGAGATGCGCCGCGACGAGAAAATCCTGATCTTCGGCGAGGACGTCGCCGACGTCACGCGCGAGCAGTACCTCGGCTCGCTCAAGGGGAAAGGCGGCGTCTTCAAGGTGACGTGGGGGCTGCAGAAGGAGTTCGGCGGGTCGCGCGTGTACAACTCGCCACTGGCCGAGGCGAACATCATCGGGCGGGCGATCGGGTTGGCGCTGCGTGGCTTCAAGCCCGTGGTCGAGATCCAGTTCTTCGACTACATCTGGCCGGCGTTCATGCAGCTGCGCGACGAGCTCGCGACGATGCGGTGGCGATCGAACGACGCGTTCAGCGCCCCGGTGGTCGTGCGCACGACGTACGGCGGCTACATCCGTGGCGCGATCTATCACTCGCAGACCGGCGCGTCGCTGTTCACGCACACGCCGGGGCTGCGCGTGGTCTGTCCGTCGAGCGCGCTCGATGCGAACGGGCTACTGCGCACGGCGATCCGCGGCGACGATCCGGTGATCTTTCTCGAGCACAAGCATCTCTATCGCCAGACGTACAACAAGGCGTGCTATCCGGGTCCGAACTTCATGATCCCGTTCGGCAAGGCGAAGGTCGTGCGCGAGGGATCGGACCTTACGGTGGTGACGTACGGCGCAACGGTGCAGCGTGCGCTCGTGGCCGCGAACCAGCTGGCCGAGCAGGGGGTGGATGTCGAGGTGATCGATTTGCGCACTCTGAGCCCGTGGGATCGCGAGACGGTGTTCGCGAGCGTGCGCAAGACGAGCCGCGTGATCGTGGGCTACGAAGACTCGATGTCGTGGGGCTACGGCGCGGAGATCGCGGCGGCGATCGCGGACGAGTGCTTTGCGTGGCTCGATGCGCCGGTGAAGCGCGTGGCGAGCACGGACACCTTCGTGGGCTACGCGCCCGCGCTCGAGGATGCGATTCTGCCGCAGGTCGACGACTTCAAGCGGGCGTACGCGGAGCTGATGCGGTACTAGCGGCCTTCGACGCGTGCAGCTGTGCGAAGCGCCAGGGCTCGAGCCCTGGCGCTTCGTCCATCCAGCAGACGCTCAGCCGGGGAGGTGAAAGAGTCCGTGCTTTTTCTTCTTCGTGGTGGTGTCGGTCTGGGTGTTCGCATCCGACGCGCCAGCCGCGGGCTGCGTCGGCGGCTGGTACTTGGTGTACCCGGCAGGGATCTCGAACATCGACGCCGGCACATCGCCGCGCACGAGATTGGTGGTGTGCATGACCGTCGTCCCGTTCACGACCTTCCCCTTCTTGTCGGTGTCCGACGAGTGCATCACGACCAAAACGGGCACGCCATGATGCATCTTCGCGCTCGCCGCCTTGAGCTGCGCCGTGTAGTCGGGATTGTTGAAGAAGTTGCTCGACGAGCTCCACCCCGAGGACATGTAGGGGTTGATCAGGTCATCGAACTCCGGTGCATAGTAGTAGTCCATGACGCTGTTGACGTCGTTCTCGTGGTGGATGAACGCCATCGACATCTTCATGTGATACGCCTGAGTCATACGGTAGTGCTGCGTCTTGTAGCTGTCGACGGTGGAGTCGGGCTGCACTCGATTGGCGTCGACGTGCACGTTCGTCATCTCGAACTTGACGAGGTTCGTGAGCATGCTCGTCATCTGCATCAGCCCGTCCTGGTCCATCGCCGCGTACTGCTTCTGCTTCGTGTCGACGACGATGAACTCCTTCGTCGCGCTCTTGAAGAGAAGGTAGGACCCTTCGGCGAATGGCCCGCCCTGCGCCCGCATCTGCGGCATGTTCACGTCCGTGAACTCGACGCGCGCGTTTCCGCCCGCGACCATGCCCTTCCCGCTCATGGTCATCTCCTTCCCTTTCTGCGCGTCACTCGACGTCACCATGGAGAAGTCGTACGTAATGCCCTTCGTCGATGACGGCGTAGCGGCGACGAAGAGCGCGAAGACGGGGATGACGGCAGCGACACGCCACCGGAATGATGACAGCAACACCTGGATTCTCCCGAGGAGGGTTGGCGCGAAGCTAAGACGCTTCCCCCCCGGATGCCAGCGCTGCGACATTCTCCCGCACCCTGCGGGCTCAGAGTCCACCTTTGCCTTCCCGCCGCCTGCCCCCCATTGCCGCGATCGCGCCTTCCGAAGCTCCGCCTCGTACTGCCTCTACTTGGCCCCGCGAACTACCGAGTCGGGTTGTTCGTAGACGATCTTCCCGCCCACGATCGTCATCATCACGCGCGCATTCCGGATGTCATCTGGCGGGATGCGCGTGAGATCGCGGTCGATCAGCACGAAGTCCGCGAGCTTGTTCGGCTCGAGCGTCCCCTTGATGTTCTCTTCGAATGACGCGTAGGCGGCGCCGCTCGTGTACGCGCGCAGCGCATCCTCGACGGTGATCTTCTGCTCGGGGATCCAGCCACCTGGATGCTTTCCGTCGAGCGTCTCGCGCGTGACGGCACCGTAGATCCCCTGGATCGGGATCGCCGGCGCGACCGACCAATCGCTGCCGAAGGCGAGGTGCGCGCCGGCGTCGAGGATCGACTTGAAGGCGTACGTCGTCTTCGAGCGCTCGTGTCCGATGACCGCCTCGGCCCACCGGCCATCGTCCATCTCATGATACGGCTGCATGCTCGCGATCACGTGGAGCGAGCCGAAGCGCGACATGTCCGACGGTGCGATGTGCTGTGCGTGCTCGATGCGGAAGCGGCGATCCTTCGGGCCGTCTTCCTTCTCCACGCGAGCGTAGTTGTCGAGCTGCATGCGAATCGCGCGATCGCCGATTGCGTGCACCATCACGTGCAACCCTGCCTTGTCCGCGCCGGAGGTGCGCGCGTACAGACTCTCGGGCTCCGTGACGTAAAAGCCGCTGTCCTTCGGCGAATCGGTGAATGGCGCGAGCATCGCCGCGGTATGCGAGCCGAGCGAGCCATCGGCGAAGCCCTTGAGCCCTCCGATCCGCACCCACTCGTCGCCGTGGCCGCGCGCGGCGACCGTATCCCGCAGACGCTCCCATGTCGCCAGTGGAACCACGGCGTAGATGCGGGTGATCATCCGCCCGGGAGTGTGATGCGCGCGCTCGAAGATCGAGAGGTCGTACCACGTGCCCATGTTCTGCGCGGACGTCACACCGTGCTCAGCGAAGTACTTCATCGCGGCGTCGAAGGCGCGGTCGGCGACCGCAGCGGGCGGATCCGGCATTGAATCGTCGACGAGCCCCTGTGCGTTGTCTTTCAGCAACCCCGTGGGCTCGCCCTTCGCATCGCGCACGATCAGCCCGCCGTCGACATTGGGCGTCGCCCTGGTGACGTGCGCGGCCCGGAGCGCGGCGCTGTTGGCGAGACTCATGTGCCCGTCGAGTCGGCTCACCCACACCGGATTGTCGGGCGACACCGAATCGATCCACTGGCGCGTAGGAAGCTCCCCACCCCAGAGCGTGTGATCCCAGTCGCCGTCCGTGACCCACGCGCCCTTTGGAATCGTCTTCACGTAGTCGCGAATGCGCGCAGTGAACTCGGCCGGCGTCTTCGCATCGCGAAGCTTCACGGACGAAAGCCCGCGCCCCGCGCTGATGATGTGCGTATGCGCGTCGTTGAACCCCGGCACTACCATCTGGCCGTGCGCATCGATGACGTTCGTTGCGGCACCGGCCATCTTCCGGATCTCGGCGCTGGAACCCACCGCCGCGATGCTATCCCCTCGTACCGCAATCGCCTCGGCCCAGGGGCGCTTCGCGTTCCCGGTCCAGATCCGCGCGTTCACCACGGCGAGAGAGACGGGGGCGCTCGTGCCGCCTGAACAGCCGGCGAGGGTGAATGCCGACATCATGATGAAAGCCGCATGGGCAAGACCCGGCGTGCGCAGAGGGGGGTTCATCACTCGCTAGCGGCGCTCCATCGCGTCGCGGATGTCGAGAAGGATCTCGAAGTAGAGCTGCTCGCGCCGATAGGCGAAGTCGAGTGTGGCCATCGACGTGCTGTCTTCGGTCGCCTTGGCGCGCTCGAAGCTCTCGCGATACATCTCGTCGAGATTGTTGAGGATGCGTTCGCGGCTGCGCGACATGGATATTTTCTCTAGGGCTTTGAGGGTGAGTCGTGGCGGGTCATCGTTCGTTGAAGCGGAGAGCGCGGCTTCGCCCTGCTCGAGGAAATATT
>JBDTJH010000008.1:0-40084 GCA_039935955.1 Gemmatimonadaceae bacterium
TCCTGCGCGCGCTTGAGCTTCGACGTCGCGACCATCTCCATGGAGCGCGTGATCTTCCGCGTCCCTTCGATGGACTTGATCCGTCCCTTGAGCTCGCGTCCCTGCGCCATGAGTCAGCTCGTCAGATGCGAGTTAGTGCGCCGCCGGAGCGGCCGGCTTCGCCGCGGCGGCCGGTGCAGCAGCGGCAGACTTCTTCGCATCCGCGGGCTTCGCAGCGGGAGTCGGTGCGCCGGCGGGCGTCGCCTTGAATGCTGCGATGCCATCCTTCAGCGCCTGCTCCCCTTCCTTCGACAGCACCTTCTTCTCCCGAATCTCGAGGCCGATCTGCGGATAGCTCTTCTCCATGAAGCCGAGGAACTCCTTCTCCCACACGCGAAGGCGCGAAACCTCGATGTCGTCGAGAAAGCCGTTCGACACTGCGTAGATGATCATGACCTGCTGATCGACCGGCATCGGCTCGTACTGCGGCTGCTTGAGCACCTCGACCGTGCGCGCGCCGCGATCGAGCTGCGCCTTGGTAGTCTTGTCGAGATCCGATGCGAAGGCGGCGAACGCTTCGAGCTCGCGATACTGCGCGAGGTCGAGGCGGAGTCGGCCGGCGACGTTGCGCATCGCCTTGATCTGCGCCGCGCCACCAACGCGCGACACGGAGATACCGGCGTTGATCGCGGGACGCGTACCGGCGTTGAACAGATCGGCCTCGAGGAAGATCTGTCCGTCGGTGATCGAGATGACGTTCGTCGGAATGTAGGCGGACACGTCGCCGGCCTGGGTCTCGATGATCGGGAGCGCGGTGAGCGAGCCTCCCGCCTTGAAGATCGTCTTGCCATCCACCACCGACGGATCCTCGCTGATCTTCGCGGCGCGCTCGAGCAGACGGGAGTGGAGATAGAAAACGTCGCCCGGGTAGGCTTCGCGGCCCGGCGGGCGGCGGAGCACGAGAGAGATCGAGCGATATGCCGCAGCCTGCTTCGACAGATCGTCGTAAACGCAGAGCGTCGCCTTTCCCTCGTGATACATGAAGTACTCGGCCATCGCGCATCCGGAGTACGGCGCGATGTACTGCATCGGGGCGGGATCGGAGGCGGCGGCGACGACGACGATCGTGTATTCGAGCGCGCCCGTCGCGCGGAGCTTCTCCACCGTCGACGCGACCGTCGACTTCTTCTGGCCGATCGCCACGTAGACGCAGAGCACGCCGGTGCCCTTCTGATTGATGATCGTGTCGATCGCAATCGCGGTCTTGCCGATGCCGCGGTCGCCGATGATCAGCTCGCGTTGTCCGCGTCCGATCGGGATCATGGCGTCGATCGCCTTGAGTCCCGTCTGCATCGGTTCTTTCACCGGCTGGCGGACGATGATGCCGGGCGCTTCCGACTCGACCTTCCGCGTGAGCTTGGCAGTGATCGGCCCGAGACCATCGATTGGGTTGCCGAGGGCGTCGACGACGCGGCCGAGCATCTCGGGACCGACGGGGACTTCGAGCACGCGGCGGGTGCGGCGGACTTCGTCGCCTTCCTTGAGCTTCAGCCAATCGCCGAGAATGACGGCGCCGATGTTGTCTTCCTCGAGGTTGAGCGCGAGGGCGGTGACCTTCTCACCCGTCTCGGCCGAGGTGCACTCGAGCATCTCGCCGGCCATCGCCTTGAGGAGCCCGTAGATGCGGGCGATACCATCCTTTACTTCGAGGAGGGTACCGACATCCTCGACGTCGAGCTCGTGGAGGTCCGCCGCTTCGATCTCGCGAAGGAGGATGTCCTTGATTTCGGCGGGGCGGAGCGTGGTCTCGGAGGCCATGTCGGAAGCGGGCTATAGGTCACGAAAATATTCGGCAGTAGCTTGTGAAATTTATCACAAGCTAGGCATTCGGGCAAGACTCGGACTGCCCATATATCGCCGTCCTGCGCCCCGCGCGCTAGCCGCGCAGGAAGCGCTCGAGGAGGTCCGTGGCGCGCAACGCCGAGAGCGCACTGGCGTGGGCGCGGACGACGCGCTTGACGGTGGCCGACAGCTTTGCGCTGGAGGTGAAGCCGACGAGCCGCGCCACGGAGCTCAAGTCGTAGCCGGGGTTCTTGGCGAGCTCCCCCGCGGCGAGCAGGCGGATGAGGTCGAGGACGCGCTTGAGGGTGGGCGCGCCACCGGCGGTGAAGCTGCGGCTCAGATGCTCGCGGGTGACGCCGAGCGCGTCGGCAATCTCCGCAGTGCGGACGGGTCGTCCCGCATGCGCGATCGAGGCGCGCCAGGCGGCGAGCTGGAGCGGCGTCGTGAGCGAGAGTTGGTTGGGGGGCGCATGCAGAGCGGCGGCGAACCGCGTGGAAAATCCGTGGATCAGAAGCGCGTGCCCGAGGAGGCCGTCGTCGGTGCCGTCGGCGAGGACGTCGGCGAAGTCGAGTTCTGCGCATCGCGAGATGGCGGGCGCGTCGACCGGCCGAAATGGCGTGAGGGCGATGAAGGGGACGCTCGGGTATTCGCGTGCGAGCTCGGCGGGGGCGTGGCCGTCACCGTCGCCGGCGACCTCGACGAGCGCAGTATCGACGAAGTGCGTGCGAAAGGCGTTCGCGAAATCCTTGTGCGTGCGCACGAGCACGCCGCGGCGGTGGATGCGGACGAGGTTCGCGCGGATGCGGGCGCGCGTATGCTCGCGGGTCGCGTAGGCGAGGATGACGGCCTCGCGCGCCGGAGCGGCCATCAGTATGCGAGCGGCGCGCCGCCGACCGTCTCCGCCGCGCGCTGCAGCACCTCGCGCGCGTTCGCGTACGAGATGAGCACGAGCGCTTCGTCGATCGGCAGCCACTTGCACGCGGTGATTCCCTCCTCGCGCTGTGGACTCGTCGCGGCGTTCTCCGATTCCATCAAAAAGAAGTGGCAAATCTTGTGGATCAGCTTTCCGCGAAAGCGAAAGTGCCAGTCGATGGTCGCGAGCTCGGCGCGGATGACGAGGTCCGTAAGTCCCGTCTCCTCGGAGACCTCGCGCAACGCGGCCGCCTCGGGGAGCTCCTCCTTCTCGAGATGTCCTTTCGGAAAGCCCCAGTTGCGATAGCTGTCGCGGATGAGCAGGTAGAGCGGACGGCCGTCTTCGACGCGATAGACGACTCCGCCGGCGGAGACTTCGCGGTTGGCCCGCGAGCGCGTCACGGAGCTAGCCCCGCGCGCTGGCCGGGACGCCGGCCATCTCGACTTCGTTCAGCGTCGCGCGTCCTTCGATGAACTGCCGGACTACGGGATCCTTCGTGTGCTTGATCTCGTCCACTGTGCCCACCTGGCGCACCTTCCCCTCGTAGAGCATTGCGATGCGCGAGCCGACGGTGTACGCGCTCCGCATGTCGTGGGTGATGACGACGCTCGTGACGCCGAGCTGCTTGCGCATGCGGATCATCAGCTCGTCGATGACGGCGCTCGTGACGGGATCGAGGCCGGTGGTGGGCTCGTCGTACAGGATGTCCTTGGGGCGCAGCGCGATCGCGCGCGCGATGCCGACACGCTTGCGCATGCCTCCGGAGAGTTCGGCCGGATAGCGAGTCTCGGTATCGGGCAGGTCGACGAGGCGGAGCGCTTCGCTCACACGCTCGCGAATCTCATCGTCCTTCATCTCGAGCTTGCGAAGCCCCATGGCGACGTTGTCGCCGATGGACATCGAGTCGAAAAGGGCGGCGAACTGAAAGACGTAGCCTATCTTCGCGCGGAGCGCATAGAGCTCCCGGCGCGGCAGATTCGGAACATCCTTGCCGTCGACGATGACGGTGCCCGAGTCCGGCTCGAGGAGTCCGACGATGTGCTTGATCGCCACCGACTTCCCCGTTCCGGAATAGCCGATGATCACCATCGTCTCGCCTTCCATCACTTCGAGCGTAAAGCCCTGGAGGACTTTCTTGTCGCCGAAGGACTTGTAGACGTCTTTGAGCTGGATCATTCGGAAATGTGCCGCAATGGGCATCGTCGGGCAACGACCGACGGTGCGTCGCGTCGAACGATTGCGGATGCGCCGGGTATGGATGCGGTCGAGGCACGGGCACCGCACCCCTCGACAACGATGGCGACGTGCCGTTCGTTTTAAGCTTGGCTCGTGACGACACGCTCGTCGCGGGACATTCCCCATTCCACACCGCATGCGCCGACTCGCTTCCCTCGCCCTCCTCATCGCCGTCGCTTCTCCGCTGCGCGCGCAGATCATCCATCGCCTCGGCAAGCCGACCACCGATACGACGCCGGCAACGCGTCCGGTCGAGGTGCCGCATCGCACGTTGGCGCCCGAGGCGCACGCGACGCTCTCGGGGGTGGTGTTCGACAGCCTGCACGATGAGCCGGTGCGCGGCGCGACGGTGATCATCGCCGGCTCGACGCATCAGTCGGTCTCTGACTCGAACGGCTACTACCACTTCTCCACGGACAGTCTGCCTGAAGGGACAGTGGTGGTGGGATTTTTCATGCCGAGCATGGACTCACTCGGCATCGCGCCGCCGGCGCGACAGATCGTGATCCGGCACGGGGAGTCCGCCGTGCTCGATCTCGGAACACCGTCGATGCGTACGATTTTGCGCGTCATTTGCCGCGATACGGCGAGTGAGGGACGCGGGCTCATGATGGGTGTGGTGCGCAACGCGGACACGGATCAGCCGCTGGTCGGCGCGCTCGTCGTCGTGATGTGGACGGAGATGAACATCGGCACAACGTCGCTCTCGAAGCTGCCGAAGGCCGTGCACACGAGGGTGAACGAGCATGGCTCCTATCGTGTCTGCGGCATTCCGAATGGTGTCGCGCTTCGTGCGCAGGCACGCCTCGCAACGAAGGCGAGCGGATGGATCGACGTCTCGATGCCGCCGGGCGGCGTGCTCCAGCGGGACTTCCTGGTGGGCGACCGGATCGTCGCGACGGCGCCCGCGCCGGAAGCCGATGTGCAGGGCACGGTGCCGGCGCCGAAGCCGCTTGGCACCGCGCGGCTCAACGGAACGGTCCTGGGGCCGGACGGAAAGCCGCTCGAGGGCGCGCAAATCTATCTCGTCGGTACGTCGATCGGCGCGCGCGCGGATTCGCGCGGTGCATTCCGGCTTGGCGGACTTCCGGCGGGGACGCAGACGGTGGAAGTGCGGCTGCTCTCCTACTCACCAAAGCGCTTCACCGTCGACCTGTCGCCGGCGCGCGAGAGCAAGCTCGCGGCGGTGCTCGACACGCGCGCCAACGTGCTCGGCGAAGTGAAGGTCGAGGCGAAGGCGGGGAGCACGATCCCCGGCTTCGATCAGCGCGCGAAGCGAGGGCTGGGGAGCTTCATCACGCGCGATGACATCGAGAAGCGCCAGTCGATTCTGACCACGGATCTGTTCCGCACTGTCCCCGGCTTGAACGTCGCGTTCGACGGCACCAACTACACCGTGCAGTCCGCGCGCTCAGGTAACAAGAGCTGTCCGATGCAGTGGTATCTCGATGGAGCGCCGTTCGACAATTCGGACAACTCGCTCGATCAGATGATACGGCCGGATGACATCGAGGCGATCGAGGTCTACAAGAGCGCAAGCGAAGTCCCGGTGCAGTTCCAGGGGCAGAACGCCTCGTGCGGAACGATCCTCGTGTGGACCAAACGCACGGCGTCGGGACGAACGAAGGCTGCGAACGCGGCGGCGCTGAAGAAGAACAATCCTTAGGCAGCGAAGCTGGCGAGCGCGATCCCGACTTCCCCTTCGCGCAGTCGCTTGAGCGCGCGGTCGCGCAACTGGCGCACGCGCTCGCGGGTGACGCCGAGCATGGAGCCGATCTCTTCGAGGGTATGTTCGCGTCCGCCGTCGAGTCCGAAATAGAGGCGGAGCACCTTCGCGTCACGCGCGGGAAGGGTTGCGAGCGCGCGCTCGATCTCCTCGCTGACGAATCGATTCATGTACTCGTCTTCGGGGTTCGGCATGTCCTCGGCGACGAAGCGATCCATGATCGAGCGGTCGCTGTCGGGATCGAATGACGCGTCGAGGCGGACATCGCCGGTGTTGAGCGCGGAGAGCGCTTGCACGACCTCCACGGTGAGACCGGTGAGGCGGGCGAGCTCCTCGGGCATCGGCTCGCGGCGGAGATTCTGACGCAGGATCTCGGCGCCCTTTATGATCCGCGACAGATCGGAAGTGCGGTTGAGCGGAACGCGGACGGTTCGCCCCTGCTTCGCGAGCGACGAGAGAATCGCCTGTCGGATCCACCAGACGGCGTAGGAGATGAACTTGACGCCCTGATCGGGATCGAACTTCCGCGCGGCGGTGAGGAGGCCGACGTTGCCTTCGCCGATGAGGTCGATGAGCGGCATGCCGCGGTTCTGATATTTCTTCGCGACGGAGATGACGAAGCGCAGGTTGCGCGTGACGAGCTCCTGCAGCGCATCCTGATCGCCAGTGCGAATCAGCCGCGCAAGATCGAATTCCTGGATTCCCTTGAGGAGCGGGTAGCTGCTGACCTCATAGAGGTATTGATCGAGGATGTCGCGCTCCGGTTCGTTTGGCGCTAGCCCTGAGGGCGCGCCGCGACGGCGGTTGCGCTTCTCTTCGGTCATGGATGCTGATCCCGATTGACTGTGGTCGACGCGTGCGAGCGGAGGAATGTCGGCGGCAAAAATACAACTGGACACACGCCGCGCCAGCCCCTCTTTTGCTTGACTGCCCGGAGGTGTCCGACTAAGATTGGGGGCTCGCTGCGGAGTTTTTCGCAGGGAGATTTCAGGGGGCGTAGCTCAGTTGGGAGAGCGCTTGAATGGCATTCAAGAGGTCAGGGGTTCGATTCCCCTCGCCTCCACCTGATCAGACGAGCGTCACGCGGGAATAGCTCAGTTGGTAGAGCACAACCTTGCCAAGGTTGGGGTCGCGGGTTCGAGTCCCGTTTCCCGCTCTGTTGTCCAGTGGAGTAGTGAGACGCGCGACTTGATGCCGGCGTGTAGTCGCGCTGTGTAGGGCCGGCGTTTCGTGCGAACGGTAGGTGCGGGCGGTTAGCTCAGTTGGTTAGAGCGCCACGTTGACATCGTGGAGGTCACAAGTTCGAGTCTTGTACCGCCCATGTTCGGGCCTCGAGTCGCGTGGCGGACTCGAGGTTTTGCATTTTTGGACTTCGAAGATCGACGGCGCGGCGCGGCTCGTGGAACTCGAGCGCATCGTCTATCACAAGGAATTCGATGGGTGCTGGCGGCTCGCACGCGACGCCAATTTGCTCACGGACGCCAGCCGAGAATGCCGCACCAGTCGCTTGACGGTGCACCGGTGCAGGACTAGTTTTGCGGTGATGATGGCGGATGTGTCTCCGCAACCGAGACATGTCCGCCGTTGTGATTAAAAACAGATTTTTCGGGCGCCTGTAGCTCAATTGGATAGAGCATCTGACTACGGATCAGAAGGTTGGGGATTCGAGTTCCTCCAGGCGCACCATGATCTCGCGGTGCAGCATAGTCGACACGTGAGATTTGCGGGGCGTGGCGCAGCCCGGTTAGCGCGCCTGGTTCGGGACCAGGAGGTCGGTGGTTCAAATCCACTCGCCCCGACCATCTTAGACCGCGAAGCTGCGGACTAATTCGTCGGAACTGCCGCTTCAGCACGGCGGTTGCAAATGTTCGCTTCGGCTCCAGCCTCGATTCGTCGAGACTGGAGCCGTTTTGCGTTTGCATTCGGGGCTGCTTCGAAATGCCGAAAAATTAAATCACTCTTAGAATCAACACGGACCCGGTTCCACGCCCGATAATATTTTCTGAGAACCACGTCGTCGATGTGCATCCGACACATAGATGAATCGTTAACCAATCAGACATGCGCTCCAGACAAGGACTGCTTGACCTGATTCGCAATCTCACCGCGAGTGCGATCGCTGCCATTGCTGCGATCGCGCTGACGGTCGGGTTGATGACCTACGGCAGCTGGCAGTCCTTACAGTTGGTACGACACACACGCGACGTGCAGTTCGCCGGCGCACGCGCGCTCGACCTGGCGCTCGACCGCCAGTCCGCGATCGCGGCGTATGTGATAGGCAACGACACCACGATGCTCGTCCCGGAACGACGTGCTCGCCCCGCCCTCTCGCGTGACCTCGACTCGCTCTCGGCACTCGTGCGCGACAACCCGTCGCAGCAGTCGAAGCTCAAGCTCGTGGAAAGCGCGATAACAGCCTGGGATTCGTCGTACGCCGATCCCGTACTGCAGACGCGGGACAGCCTCGACCGGCTACGCCTCGGCCGGCGACAGCGAAGTGGCATGGCGACCTTCGCGCCGGTGCGCGCGCAAATCGAACGCTTTCTCCACGACGAAGCCACTCTCTACGCCATTCGGGTGCGAAGGAACGCCATCTGGAGATGGGGCGAGGTTGTACTCGTCCTCGTAGAAGCGAGCCTGGTCATTGTCGTGCTCGCACGCGCACGGAGGGCGCTGCTCGCCAACGCCTCGACGACGCTCGAGCAGCAAGTGCGGCTGGAAGAACAAGCCGTCGAGCTCGAGGCACAGGCGGCCGAGCAGGAGACGCTCACGGTTGATCTGCAGAAGTCCAACGCGGATCTGACCGATGCCGCACTGGAGCAGGAGTCGCTCACCGCCGATCTCGAAGTCGCCAATCAGGAGCTGACGGAAGCCACCGCCGTGGCGGAAGAGGCGCGCGACCGTGCCGTCTTGATGGAGGAGCGCTATCGCCTTCTCTTCGATCGAAATCCGGTTCCCATGTGGGTCTACGACGAGGAGACGCGCCATTTTCTCGCCGTGAACGAGGCCGCCATTGCGCAGTACGGATACACGCACGCGGAATTTCTTTTCATGGCGATCGATGATATCCGATCCCCGAAAGACGCCGCATTCCTTCGGCAGAGCATTCCGGCGACGGGCATCGGGCGACGCGCGAGCGGCGGATGGCGCCACCGTCGCAAGGATGGAAGCGAGCTGCTCGTCGACATCGTCTCGCACGGCGTGCACTTCGAGGGCCGGGATGCGCGCCTCGTGCAGTCGACCGATGTGACGGCGCGTACCGCCGCCGAGGCTGCACTGCGCGAGAGCAATGCGACTCTGCGGACGGTGATCGAAGACTCGCCGCTCGCCATCGTGATCACATCCCCAGAGCTGGTCATCCGCAGGTGGAACGCGGCCGCAGAAGCGCAGTTCGGTTGGACAGCTGCCGAAGCGATCGGCCAACCGCTATTCACGATCATTCCGGAGGAACAACTCAAGGAATCCTCGGATCATCGACAGCGCCTCATCGCCGGGGAGACGATCACGAGCTTCGAGACGCAGCGCCGTCGATCCGACGGCAGCGTGCGGGACGTACAGATCTCCGAATGTGCTCTGCACTCCGGCGACGGGACGCTGAGCGGCTTCGTCAGCATCATCTCGGACGAGACGGATCGCAAGCGTTTGGGGCTGCAGTTCCGCCAGGCGCAGAAAATGGAAGCCGTGGGGCAACTCGCGGGCGGGGTAGCACACGATTTCAACAACCTGCTCACCGTCATCATCAGCTACAGTCAGATGCTGCTCGCGGAGATCGCCGAAGACTCTTCCTCGCGCGCGGATGTGCAGGAGATCAAGCGCGCGGCGGAGCGCGCGGCGCTGCTGACGAGGCAGCTGCTCGCATTCAGCCGCCAGCAGGTGTTGCGCGTCCAGGTCGTCGATATCAACAGGGTGCTAAGCGATGTCGAGCAGATGCTCCGCCGGCTCCTGCGCGAGGACATCCAGATACTGCTGACGCTCGACCGGGAGCTGGGCACCGTGTCGGCCGATTCGGGACAGATCGAACAGATCGTCATCAACCTCGCGGTGAACGCGCGCGACGCGATGCCTGATGGGGGCCGGCTTTCCATCGAGACCGCGAACGTCACCTTCGAAAGTCCATTTGCGCTACGCTCGTCGGAGCCCGCAATGCAGGCGGGGTCGTACGTCATGTTGTCCGTGGCAGACAATGGAATTGGCATGACGCCGGAGATTCAGTCGCACGTGTTCGAGCCGTTCTTCACCACGAAGGGTTTGCACGAAGGTACCGGACTCGGGCTGTCCACGGTCTACGGAATCGTCAAGCAGAGCGGCGGACATCTCGCCATGTACAGCGAGCATGGACAGGGTACGATCTTCAAGGTGTATCTCCCGCGCGCGGATGCCTCGGCGGACTTTCTGCCGGTCACGGAGGCGTCGACTCCGTCGTCGAACGGTGGGGAAACGGTGCTGGTGGTGGAGGATGACGTGGCTCTGCGCACGGTCGCTTGCCGCGCGCTGCGACAGTGCGGCTATGTCGTGCTGGAGGCCGCCAATGGGCAGGAGGCGCTGCATCGGTGCGAAGCGCACGAAGGGAGGCTGGACCTCGCCATCACGGACATGGTGATGCCACAGATGAGCGGCGTCGAGCTCGCGGAGAGCATTGCGAGCAGATATCCCGGTACCAAGGTGCTGCTCATGTCCGGCTACACGCGCGACGAAACGGCGCGTCGCGGCATTGCGAGTGAGCGTTACGCCTTTCTCGAGAAGCCGTTCACCCCAACGAAACTCACTGCGAGAGTGCGCTAGATGCTCGATGGCGGAACGAGCCGCCCCCTCGTACTGGCGCAAGTGTAGGAAACGGAGAGAGCACCGTATCGCCCAGCTGGTCGAGACATCGCTAGCCGATCAGATGCAGCACGGTCGACGTCGTCGCATCCCATCGGACCTCGACCTCCGGCCCGTGCGCGCCGAGCTGAATCACATCACCGACGTGCAGCCGCATCGGCGTCGTGATCATACGGCCATTCACGTAAGTGCCGTTGCGGCTCTTCAGATCCGCGATCTCGAAGATCACCGGCACCGCATCCGACCACGAGATGCGCGCGTGATGTCGGCCGACGTCGCGGTCGTGCAACGGATCGAAGCGCACCGCAGCGGATGGCGCGCGGCCGAGTATGAGCTCTTGATGCGCACCGAGGGCGACGACGTCGACCTGCGTCGCGCGGGACCCCGTGATATGTCGGAACATGATCTTCATCATCGCTGAACACCTCTCGAAAGCGCGCCTGCATTCAAAGGCGTAGAAGTCGACGACGGGAGGTCAGCACCACGAGATTCTGTCAAAGGCGACACTCGCTACCCCGTCTTCCTCGCGAGCATCGCGCGGTACGTCGCCGCCTTCGCCGGCTGTCCTGATTTTTCGTACAGCGACACCAGCCGGCGCACATTCCCCTGCGTTCGCGGACTCGCGATACCGAACGTCTGCTCCATCACGCGCTGCGCATGAAGCAGGAGTGGCTCGCTCTTGCGGAGCTCCCCGGCAATCGTGTAGTGCTCTCCCAGCACGCTCTCCGAGCTCGCGATCAACCAACTGCTCGCAGGAAGATACTTCTTTCGCATATTGAGGCTCTCCACCAGCGATCGCTCCGCTCCAACGGTGTCGCCCAACTGGTCGAGACATCGCCCTACGGTCTGCAGCGATGCCGCGATCGACGGGTTATTCTCGGCGATCGTCTTGCCGCGGAGCGCGAGCACCTCACGGCTCAGCTGCATCGCCTCCTTGTACCGATGCTGATCGAACTCGAACATCGCGTAGTTGAACACCGTCCACGCGTAGTCGGGGTGCTCGGGGCCGACGAGCTGCCGCCGCATCGCGATCGTCTCGATGTACGTGCTCTCCGCCGCCGCATTCTTCCCCTCGAGATCGAGCGCCGTCGCCAACGAGTTGAGGGCATCGGCGACGGTCGGATCGGGACCCGGATGATTCCGCCTGAAGATCGCGACCGCCTCCCGGTGCAGCGGCTCGGCCTCCGCCATCCGCCCCTGATCGCCGAGCGAGACCGCGACGTTGTTCAGCGAGTAGCCGATCATGTCGTCCGTCGGCGGTACGATTTGCCGGCGAATCGTCAGCGCTTCGCGATGCAGCCGTTCGCCCGTACTGTCCTGCCCCCGCTTGTGCGCGACGCTTCCGAGGTTGTCGAGCAGCACGGCGACGAGTGAATCCGGCTTCGACGTGCGCGAGCGCTGCAGCGCGAGCGCGCGCGTGAAGAGTGAGTCGGCGCGGTCGAGCTCATCGCGGGCGAGGGCGAGCCCCGCGACATTCGAAAGCCCGACGATCGCCGCCTCGCTCGCGGCGCCCCCCATCTGCTCACGCAGCGCGAGCGCGGTCGCGAGATGCGGCGCCGCTTCGTCGTAGCGTCCGAGCGACTGGTAACTCTCGCCGATCACGGTCTCGAGCTCCGCGCGCTCGTCAGGTTGCCCCGCGAGCTCCGTCTGCGTGCGGCGCGCCGCCGCATCGAGCAGCTCTGACACGGGTACATCACGCCCACCCATCGCCGGACGCACGGAGCTCAGCAGCCCTCGCAGGAAGTCGCTCACTCGCTCCGCCTTCACCTGTTCGGCGCGTGCGCGCTTTGCCTGCGATGACGTCGCGATCACCCCGCCCACGAGCGCGAGCAGCACCAGCGCGGACGCAGCCACCGCTGCGACGTTTCGCCGCACGAACTTCCGGAAGCGATAGCCGAGCCAGTCGCGCTGGGCGGCGATCGGCAGTCCGGTGAGATAGCGTCGAAGATCGGCGTCGAGCGCGTCCACCGACGCGTAGCGGCGCGCGGGCTCCTGGCGAAGCGCCATGAGCACGATCTGATCGAGGTCGCCACGCAGCCTCCGGCGCAACCGATTTTCGCTGCGCTCACCACTCTCGCGCGCCGCACTCTCCGTCGCGACCGCGCTTGGCCGCGGCACGGGCTCCGTGGTCAGGGCGTGCTCGATGTCCGACAGCGAGCGTGAAGGGAAGAGATGCGGGCGACGTCCCGCAAGCAGCTCGAACAGCACGACGCCGAGCGAGTACACGTCTGAGGAGGTGGAAAGCGTGTCGCCATGCACCTGCTCCGGGCTCGCGTACTCCGGCGTGAAGGGACGAACGCCGCCGCGTGTGAGTGGCATCGCGTCATCGGAGGCATCGTCGCCGAGGAGCTTCGCGATGCCGAAGTCGAGCAACTTTACGGTGCCGTCTTCCGTGACGAGAATGTTTCCGGGCTTGAGATCGCGGTGCACGACGAGATTCTTGTGCGCGTGCTGCACCGCGCCGCATACCTGCCTGAAGAGCGCGACGCGCTCGCGCACGCCGAGCTCGTGGCGATTGCACCAGGTGGTGATCGGCAGCCCCTCGACGAACTCCATCACGAGGAACGGCTGGCCGGCCGGCGTCATGCCGCCGTCGAGGAGCGTTGCGATGTTCGGATGCTCGAGCCCCGCGTGGATCTGGCGCTCGCGGCGGAAGCGGCCGAGCGTCAGCTCCGAGTCGAGCCCGCCTTGCACGATCTTGATCGCGACGCGCTTGCGATACTGATCATCGGCGCGAGTGGCCTCGTACACGGCGCCCATGCCGCCGGTGCCGACGAGGCGCACCACCTCGTACGCGCCGAGCCGCTGTCCCGCTTCGGGAGCGACCGTTGAGCCGAAATCGAACATCTCCAATGAGACGTCGGTGTGCTCGGAGGCCGAGATGAGCGCATCGACCTCGCGGCGCAGCGTCGCATCCCAGCCCGTGGCTTGATCGAGGAATTCGCGGCGCTCCCCCTCGGGGCGATCCATCACGGCATCGAAGAGCGCCCGGAGCTGGCGAAGGTGGTCGGCGCCGTCTTCGCTCACGACTGCGTGTCCGCGCCGAGCTCGCGCGCGAGCCATCCCTTCGCGAACTGCCAGTCGCGTTTCGCGGTGGCGGGCGAGATGCCGAGCGCGGTGGCGACTTCCGCGACCTCGAGTCCGCCGAAGATACGGAGCTCGACGACGCGCGCCCACCTCGGTTCGGCGACTGCGAGCCGTGTCATCGCATCGTCGAGGACCAACAAATCGATGATGCGGTCATCGCGGCCGGCGATCGCCTCGTCGAGGGTGACCCGCATGTCGCCGCTGCGCTTCGCCGCCGTGCGAGCGCGGGCGTGATCGACGAGCACGCGGCGCATCGCCTGCGATGCGGCGCGAAGAAAGTGCGTGCGATCCTCGAAGTGTGCGGGCGATCCACCGACGAGCCGCAGAAATGCCTCGTGCACGAGCGCAGTGGGCTGGAGCGTGTGGTCGGGACGCTCGCCGCGCATGTGCCGGCCCGCGATCGCACGCAACTCCGCGTAGAGTAGCGGGAGCAGGCGGTCGTAGGCGTCGGCATCGCCGCGCCGCGTGGCGTCCAGCAGCTCGGACACCATCGCGGACGTGCTCGCGTCATCACTCATGCCCCGAAAATGGAGCGTTACCAACAAGGGCGCCAGCGCGCGACAGCCGGGTGAGGAGAACTGGATGAGCCACGAGCAGATCGCTTTGCGCCTTATCAGACAAGCGATCATTCCATGGATCGCGAAACCCCTGTGCCCGGGACGGGTCGACATGAACCGCATCGTCGCTCTAAAGATTGGAACAGTAACGCTTTCCCTCTTCGCGGCTGTGTCCAGCGCAGAGGCGCAGCAAGGCCGTAGCTATCGCGATCCCGCTGGACATTTCTCGATCGCAATTCCACAGGGATTCACCGCTAACGCTGCGAATGGCGGCGTGGTCGTATCCCGCGGGATGGTGATCGCGATGATCGCACCGTTCGGCGGCGTCCAGTCATCGCGTGAGGTCGTGCAGCAGCTCGCGCGACAGTACGGCTCGCAGTGGAGGGATCTGCAGCAGATCGCGGCCGGAGACTACCTGCTCAACGGCGCGCCGGCATCGTATGGGATGTACACCGGCGTGAGTCCGAAAGGCATCGCGTCCCTGCTGCGGCTCGTTGGTGTGATGGGTGGCGGGCAGCCGTACGCCGTGATCATGAGCTCGCCGAAGTCGGAGTTCACGTCCGTGGGCCCGACGCTGCAAGGTATGGAAGGAAGCATCGCCTTTGCCGGCAGCAACGGGCAGGGGATGCAGCCGTACCAGGGGCAGCAGGGCCCTCAGCAGCAGCAGTACCCGCAACAGCAGAACCCGCAACAGCAATACCCCCAGCAGGATCCCCAGCAGCAGCAGTACCCGCAACAGCAGGACCCCCAGCAGCAGCAATATCCCCAGCAGCAGTATCCGCAGCAGCAGAATCCACCTTCGCAGCAACAAAACATGCGCACTGCGCGCGCCCCGGGTGCCTCATCGGCACCCGGGAATTTTTATCGCATGCATTGGGTTCGGCTGATGGATCAGTATGGATTCGGCCAGCCGGTCGAGGTGCTGCGTATTCTCGCGCCTGTGGGCTGGAAGATGGAAGGCGGGGTGAGGTGGGCGGCGTCGGGGTGCACATCGAACATGGTCAGTCTCTCGATGCGTGTCGTCAGTCCCGATGGCACCATGGCGTTCGAGCTTTTTACACCGTACACCTGGCAGTGGAATGACGATCCGATGGCCCAACAGACGGGCCGTCAGGCGGAGCAGATGAATGCGGCCATCCGACCATGCGCGATGCGGCCGATCGTCAATGCGCAGGGATATCTTCGTCAGGCAGTGATCCCCGCCTATCGCCGCGGCGCGCGCTTCGAGCAGGGTATGCCGATGCCGCAGGCCACCCAGGCGCAGGACGCGAGCCTTCGGCAGCAGCTTGCGCAGCAGATCCAGGCCGGTCTCGCAAGCGGGACAAAGGCCGACGCGGGTCGCGTCGTGATCGCGTACGAGGTGAACGGACAGCCGGTGGAGGAATCACTCACGGCAGTCGTCGACATGATCGTGCGGCAGGCGATGTCGCCTTCCGCGGCGATGCAGGGGGGGATGGGCAAGGTCAACTCCTACACCCTCACCGCTGGCTCGATCTTCGGCATGCGCACGCCCGCCGGTGAGCAGGAGCGCCGAGCGCCGCTCTTTTCGACGATGATCGCGTCCCTTCGGCCGAACCTGAACTGGGTGAACGCCTATCAACAGATACAGATGAACATCGGCAACGCGGAGCAGGTCGAAGTGGCCAAGCGCATCGCCATCCAGAATGAAACAAACCACGCAGTCAGCGCCATGATCACGCAGCAGTATCAGGAGACGCAGCGGGTGCAGGACGGCCTCGCGGACTCGTTCAGCCAGTCACAGCGCGGTGTCGAGCACTTCATCGACCCTTCGAGCCGCGAGCGTGTGGAGCTGAGCGCCGGCTATCGTCAGGCGTGGAGCAATGGCAATGGCGAATACATCCTGAGCGACGACGTAAACTTCAATCCGTCGGTATCGCTGCACGAGAATTGGACGCAGCTCAACCGTACGCAGTGACCGTCAGGGCGCGCCGAGTGTGAGCAGCGCGCCTTCCGCGATGAGCGACCGCCAGCGCGCGAGCTCGGACTGCTTCGCGTAGTGGAAGGTGAGCGCGCTCTGCGCCGAGCCACCATCGATGTCGAGCAGATTGGCTTCGACGCTCTGCACTTCCCCTTCCATGCCGGGGATCCCGATCACGCGCTGCTTCGCGCGCACGACCCCGCTCGCCACGGTTCCCCGCACGATGAAGAGCGAGCGGATGCCGAGCACGAAAATGCCACGCACCAGGAAGGTCGCGGCAGGCGTCGGGTCGGAGTGGGCATCCGCATTCGTCGATGCAGCAGGCGTCATGAAGGGCGGCGAGACGCGAGCAATTCCGAGCGCTCGCGAAAGGTGATTTGCGCGCCGCACTGCGTGCAGACGTAATCGCCCGTCTTCTTCCCTTCTGCGTATTCCTTGGCGAGCGCCGGATGTTCGCACGGCTTGTCGCCCCACTCCGTGCGGAGAGCTTCTGCCTTCTTCGATTGCATGACGGTGCCTCCGGCGACGGGAAGGAGCGAGTGATGCAGCCGGAGGAAAGCTAGCGACATCGAGCGCGTCAGAGCGCTGGCGAGTCGCCCGAGCGCGAGAGGCGGCGCAGCAGCCAAATCACAGCGACGATTGGCAGAACGACGAAGACCAGCACCTTGAACGCGATGATGGTGAGCAGCCCGACCGCGACGAGCACGAAGAGCGGGATGCCGAAGAGCGCGAGCGTGAGGAGCGGTCGAAGCGCGAAGAGGCGCAGTAAGGAGACCAGCATTCTGAACGACTCCGGGGAGGGACGCTCATCCCTACGCCGGCTTCGGGGGGAAGTTTCCCCGTGGGGCAATAGGCGGCGCTCTCGACCGGTTATCATCCCTCCGTGCCTTCTACGACGCCTTCCGCGGATTCCGAGCCCGATACGCCGTCCACTTCGCGCCGCCGCATCGCCATCGTGGGCGCCGGCGCCGCCGGGACGATGGCCGCGATCTTCGCCTCGCGAGCGGGTGCCGAGGTGCTGCTGCTCGAGCGCACTGCCGATGGGGGGAAAAAGATCCTGATCAGCGGCGGTGGTCGCTGCAACATCCTCCCGTCGCGGCTCGACGAGACGCGCTTCATCACCGACTCGTCGCCGAATACGCTGCGGAAGATCGTGCGCTCGTGGCCGCTGGCGGAGCAGATCCGATTTTTCAACGACGAGCTCGGCCTCGCGCTGGTAGAGGAGATTGGATCCGCGAAGCTCTTCCCTGCCTCGAACCGCGCGCGCGACGTGCGCGACGGGCTTCTCTCGCTCGCCGCTCGGCACGGAGCCTTCCTGCGTACGAACACGAGCGTCGATGGCATCGCGCCGCTGGAGGAGAATCGGTGGCGCGTCTCGATCGCCGATGGCGAGCCCCTCGAGGTCGACGCGGTGATCGTCGCGAGCGGCGGATTGTCCGTTCCGAGAACCGGGAGCGACGGAGTTGGCCTCAAGGTCGCACGCAAGCTTGGACACACGATCAACAAGACGTACCCGGCGCTCACGCCGATCACCGCGGAGCCGTCGGCCTTCACGGAGCTTGCGGGCGTCTCGCTGCCCGTCACGCTCACCGCGCATTCGTCCGAGCGAGCGGCGACCGCGACGGGCGGATTTCTCTTCACCCATCGAGGATACAGCGGTCCGTCTGTGCTCGATGTGTCCCACGTGGCCGTGCGATCGAAGGCGCGAGACGCGAAGCCCGCGCGCATCACGGTGCGCTGGTGCGCGCGCGACGCCGACGAATGGACGCGCGCGCTACGCCGCTCCGGAAATCGCAGCGTGCTCGGCGTCCTGCGCGAGGTGCTCCCCGACCGGCTGGCCACGGTACTTCTCTGGTACGCCGGCGTCGACGAGACGCGCTCGATCCCAGACCTCAAGCGCGAGGAGCGCGCGTCGCTCATCGATGTCCTGCTGAACGGTGCGCTCCCGTGGTCCGGAGACGAAGGCTATGCGAAGGCGGAAGTCACGGGTGGCGGCGTCAGCCTGGCGGAGATCGATCCGCGCACGATGGAGAGTCGCCTGCACCGGAACCTTTTCCTGTGCGGAGAGCTATTGGATGCATTCGGTCCGATCGGGGGCTACAATTTTCTGTGGGCGTGGGTGACCGGGCGCGCAGCAGGCATGGGAGCGGCGGATGCGACTCAACGATGAGAACGAAGAGCTGTACGACGACGACGACGCGGACGAGCTCGACGAGGAAGCCCTGCTGGGCGATGGCTCTGCGGATAGTGAGGCGATCGTGAACTGTCCGTACTGCGGCGAGGCCGTGGAGATCACGCTCGATCCGGGCGGCGGCACGCATCAGGACTACGTCGAGGATTGCGAGGTGTGCTGCCAGCCGTGGCGCGTGTCGGTGCAGTACGGGCTGGACGGCGAGGCGCAGGTGGACGTGAGCGCGCTCGGCGAGTAGCCGTGCGTCAGGCGCTGATCGGAAGCCTCAAAATGTCATGCGCGCGCGGCACGCGGCGCATCACGCGCGCGAGATCCGCCTCGAGCGTCGCGCCCTTCTCGAGCACTGCAATGGTGCATCCCATCAGCATCTTGCGCTGCTCCGGTAACAGCTGCACGGCAGTCACGACGATCACCGGGAGGTCGCGCAGTCGCGCGTCGTTGCCGATCGTCTCGAGGAAGGTGAAGCCGTCGACGTACGGCATCTTGAGGTCGAGGACGATGAGATCCGGAAGATGGTGTGCGAGCATCGCCAGCGCGGATGCTCCATCGTTCGCCACGCGCAGCCTCCCCTTGTGGTCGTCCGAGATGTAGCGCTTTAGCAGCTCGCGCGCGTCGGGATCATCCTCGACGATGAGCACCCCGCCGGGCCCGTGATCGATGTTGCGGGTAATCGCATCGCCCAGGCGCACGTGTGCTATCGGTTTATCGATCCAGTCCACCGCGCCCACGAAGCTGTCCTGCATCTCGCCGGCGATCGAGCTCACGATGATGACCGGGATGTGAGCGATCTGCGGCGAGGCGGCGAGCCGCTTGAGCAGCTCCCACCCATCCATTCCCGGCATCATGAGGTCGAGCGTGATGAGATGCGGTCGCAGCTCGTGCGCCATGCGCAGGCCGGCGGCGCCCGACGACGCCGTCTCGACGCGGTAGCCGAGATCCTCGACGTGGCGCCGCAGGAGCTCGCGTGCGTCCGCATCGTCTTCGATGACGAGAACGAGAGGCGCATCGGAGTCTCCGTTGGCAGAGCTGACCGCCAGCGCGCGCGGCGGCTGCAAGAACACCGTTTCCGCTTTCCCCGTTGCAACTGCGGCAGGCGAGAGCTCGATGGTAAACGTCGTGCCGACTCCGAGCACGCTTTCGACCTCGAGGCGAAAGCCGAGAAGCTCGCAGAGCGCGCGCGAGATGCTGAGGCCGAGCCCAGTGCCTCCGTACTCGCGCGTCGTACTAGTGTCCGCCTGCTCGAACGCGGCGAAGACCGCGGCAATGCGGTCGGGGGCGATGCCGATGCCCGTGTCCTGCACGCGGATGCGCGTGGGGCGATTGGTGTTTGGGTCGACGACTACGCTGACGGTGACCTCGCCGGCGTGAGTGAACTTCACAGCGTTGCCGACGAGATTGATGAGCACCTGTCGGAGCTTGGCCGTATCGGTCTCGATCGTCTTCATCGTCGGTGGAATCACCGACTCCACGCCGACACCGGCCTTGAGGCGACGCGCGCCGAGCTGGGCGAGCGTATCCTCGACGAGCGCCCCAAGCTCGACCACGGAAAGCTCGAGGTCGACCTTCCCCGCTTCGATCTTCGAGAGGTCGAGAATGTCGTTGATGAGCGCAAGCAGCTGCACGCCATTCGTACCGATGCGCTCGAGGTAGCTCAGGTCGATCGACTTGAGGTTCCCCGCCTTGTTTTTCCGTAGCACGTTCGAGAAGCCAATGACGGAGTTGAGCGGGGTGCGGAGCTCGTGGCTCATCCGCGCCAGGAACTCGCTCTTCGCCGCGTTCGCGGCCTCGGCTTCTTCCTTTGCCCGCACGAGCTCCAGATTCGCGCGACGCCGCGCGCCCACGTCGCGGAAGGTCACGACGGTTCCGACGACCCCCTCGCTTTCCCGCACGGGGGTGCTCTGGTACTCGACCGGAAACGAGGTGCCATCGCGTCTCCAGAAGATGTCGTCCTGCGATGCATGTCCATGTCCCGTGCTCGCCGTCATGCAGATGCCGCAGGACGCCTGGACATTGGGCGTGCCGTCCGGCCGCGAGTGGTGGAGAAACGCGTGCTGTGATTTTCCCAGCAGCTCATCGGCGGTCCAGCCGAGGATTCGCTCGCCCGCCGGATTGAGAAATATGATGGTCCCTTCGTGATCGAGCCCGACGATGCCTTCGGCCGCCGACTCGAGCAACAGCGCATTTCGAACCGCGAGCCGCTTTCCGTCTTCCTCGACCTCGCGACGCTGGGAGATGTCGCGCGAGACCGTGACGATCTCGATGAGCGTGTGTCGCTCTGCATCGATCACCGGCTGGCCGGTGGTCTCGAACCACGCGAACGTCCCGTCGGCGCGACGTATGCGATACTGCACGGGCAGCGCGAGCGGATTGCGAAAGACAACCTCGTTCGCGTGGCGCGCGATTTCTTCGTCATCTGGATGCACGAAATGCAATGGCCCCACGGCCGTCAGCTCTGCTGGCTCGTAGCCGAGGAGAGCCCGACTTGCGGGAGAGACGTACAGCACGTCACCGTCCATATTTTGACGGATGATGAGATCAGTGGCGTGCTCCGCGAGCAGACGATAGCGGGCTTCCGACTCGGCGATCGCCGCTCGTCGATTCGCCTCCTGCGTGTGCCGAAGAGCGAACGCGATGGCAATCCCCAGGAGATAGACCACCAGGGCGATGAGCGCGTCGAAACGAAATTCGCGATTCGCTGCCGCGAGCGCCTCTGACTCCTCGATCGCGCGGATGATGCCCCATCCCGATTCGGGAATGTGACGGGTTGCGGCGATGATCGGAACACGCTCCAGTCCCTGAAACACCCCCGAGCTGTCGATACCCGCCGCCGCGAGACGACCCGGCACCGGCGCCCGCGACCACGGAACCCGGATCTCTCCGGGACTGGCGTGAGGACTCTCAGACGGGGTCAGCACGACGAAGTCATTGCCTATGCGCTGTACGAGACGATTCCGACCGTTTTCGACACCGTCCTGCTCGTCCAAGACCGTGGGAAAGAGCGTCTCGTACGGGTCGATGCCGAGGACGACGGAGCCGAGGATAACGGTTGTCTTCCCGTCTCGCGCGCCCACGACAGGTTCGATAACGGCGAATAGCTGCTCGCCGTTGAACGTGCGCAGTGGACCGATCGTGCGACTCTCTCCACTTCGCGCAACTTCGGCGGCGAATCTCCGCACCGCGGGCGGCAGCGAATCTGCCTCATGAGATACGACGACCGACGATCCGTCGAGACGAAGTACCCAAATCCCGCGATAACCGCGTGCGTCGCTGAATGCACTGATGAAATCGAACATGTCCTTGACGTCGGCGTGGTTCGGACGCCCTGGCTGAAAGAGCCCGCTGGCTTTCGCCGCCTGTCGAGCCAGAAGACGATCGTCATCCTGACGCTCATTCAGCCACAGTTGCACTGCCGACCGTGTCGCGTCTGCGCTCGTATTCATCCGATATCGCCAATACACCTGCGCGGCGCGCAGTAGTCGCGTGTGCTGCATCCGAAGGCCAAGCCCCAGCAGCGCCGCAATCACCGCGGCGACTATGAACGGACGAGCCGACGATATCGTACGGCGTGTGGACATGAACCTGGCTGTCGGGGCGCGCTGGAGGCGAAGGGACTCGATTTGAGTCTCGGCGACGCGCGGCAGAACTTGAATGCTCACACCGCGAGGCAGCGCAACAGCGGTCGGCTCGCGCGGTGGAGCGGCACGACCGCGCTTACCGGCCGACGTTCCCGCGGCCGCGATGCGATGCGCCCGGCGCTCTGATCCGCTCCGGCACCTTTGCCCACTGCTCCGGCGTGAGAATCCTCTGCGCCTCTTCGAGCACCTGCTTCGATACCGCGCGCCCCTTCGTCAGCTGCGGACGCAGCATGGTGAACAGTCGCGCGGGATCTGCGTTCGGCCCCGCCTTCGTGACGGCGGCGCGAATCGAGTCCGCAACCCCGACGTAGATCGCTGCCGTGGAATCGCGAAGCTCCGTGAGCTTCACCACCTGCGTGTCCGTGAGCGCAAGCGAGTCCTTGAGCTCGAGCAGCTGCGCCGCGGGATTCGGCAGCACGCGCTGCAGGCGGTCCGCAAGATCATCGTTGTTCGCCGCCGCGCCCTCGCCCGGCGCGCCACCGCCGCCGCCATTGCGCCCGCCGCCACGCCCGCCTCCAGCACCGAATAGACCGCGCATCCGTTGCGCGTTCTGATCCGGCCCGATGACGTAACGCGCCTGCACCGCCAGCTGGAATGGAACGCGGAAGGCATTTGCGTTGCCGCGCATCGAGCCAAAGCGCTGATTCACCGCGTACGTGAAGCGCTGCGACACCGGATCGAAGCCGCGCACGTACAGCAACGTCGGATCGGGGCGCGCGTATCCGCCCCAACCGTGCAGATCGTTGTCGCCGTGCACCGCCTCGTCGATCCCCGCGAGCAAATTCACAGTCGACACCATGATCGTCATCCGCCGGTCGAGACCCCACCACGACGGGCGGAAGTTCATCTGCAGGTCGGCGGCCGGCTGCCAGCTGCCGGTGCAGCTATTCCTGTTCGCGATCGTGCCAGTCTGACTCAATAGGCACGAGCGCACATTCGGCGAGGCGGACGCCAGCAGCCGTGACATTCCGTTCGCCACCGCAGTGTCGTGCGCGCTTGCGGCGAAGATGAAGGCGCGGTCGTTCGACGCGCCATCGCCGTTGATGTCTCCGCTCACCATCGGCGTGTAGGGCGGCCCGGACATCAAACGCGTAACCGTCGTGAGCTCGACGCTCTGCGACGGCGCGTAGCTCGCCGTGAGCAGAAATGAGTTCGTGCGCTGAAAGTCGCTCGTCGCCCAGCCGAGCTGATTCGGGTTGCCGGCCGTCGTCGCCGCCGCGAAGCCCTGCGTCGCCGAGCAGCACGAGAACGACGACTGGTCGCGCGAGTGCATGTACGTGTACGACGCCTGGAAGGTGAAGCCGCTCACCGTCACGCCGCTGAAGCCGAGCGTGACCTGTTTGTTGTCCGACTGCAACTTCGAGCCGATTTCGATCACATGTCCGAGCGCCGGCACGACGCGCGACGCCGAGAAGTCGACGGCGCCCGTGCCCGGCACGATCGACGACGCCGGCACGTACACCGGGCGATTGCCTTCGCTCGCGAGTCCGAACTGCGGCGGCGTCGAGAGATTCACGTCCTGGAAGCCGTAGAGGCTCACGCCGCGCGCGTAGCTGGCGTCCAGGCTCAAGCCGAAGCGGTCGAGAATCCGCCGCTGCACGCCGATCGATGCGCGCCACGCGCGCGGCGCCCCGAAATTCGAATCGAACGCCGCAACCCCCGGGAGCGCGGTGGCCGGCGGCAGCGGCGTCTCCGACGCGCACTGGGTCGGGATCGCCGACGGATCGGCCGCGTACGCGCTCCAGTCGGGGGTCGGCACCGCGCGTCCGATGCACACGAGCTGCGACTCGGTGCCCGCGACTCCCGTCGCGCCCTCGGCCGCCGCGAACAGCGCGGATGGCGTGAGGCTCCGGAACTCGCCGGCGCCGCCGCGGATGATCGTCGTCGGCGCGCCGAGGCCGCCCTGCCCGAGCGTCCACGTGAAGCCGACGCGGGGACTCAGATGAATCTCCGACGGAAAGTCGTTCGTGCGCAGGCCGAACGCCGAGTCCACCTGCATATTCTCCGCGGGCGCACCGCCGTACACCGAGCCCTCGAGGCGCACGCCGTAGCTCACCTGCAGCGCGCCGCTCTTTCGCCACGTATCGCCGAGATAGAGCGCCGGGTTGACGGCGCTTCCCGTGCGCTCCGTGGGCGCCAGCGTGCGCGAGAAAAACGCCGGCTGATTGTTCTCGAGATCCTCGAGCGAGTTGAAGGTGAACACGCCTTCACGGTTGTTCGTGACATCCTGATCGAAGCGCGACGCGTTGAGCAGCCCTCCGAGCTTGATGCGATGCGAGGCGTCGCCCGGAAGCCACGACAGCTCGTCACTCACCTCGATCCCCCTGGTGTTCGCGGTCTGCGGGAGCGATGGGCTGCCGCCGAAGCCGAGCGTCGTGATGCCGAGCGCGCTGTCGGCGACCTGCGACTAGATCTGTACGCGCGCCGCAGGGAGCTCGAGGAAGGGAGCCGACTTCCGATTGTCGATCGATCCGTAGGCGCGCCCTTCGTTGATCACCGTGCTTCCGAAGTGCGACGTGAGCGCCACCATGATGCCGCCACCCTGATCGTGCATCGTGCCGCCGCCCATCGGCAGCGAGTACGCCGAGATGCGCGTAGGGTTCTGCGAGTTGAGCCGCCAGTCGCCGCGAATCATCAGCGAGTGCGAGTCGTTGATGATGTAGTCCGCGCGCGCGATCGCCGAGCCGGCATTGGTCGAGCGGTTGTTGCCCACGCCGCCTTCGAGCGCGGGAACGCTCTGTCCGTTCACAAGCGCGAGAAAGCGCGCGACCGAATCGGTCGAGACACCGAGCCGTTGGAGCGTGGCCGGATTCGCGCTGAGAAGCGATGCGAGATCGGCGCTCTGCCACCGACCCTGCGCCGCGCCGAAGAAGAAGAGCTTGTCCTTGACGATGGGCGCGCCGAAGCCGCCGCCGAGCTGGTTCTGCGTGCTCGCGCCGCCGAAGGAACCGTTCTCGCCGGTTCCCCACTCGAGCGCGCGATCGCGCAGCGAATAGCTGAAGGAACCGGCAGGCGAGTTGGTACCACCCTTCGTCGTCGTCGCAACCTGTCCGCCGCTGAACTGTCCGCGCGCGACATCATAGGTATTCGTGATGATGCGCGTCGTGCGCGTCGCATCCTGCGGAATCGAGCCGCCGCCGAAGGTGAGTCCGTCGAGCGTGATGTTGTTCGCGGTCGGACGCTGGCCGGCGACGGAGAATGCCGATCCGGTGGAGTCCGTCGCACCGATCGGAACGACACCCGGCGCGAGCGCCGCGAGCCCAGCGAGGTCGCTCGCATCGATCGGTAGACGCTCGGCCTGATCGCCCGACAGGATGCGCCCCGTGGCGCCCGGTGTCTGTCGGTCGCGCGGCGTGCGGCGCCGCGCGCTGACGGTCACCTCCTGCAGTCGCGCACTCGTCGGCGAAAGCGCGACATCGCGCACCAGCCGGTCCTCGTCCGCCTGGCGGTTCACGACGAAAGCCAGTGGCGCCATCCCGATGCAGCGCACCGTGACGCGATATTGTCCGCCGCCATCGGGAAAGAGAATCGTGTATCGGCCATTGGTACCCGTGAGCGCGTGACGCGTGATCTGTCCATCCACCGCCGTCGCGTCGACCGTCGCGCCCGCGAGCGGCTTCGAGTCGGGGTCCGAGATGACGCCGGTGAGGATGTCGGTGGTGCTCCCGACCTGGGCGCGCGCAGGCGGAGCGCCGATCGAGAGCGCGAGCAACGGGATGGCGAGACAGGCGAAAACGCGTGAGAGAGTCACGACGGCAATCGGGATATGATGTGGCGAGGGGAGCGGGCCGAACGGCTGGACGCGTGTCACTCGATACGCGCGAGACCACTGCCGCGTTCAAGGGGCAAAGAGATAAACACACGCGGCGCGCGCGACGTGTGGTGAAGGACGACGCGCATCTCGCGCGACGATGGTGATCGGACACATTAGCAGGAGACAATCGATGTTCCACTTGCACACGCGAGCGCGCTACATCACGCTCGGCGCGCTGCTGTGCGCGGCCTCAGCGGCCGTGTCGGCGTGCGCACACACGCAGCAGCCTCCCCCTTCGGATTCCGCGTCACCGCGCGGTCATGGCGGCTGGGGTCGGGCCGGCGATGGCTCGCACATGCGTCATCGCGGCGGCGAGGGCGGCGATCCGATGCTCGACGGGCTGAATCTCAGCCAGGACCAGAAGTCGCAGGTCACGCTGATCCGCGACCGCTATCGCCTCAAGACCGATTCGCTTCGGATGGGCAGCGCACCGCGCGACAGCACGAGCCGTGCGCAGTTTCGTCAGGTGATGACGCAGGAGAGGGGTGAGATTCGCGCGATACTCACGCCGGACCAGCAGAAGCAGTTCGACGACAACATGGAGAAGATGAAGGAGCGTCGCATGCAGCACGACGGGCGCAGTGGCCACGACGGACCGCCTCCGCCGAACGGGAATGGGCCACCACCGCCGCCGGCTTCGTAAGCGGCGCGGCTAGCGCGGATGACCTGGCGGCCCCTGCTCCCCTGGATGCTGGGGCCGCCTTTCCATGTGCCGGCGATCGAAGCGCGCTCGCTGCTCCGGCGTCAATACCGCGCGCACTTCCTCACGCGTAGAATCCATGATCGCGCGGAGTGACTTTCCCGGGCCGTTCCAGAAGCTGTCGATCTGCACGCGACGGCGCGCGAAGATGCTGTCGACGCGCGTGCGCTCGAGCGAGTCCATCCCGAGCTCCTCGCCGAAGTGACGGTCGCGCTCCGCACCGAACGGCGGTCGCTGCCCACCCGTCATGAACGAGCGGATGCGCGGCGCGCGGAATCGGTGTACCCACGCCTGGGTGATCATGCCCGCTGCGAACACCAGCAGCAGGAGCATCCCCACGGCGATGCGATTGCGCCACGCGGCAGACGCATCGTTCACGGTTGCACCTGCTGGATAGAGGCGCCATCGAGCACGCGCTCGAGATCATTGGCGCTCGGCGGCCGATCGGTGGCGAGCAGCGTCGATGCCGGCTCGCGATCAACCACCTCGGCGAAGGAAGACGTCGCGGTGGTCGCTTCAGCATCGCTGGTCGATGCGAGTCCGATCGCGCCAACCAATAGCACCGCCGCGGCGGCCACCGCCACCGGTCGCGACCATCGCAGAATCGAGCGCACGAGCCCGCGCTCGCTGCGGCGGCGCGCGAGCTCGGGCGCGGCGGCGGAGATGATCCCCGCCGCGAGCACATCCCACTCCCCCGTCGGCCGCGTGCGGTAGAGCCCGGAAAGCTCCGCAATCGGCGCAAGGAAATCGAGCGCGTTCATGTCGCTTCCCTCATCGCTTTCGATCCCGTCATTGTGTTCGATCATCGTACCGCTTCTCCTTGCGTGGCTTCGGGTGCGACTGCGAGCAACCGCTTGCGCAGCTTTCGACGTGCGTGAAGGAGATGCACGCGCACCGTGCTCTCCGCGAGGCCGAGCAGCTGCGCGATGTCCGCGTGTTTCCACCCCTCGACATCGTGCATCATGAGCACCTCGCGCTGTGTATCGGTCAACGTGCCGATCGCGGTGGTCAGTCGCACGTTTAACTCCGACCGCTCCGCCATCTCGAGCGGCGATGCCTCACGCGCCTGCGCCGTATCTTCCTCGAGCAACTCGACCGAGCGAACGCGTCCTCTCCGCTTGAGATCGTACGCGCGGTTGCGGACGATGGTCAGCAACCATGCACGAAATTTCTCCGCCGGATGACATGAATCGAGATGCTGCATCGCCGACAGAAAGGCGTCCTGCATCGCATCGTCCGCGTCCGACAGCTCGCCGAGCACCGCAAGTGCGACGGCATGCGCGGCGCGAAGGTGTCGTTTGACGAGCGCCTCGAATGCGGCGGCCTCGCCGTCCTGGGCCCTGACGACGAGTACGGCATCCGACAGCTCCTCGGCCAACTCGGCTGGTGCGCGAGACTTCACTCTGTCATGAACGCGCGGCTGTGCTCGGGCGTTTAACCATTCCACTCGCCTCGCGCGCCCTTCCACTGGGGGGCGCAAAATGGCATATTGGGTCACGCGACACGGAGCGATCCGCGACCGCCAGCGCCTCCGCGCGAGTAGCTCAGCTGGATAGAGCGTCGGCCTCCGGAGCCGAAGGTCGCGGGTTCGAATCCCGCCTTGCGCATGCGATCTCCCGTTTGGGCCTGGAGCCCAGACGGGATTTTCGTTACTACCCCTCGGGCACCCTGCGTGCCTCTTCGCGTGATGAGGTTTTGCGCATGGCAGATCGGTCTGCCGACGATGTTCTTCGCAGCGACGCACGATATCGCGAGCAGCAGCTCGCGCGCTTTCGCGTGTCGGTGCTCAAACAAGCGAAGTGGCGCGAGCTCTCGCGGGCAGCGGGCGACACGCGCGGTAAGCGAGCGCTCGATCTCGGAACGGACAACGGCGTCATCTCGTGGCTGTTCCGGCAGCAGGGCGGCGAGTGGAGCAGCGCGGATCTCACGGAACATAGTGCGACTGCGATCTCCCGCACCCTCGGCGAGCGCGCGATCGTGCTGAGCGATGCGCGACTTCCGTGGCCGGATGGCTCGTTCGATCTCATCGTGGTCGCTGACATGCTCGAGCACGTTTCGGACGATCGCGCGCTGCTGGCGGAGATCGCGCGCTGCCTCGCGATTGGCGGGCGCGCGGTGCTCAATGTGCCGCGGCTCAATCCGTTCGGCGTGTTGCATCCGCTCCGGCGCGCCCTCGGGCTCACGAACGAGTGGCACGGGCATGTGCGCGACGGCTACGATGCGGCGCGGCTGCGCGCGCTCCTCCCTGCAACGCTGCGGCTGCGCGACACGCGTGAATACGTGCGATTTTTTTCCTTCGCGCTGGACACCGCGCTCAACGCGAGCAGCGGACGCGCGAAGGCGGGAACGACCGTGCGCACCGCGAAAGGGACGATTCCCGTCGCATCGCGAGGCGAGCGGATCCCGGTCGGTGTCGCCGTAAGGCTCGTGTACCCGTTGATGCGCGCGTTCGCCGCGCTCGACGCGCTGCTGCCCTTCACGCATGGCTACATGCTCGTCGCGACGCTCGAGCGGACTTCCGGCGTGATGGACGCATAGGCGGCGAGCAGCTTCCACCGAAATGCGTCGCCGCGCGGAGCACCGCATGTGCCGCAGTCGCGCGATCGGCAGCGCGAAGAAGACCGACTCCTCGACCGCCTGCACGACATCGAAGCGACGGCCGGCGATCCGCGGCCACACCGTGAGCGCGAGCGACGCGTCGAGCAGCACCGTTCGCCACGAGAAGCCGATCGGCATGCTGCGCACGCCGGGCACCCGCATCGCGCGATGGATGGCGAGCCCGGACCTCGCGATGGTCTAGCCGAGCGGATAGGTGGCGAGGTGCACCTCGTGGTCCGCCTTGCGCAGAAGTCGCACTACCGGTGCTCGCCCCGCGTGTCGGAAGCGTACGGTCGATGGTCGCCAGCGACGGTGCGGAAGAGTGCATTGGCGCGGATGGGAGCGGGCTGGACGAGCGGCTTGGCGTTTGTAACTGGCGACGGCCAAAGGACATGCCCCGCGCCCACGGCGCCGTCGTCACTGGACTGTCACTGTAGCGGCGAAGGTACACACTCGTCTCCCTTGAGCGCCGCTACCGTCACACATTTCACTCCACGATGCCATCCAGCCTGCCTGCACTTTCGATCGTCGTTCCGATGTACAACGAGGAAGAGAGCGTCGCTCCGCTCGTCGACGCGGTGCGCGAGGCGCTGGCAGAGACTCCATCGTGGGAGCTGGTGCTCGTCGACGATGGAAGCCGCGATGCGACCGTCCGCATCGCCTGCGCGATCTCCGCCGCCGATCCGCACGTGGTCGTGCTGCAGCTCGCGCGCAACTACGGACAGACGCAGGCGATGCAGGCGGGCTTCGATCGCGCGCGCGGACGGATCGTCGTCAGCATGGACGGCGATCTCCAGAATGATCCGCGCGACATCCCGCTGCTCGTCGCGAAGCTCGAAGAAGGCTACGATCTCGTCGCCGGCTATCGCATGCGCCGCCAGGACAAGGTCGTGACGCGCAAGATTCCATCGTGGGTGGCGAACCGGATCATCATCTGGCTCACCGGCGTCCGCATCCGCGACAACGGCTGCTCGCTCAAGGCGTACCGACGCGAGCTGCTCGACCAGCTGCATCTCTACTCCGACATGCACCGCTTCCTGCCAGCACTCGCCGCCGCGACCGCCAACGCGCGCATCGCCGAGGTACCGGTGCGGCATCACGCGCGGCGTTTCGGGGTGAGCAAGTATGGGCTTTCGCGCATCGCGAAGCTCATGGCCGATCTTCTCACCATCAAGATGATCGCCACCTTCCGCGAAAGCCCGCTCGCGATGTTCGGGCTCGGCGCGCTCGCCGCGAGCGTGCTCGCGAGCGGCTTTCTCGCCGCGTGGCTGTTCTCGTCGATTCCGAATGCGTACGTCTTCCCGGGGAGCGCACTGCTGTGCATCGCGCTCGCGGTCTTCCTGATGATGCTGGGTTTGATCGCCGAGGAGGCTCTGCACAAGGTGCGGGCGGAGGAGCAGATGGAGCGGTTCGGGAATAGCGTGGTGCGCGCATGACGGAGGCGCAGGTGTCGGTGATCGTGACGGTGGTCGAACGGCCGGAGCCACTCGACGCGCTCTACCGCGAATACGCGGCGGTGCTCGCGGCGTGCGGGCGGAGCTATGAATTCGTCTTCGTCGCGCATCCGTACTTCCACGAGATGCTCGAGCCGCTGCTCGCGCTGCAACGCGCGGGCGAGCCGGTGCGCGTGATCGAATCGCCACGCAGCATCGGCGAGACGGCGCTGCTCCGCATGGGGCTCGCGGATGCGCGCGCCGCGCTCGTCGTGACGGTGCCTGCGTATCGCCAGGTGCAGCCGTCGGCGATCTGCGATCTCCTCGCGGCGGTTGATGGCGGCGGTACGATAGACCTCGCGGTCGCGCGACGCTGGCCGCGCATCGACTCGAAGGTGAATCGACTTCAGCATCTCGCGCTGCATCTCACCGCGGGGCGCCTCGCGAACGGGACGCTGCACGACGTCGCGTGCGGCGTGCGCGCCTCGCGCCGTGAAGTGCTGCGCGAGATTCCGCTCTACGGCGACTTTGCGCGCTTTCTCCCGCTACTCGCGATCTACAACGGCTACAACGTGGTCGAGATCGCGAGCCCGCAGCATACGAGCGATCGCCCGCGCCGGGTCTACAGCCCGGGGGTGTACGTTCGCCGGTCGATCGACATCCTCGGCCTGTACTTTCTCCTGCGCTTCACCGAGAAGCCGCTGCGCTTCTTCGGCCTGATCGGCGCCGTGCTCGCGGGCACCGGCGGCATCGCGCTCGCCGTCATGTTCGTCCAGCGCATCTTCGGGCAGCCCCTCGGGAACCGGCCGCTCATGTTGCTCGCGGTGTTGCTCGCGACGCTCGGCGTGCAGGCGATCGCGCTCGGGCTCGTGGGCGAGATGATCGTGCACTTCAACGCGGCGCGGCGACGGAGCTACCGGCTGCGGGAGCCGGCGGCGCCGGCCGGAGATTCGACGCCGGTCTAGCTGCGGCGCGCCGCGCGCCGAGCCGCGAGCGCTTCGGCGGCGGCAGCCAGCGCGCGGGACGTAGCTCGAGCCGTCGATCCGAGCTCCGTACGGCGATCGACGATGTCGCCGGCCACCATCGCCATCTCGCTCTCGACCGCGTGCGCGAGCTGAGCCGCGATCACGGGCGAGCCGTCTGCGACGCGCGCGCCGAGCGCCGGGTTCGCTGCTACGATCGCGACGAGCGAGGAGTAGCCCGCGCCGTAGCTGCGCACCAGGTGCGTCACCACATCCTTCGGCAACCCCGCCCGATCGGCCGCCAGCGCCCGCCCGATCACCCTCTCGACATCCTCGGCCGGCGCCGAGGCGAGCACCCGCGTGGCGGTCTCGCATGGCTTCGTGGCGCGGCCGATGCGCGCGCAGACGAGATCGAGCAATCGCTCCGCAACCGCGCGGGAGGTGGTCAGTTTCGGACCGATCGCGGTGAGTAGCTGCGGCATGCCGTCGCGCGCGCGGTCGACGATCAGATGCTCGGGCGGACCGTGGGCCTTCGCGCCGGGAGCGCCGTGCGGGAGTGGCTGCATCCCCGCGTGCACGAGGAGCACGCTTGCGCGCGTGATCCCTCGTGCCGGCCACGCCGCGGACACTTCACGCACGAAGCGCTCGATGTACGGCTCGAGCTCGGCATCGGATGCTGGCGTGCGGTCACACGCGTAGTGCGCGGTGCCAACGAGCGTGCGCCCGCGCCACGGAACGACGAAGAGCCGACGCATCCGCCCATCCTCGTTGGCCGCGATCGCGAACGCCGTCGAGACGCGATCGTCGCCAGCGAGCATGAGATTCAGTGCGATTCCGCGCATCGGCTGCGCGCTCCCGATTCGGCCCGTGAGCGCATCCGCAACGATGGCGGCGCCGGCGCCCGCTGCGTTGACGATCATCGCGGCGCGCACGTCGAACCGCTCCTTGCTCTCGCGATCGATGCACGAGACCCCCGCGAGCACACCGGCTTCGCGCACGGGCCCGACGGCCTCCACGTAGTTCGCGATCACCGCGCCCGAGCGCACGGCGTCGTCGAGCACAGCGATCACGAGCCTCTCCGCCGAATAGAGCTGCGCGTCGTGGAAGAGCGCGCCGCCTGCGTACGCGTCGAACACGCCGGGCACGAGAGCGCGCATCTCGTCGCGCGCGAGCGCTCGCCCACGCGGCAGCTGCCGCGACGGCGTAATCCCATCGTTGCGATCGCTCGAGACGACGTCGTTGAGTGCGAGGCCCGCGCGCATGAGCAGTGCGGACTCACGCCCCAATCCGCGCGTCGGGACCACGAACGACAGCGGCTCCACGAGATGCGGCGCGATCCGGAGCCACGCGCGCCGCTCGCGCACGAACTGGCGCGCCTGCGCTATGTCGAGCCCCTGCAGCGATCGCAGCCCGCCGTGGACGACCTTCAGGCTATTCCACGAGATCCCGCCGCCGAAGTCGCCCTTGTCGATCAACGCCACCGACAGCCCGCGCAGCGCGGCGTCGCGCGCCGCGCACGCGCCGACGATCCCGCCGCCGATCACGAGGACGTCGAAGGGGGTTGCGGCCAGCGAAGCAAGCTCTCGTTGCACGCCCCAAACTAGCATCTGCGGCCCCCGCGCGAACCGGCCGCAGCCACGGCCCGCCCCTTGCCCCTACCTTTCGGCATGCGCATTCCCTTCACCGCTTCACAGCCTCACGGCGGAGCGTAGCGAGCAATGGCGTACGGCCCTCCTTCCTGGCGTAAGCTGAGCGGCGGGATCGTCGCGCTCGTCGTCATCGTCGTCGGCGCCTTCTCGATCATCGCCTTTGCGCGCGTTGGCTCGCTCAAGGGATCCACATATATCGCGTACATCCAGGCGGAGCAGGCGAACGGGATCTTCAAGGGCACCGACGTCTGGCTGCAAGGGCAGAAGGTCGGGGTCGTGAAGAGCGTCGGCTTCCGTCAGCTCCCGGATACAACGGTGCAGACGGTGCTGCAGGTCGAGGTGATGAGCCCCTACAAGCAGTTCATCAAGAAAGACTCGCGAGTCGAGTTCAAGGCGGGAGGCAGCTACGTCGGCGCGCAGGTCGTCGCGGTGCGCATCGGGTCGGCGAGCGCTCCGGTGCTCGAGGCGGGAGACACGCTCACTCGCGTCTCCGTCATCGATCCCGACCTGCGGCAGAACGAGCTCTCCGCCGCCGGACAGGATTTCCCGGAGATCGTCACGAGCCTGCGCGCGATCGGCAACGATCTCTCGAAAACGCAGTCGCAATTCAACTCGCTGAGCGATCGTTCGTCTGGCCTCCAGCTCATCATGAAGCACCTGACGGAGTTCCAGACGCGCCGCCGCGGATCATTCTCGCTGTTCATGCGCGACCGCGCACTCGGCGACCGCGCTCAACAGGTGATCACGCGTGCCGACTCACTGCTCAAGTTCGCGCGCGAGCCGGGCACGCTCAGCCACTTCAAGGGAGACTCCGCGCTGAACATCCAGCTGATGCGGACGCGCGCGGAGCTGGACTCGGTGCGCATCCGCATCGCGCGCGAAGATGGCGCCGCAGGCCGCTTTCTTTCTGACGACGCGCTACAGAAGGATCTTGAAGAGCTGTCGAACCAGATCGCGAAGACGCTTGCCGACTTCGGCAAGCGACCGGAACGCTACTCGCCGTTCTGATTCACGGCGGACTGTAGATCGCGATCGGCGCGAACGTCAGCACCAGCAGGAGGATCGCGAACCACGCCAGCACCTTTCGCTTCGCGTCGAGCGGTCGCTCGGGTGCGATCAGCGGCGGATGTCCGAGCCTTCCGCGTCCGACGACCAGCGCCAGGACGGCCCACAGCCACCATCCCGGCCACAGCCGCCCCATCGGGATGAGAAGCAGCCAAAAGAAGCGAGCGACCCACGACTGCGCCCGGCCGAAGAGCGCGAAGGTGATGTGGCCGCCATCGAGTTGCGCGAGAGGAAGCAGGTTGAGGCACGTGACGAACAGCCCCGTCCATCCCGCGATCGCGAGCGGCGTGAGCGCAAGCGTCCCCTGTGCGCCGACGATCGCCCGGCAGAGGGAGAGGAGGAGCGAGTCGCCGAGGAGGAGATGCCAGTCTTCCACGACCGTGAACTGGTGCGCGAACGGGATCCCCGGAACGATCGTGCTCGCACTCTGCGCGAGTCCGACGAGCAACACCGGAATGGCGACGACGAGCCCCGCGATCGGGCCGGCCACGCCGATGTCGAAGAGCGTGCGGCGATCGTACAGCGGAGAGCGCAGGCGGATGAGCGCGCCGATCGTCCCCAACACGCCCAGTTGAGCGGGAAAGGGGATGAAGAACGGCGGGCTCGCGTTCACGCGATAGCGCCGGGCCACGAAATAGTGTCCCGATTCGTGCGCCCCGAGGATCGCGGCGAGCGGAAGCGAAAAGGTCAGCCCGATGCGCAGCGCCGCGAGCGAGGGAAAGTGCCAGTCGGCGGGGAAGCCGGCGAAGGTCGCGCCCGCGACGGTCATCGTATACAACGTCACGATGAGCAGCGCGGCATGCAGCCACCATCGCTCGTGCGGGGCGGCATCTTCGGCGACGAGCACGAGTGTGCGCCCCTCCGGCGAGTCGTCCCAGTAATGCGAACCGGGCCAGCGACCGATCGCGCGCGCGAGCGCTGGCGACGGACCCAAGTGCGCGGGTTGCACGACGCCCTCGATGATCTCGCGATCACCCAACGGCAGATGCCGCCAATGCGTAAAGAATGCGGTGACAGGAAGCTCGGTCACACTTGACCACCATTTTTAGGCACGTTAGCTTGGCGACTACCGCAGGCCGTTGCCCCCCGCCCCGCCGCTTCGTCTTTTCCCACTCGCCATCGTGTCGCGTACCGCGGCGCCCGATCCTCTGGATCGCCTGTGCCGGGCCGACACATCCTCGCCAGCGCCTCCCCAGCGAGTGAGATCGCACCTCCCCCGGACCGCACGGTCGTGGACATCTCCGAGCTCAAACAGAAGTCGGTAGCCGAGCTGCAGTCGATGGCTGACGAGCTCAATATCTCCAACTACTCAGGGCTTCGAAAGCAGGATCTCATCTTCCGCATCGAGCAGAATCTGCTCGACGCCGATGCGGTGCTGCGCGGCGAGGGCGTGCTCGAGATTCTTCCCGAAGGCTATGGCTTTCTCCGCAGCCAGGACTGGAACTATCTCTACGGTCCCGACGACATCTACGTCTCGCCGTCGCAGATCAAGCGTTTCGATCTCCGCACCGGGGACACCGTGGCCGGCCAGGTGCGCCCGCCGAAGGAAGGGGAGCGCTACCTCGCGCTGCTCAAGGTCGAGACGATCAACGGCACCGATCCCGACACTGCCCGCCAGCGCATCACCTTCGACAATCTGCGACCGCGCTATCCCGATGTGCGGCTGCGCCTCGAGTCCTCGAGCGAGGATCTCAGCATGCGCGTCGTCGATCTCATAGCGCCGATCGGCAAGGGGCAACGCGGGCTGATCGTCGCGCCGCCGCGTGCGGGAAAGACGATCCTCATGCAGAAGATGGCGAACGCCATCGCCGAGAATCATCCGGAGGTCACGCTCATCGTGCTGTTGATCGACGAGCGCCCGGAAGAGGTCACCGACATGCAGGAGCAGGTGAAATCGGCCGAGGTCATCAGCTCGACGTTCGATGAGCCGGCCGACCGCCACGTGCAGGTGGCGGACATGGTGATCGAGAAGGCGAAGCGGCTCGTCGAGCAGGGGCGCGACGTCGTCATTCTGCTCGACTCGATCACGCGCCTTGCGCGCGCACACAACGTGATCGTGCCGCACTCGGGGAAGATCCTCTCGGGCGGCGTCGATGCGCACGCGCTGCACAAGCCGAAGCACTTCTTCGGCGCCGCGCGCAACATCGACGAGGGAGGCTCGCTCACGATCATCGCGACGGCGCTCGTCGAGACGGGCTCGCGCATGGACGAGGTAATCTTCGAGGAGTTCAAGGGCACGGGCAACATGGAGCTCGTGCTGGATCGCAAGATCGCCGACCGCAGGGTGTATCCCGCGATCGACATCGGCCGCTCGGGAACGCGAAAGGAAGAGCTGCTGCTCGACCAGGCGGAGCTCAACCGCGTGTATCTGCTACGGAATTTCCTGAGCGACATGCCGAGCACGGAGGCGATCGAATTCCTTCTGCAGCGGATGTCGCGCACGAAGAACAACAAGGAGTTCTTCATCTCGATGGCGCAGGGATGATCGCGCCCGCGGACGCGGAGGATGCGCGCGAGGGCGGCGCGGAAAATCCGCCTTTGGTGAACTACATCCCACCGTATCCGGGGCGCATCCTCGCGGTCGACTATGGCGACAAGCGCGTGGGGCTCGCGGTGAGTGACCCCTCGCGCACGATCGCGACGCCCGCGGGATTTATCGTGCGACGCTCGGGGAAGCGCCCGCCGGTCGCGGAGATCGTGCGCCGCGCCGAGGCGGCCGAGGCGACGGCGTTCGTCGTGGGGCTGCCGCTGGATGATCAGGGCAATGACACCCCGCGCGCGCTCGAGACGCGGGCGATCGCAGCGGAGCTCGAGAAGCGCACGGGACTCCCGGTGACGCTGGTCGACGAGCGCTACACGACGGCCGCCGCGCTCCGAGCCGTCCGCGAGATGGGTGGCACGACGCGCGGCCGGAAGGGCGACATCGACGCGCTCGCCGCGACGATCCTGCTGCAGCACGCGCTTCGATTGGCGCATGAGTAGCGCGCGCCGTGTCGTGGCGATCGCAATCTGCCTCGCGTCGCTGGTCGCGTGCGAGAGCAGTGCGCACGGCGCGGCCGTGAAAGTCACGATTCCGCCGGGCGCGAGCCTGCGCACCGCCGCGGACAGCCTGCATCGCGCGAGACTGATCTCGTGGCCGAAGCTCTTCCGCTACTACGCGAAGGTGAGCGGCGACGATCACGACATCAAGGCGGGGACCTACTCGCTGCGGAGCGGCGAGTCGTGGTCGCAGCTGATTACGGCGCTCCGCGACGGAGAGGGGCTCGAGCGGAAGCTCACGATTCCGGAGGGATGGAATCTCTTCAGCATCGTCCCTGCCCTTGCGACCGCGCTGGGCGCGCCGCCGGAATCTGTGGCGGTCGCAGTACGCGACACGGTGATGCTCCGCGAGCTCGACATCCCGACGGAGACGCTCGAGGGCTATCTCTTCCCCGACACGTATATCTTTGCGTACGGCACCGCACCACACGTGGCCGTGCGCGAGATGGTGACGCGCTTCGAGCACGTGTGGAATCCGGCGTGGGATGAGAGACTGCAGCAGCTCGCGATGAGCCGGAACGACGTGATGGCGCTGGCGTCGATCATCGAGCGCGAAGCCCGGCTACCGGAGGAGCGCGCCATCATTTCGGCTGTGTATCACAACCGGCTGCGTCTGCAGATGCCGCTGCAGGCCGATCCAACGGTAGAGTACGCGCTCGGCGGGCATCGCGACCGGCTCTATTTCAAGGATCTCGACGTCGAGTCGCCGTACAACACCTACCGGCATCCGGGGCTGCCGCCCGGTCCTATCGCGTCACCAGGGAAGGCGAGCATCGAGGCGGCACTCTTCCCGGCGGCGGTGCCGTATCTCTACTTCGTCGCGAGCCCGGACGGACACCACGAATTTCGCACGACTTTCAAGGCGCACACGGAGGCCGTGCAGGAAGCCAGACGCGAGCGGCGCGAGCACGCGTCGCGCGAATGATCGCGGAGCCGCGCGTCAGCTCGCGAGGTCGGGGCGAAGGGCGCGCGCGGCGTGGAGATAGACGTGTCGCACGTCGGCACGTGATGCGGCCGACTCGACGTGCAGGAGGACGCGGATGCACATGGGCAGTGATCCGGGCACCGGGATCTCGAGCGTGCAGAGGAGCGGAACCTCGAGCCATCCGAGCTCACGTGCGGCGTGCGCGGGGAATTCGCTCGTCAGGTCGTGCGTGACGGTGAAGATGGCGCTGACGACATCCGCGCTCGTGATGCCGTTCCGGGCGACGATGGTTTCGAGCAGCTCGCGTGTCGCGTGCCGTATGTTCTCGGGGCTGTCGCTGTCGACGGTCGTCGCGCCGCGGATCGCGCGCGCTCTCCGGTCACCCATGGTGCTCCTCGATGCTCGATCCTGAGACGCTGACGCTGGTCGCGATCACGGATGGCGTGCGTGGCGGTACGCCGGAGATAGTGCAGCGTGCGCTCGCGTGCGTGCGTGGCGGCGCGACTCTCGTGCAGCTGCGACTCAAAGATGCGGATGCGCGGACACAGGTGGAAGTAGCGCGCGCGCTCATCGCGGCGCTTCCCGCGTCTGTGCCGCTCATCATGAACGATCGTGCAGATCTCGCGATCGCGGCGGGTGCGGCAGGAGTGCACGTCGGGCCGGACGATCTTCCCGTTGCGGCGGTGCGGCGGCTGGTGGGGCCGGATCGTATCGTGGGCGTGTCGGTGGGGAACGATGCGGAGGCGCTGCAGGCGAGCGACGCGGACTACGTCGGGATCGGGCCGGTATACGCGACGGCGTCGAAGGGGGACGCGGGGAGCGCGATCGGAGTGGCGGAGCTCGCGCGATTGATCGCGCTGTGCGGACGGCCGACGGTGGGAATCGGCGGCATCGACGCGACCAACGCGGCGCCGGTGATCGCCGCGGGAGCGCGGGGGATCGCGGTGATCCGCGCGCTCTTCAGCGCGAACGACCCCGAGGGCGCGGCGCGGTCGCTCCGTTCCGCCATCGGAAGGTGATGTCCGGCGCGCCGACTGCCGACGATGCATCTCGACGATCGGGGCGCACGATCTGTGGTGCATTGGCCGCGTGGAACGTCTCGACGATCTCGTCGAAGACCGCATCGCTCAGAAAGAGATCCGTGAGCTCGGGGTCGAACTGCGTGCCGCGGCCGGCGGCGATCACCTCGCGTGCGGCGTTGGCGGAGCGCTCACGCTCGTAGCGTCGGCCGTGCGTGATGACGTCGAAGGTGTCTGCGAAGGAGACGATGCGCGCCTGGAGGGGAATGGCGAGTCCCTCGAGTCCGCGCGGGTAGCCGCTGCCATCCCAGCGCTCGTGGTGCGTGAGCACGCCCTCGTAGAGCTCGGGATAGAATGCGCTGAGCGGTCGGATGACATCGGCGCCGAGTTGCGGGTGAGTGATGATGAGGGCGCGCTGCCTGTCGGACAGCTTCTCGTTGTCGTGGACGATGTCGAAGAGCGCCGCGTTGATCTTGCCGATGTCGTGATAGAGGGCGACGCGCTCGATGGTGCTGCATTCGTGCTCACTGAGGCCGGCGGCTCGTGCGAGGACGAGGGCATAGGCGGCAACTCGGCGAACGTGGGCGCCGGTCTGTGCGTCGTTGGCGTCGATGGCGTTCAAGAGCGCTTCGAGGGCGGCGGCGGCGACGCGTTCACCGAGCTGCTGATCGTGCTTGCGGCGGATGGAGAGGGCGAGCCAGGCGCCGAGTGCTCCGAAAGTGATGAGGCGGGTGCGGGACATCGGGTGCGGGTGTGGGGGAGAGCGATTAGAAGGATGAGCGAGTGCGGAAGTCGTTAGTGCAAGAGGCAAACCGGAGGGGCGATGAAAACGAAGCCTCCGCATCCAGAACGGATACGGAGGCTTCGAAGGGGTGCCGGCGACGGCCTACTCTCCCGCGCCCTCTCGGGCGGAGTACCATCGGCGCTGCAGGGCTTAACGACCGTGTTCGGGAT
>JBDTJH010000009.1:0-6824 GCA_039935955.1 Gemmatimonadaceae bacterium
ATCCGCGAGCAGCTCCTTGACGTCGGTCTCGATGATGGAGCGATCGACGTCCGTGTACTCGGCGGAGAGCCGGGTACACAGCTCGTCGAAGGTCGAGAAGACTGGGGGCAGGAGCTCCCAGACGCGCGCGCCCACGCTGTTGAGACCGAAATAGACCTCATTGTCCGTGGAGAATAGAACGGCTCCATCGGACATGGATTTGAAGAGGACTTTCGGATTGGGAACTGGCAGCATCTACTCCCCTGAAGCGGACAGTACGACGACGACCGGCGCGACCCGGGCGGTAACGCTTCGCCAGAGGGCTTAGCGCGATCGCATTAGGGTCGCTTCTGGGGGGCTTAGGCGCACCGAACGTGCCACCCCCCAGGGGAATAATAGCGAGGTGGGGCTACAGGTGCGGGGCGTGTGGCTGGGGGCTAAGGGCGTGACGGTTGGGGGAGTGGAGGAAACGGTGGGAGGGCGTGGGGGAGTGCAACGGGCGATGCGTGGGTGCTACAGGGGAGGTCAGCGTGTGAGGCCTCGCCAGTTGCCGTCGGAGGCCGCAGTGTCGCTCTCGCTCGAGTACCACAGCGGCCAGAGGCGATAGATAAAGTAGATCGCGGCGAAGTTGATGGCGATGGTGAGCTCGGCCGTCGCGAGGGGTTTGGTGAGAACCCAGTAGGACGACTGAAACGTGAAGCCAAATGCGTCGAGCTCCGCGCGCACCCGAGTTGACGAGATCAAGAACTCCCCGCCAGCGCCCGCATAGACCGCCTCGCCGGCGGAGGAGAACAATACCGTCGCCTTCAATCCGGCGAGCGCCGCATACTGCCCGGCCGCGCGCACGCCGACGACCTGAAGCGCCTGCGTGATCAGTGACAGGGACACTCCCAGCTCACGGCGCCTGAGTAGCAGGTAGCCGGAGTATCCCGCAAGAATCGCGAATGCGATTCCGAGCAGCGCGATTAAGACGTGTCCGCGCTCCAGATCCCAGTCGATGTTGATGAACTCGAGGGCGATCAACGGCGCGGCCGCGATCTGCGACCATGCGAGGACGCGCAGCCAGAGTGGTTGTGGCGGTGTCATCTCGGGTGAGCGAATCGCAGAGCGTCTCGACCTATCGAACGAAGTATCCGACGACGCGCCACACGCTATCGCTCTCGCGCTGCAGTGTCAGCGTTTCGACGACTGCTCTGATCTCGGAGTAGATGCTGTGGTACTGCCGGACGATGTAGTCGCCCTCAGGAAGACCGGGGAGCGTATCGAGTCGTTGTTCGACGGCCATCGTGCGCGAGGTAAGTGGCCCGAGGCTTGTCTGCACGCGTTCGACTTCCTCTGCCCACTTCTCAGCGCTGATCCCATCGCGCAATACCGCGCCGACGGCGCGCCAGGTCTCGGTGCTCTTCCCTGCGTCGACGAGGGTGAGCCATGAAGTGGCTTGAGCATCAGCATCCGATTTTTCAGATTGCAGGTGAAGCGTGTTCATTGGAGTCGTGGTTGGAGGATGCACATCGCACGTCTCCACGAGTACGCACGCGGCACCCGGCAAAGCAAGTTGCCGCCTCGACATCCGCGTGCGCTCGCCTCCGGGCGCCGACACCTACCTGGAAGTTCGCCTCCAGCTCGTCTAGAAGATTAGTACCGCACTTAGCTGGAGCTCCGCGGCGCCGGGAGATCGCCTGTCGTCCTCGCGCATGAGACCGCGGGCGAACATGAGTCGACGTCAACGTACTCCCGCCCGAGTTAGCAGCAAGCGTCGATGTCGTGCGTCTCCGTCGCTAGATCCCGCTCAGCACTTTAGCCATACGCGTTCTTCGGGTAGTCACTCTCCCAAGGGAGGAGGCCCCAGGAATCGTGCTCCGAACGTTGCGCTCGAGTTGTTCCAGCGGGTCGTGGTTCGCCGCATAAACAACGGTCGGGCAGCGGCAGGAAACTGAGCACCTTGCACGCCGCGCCCGGTGACCCCTATCCTATTGGTATCTCATTCGGGCCAGCGCAGCTGATGGGCGAGGCAGGTGACGGCGCACCAACGCTAGTGGCCGACCGGTACCGGGTGAGCGAGGTGCTCGGCGCGGGCGCTTGGGGAATCGTATACCGTGCGCTCGACCTTCCAAACGATCGCGAAGTCGCGCTGAAGATCCTGCGCGTCGAATTCGCCGGTTCGGCCAGCGCCGAGCGCTTCCGACGCGAGATCGCCATCCTCGCTCGGCTCGATCATCCCAACATTGTTGCGCTTTACGATTCGGGTGAGATCGACGGCGCGCCTTGGTATGCGATGTCGTACGTGCGCGGGGAGTCGCTGCACGAGCGGCTCGCGAGAGAGAAGTCGCTGCCAATCGTCGATGCGCTCAACATCGCGCGCGATGTGGCAGTCGCGCTCGCGCACGCGCATGCGTCTGGCGTCGTGCACCGCGACATCAAGCCGGGAAACATCCTGCTGGAGAACGGCCGCGTGGTCGTTGCCGACTTCGGCATCGCGCGCGCGATCAGCGGTGCGGCGCGGGAAGAATGGAAGTCCTCGTCGGGTTTCCAGATCGGCACACCGGGATACATGAGTCCCGAGCAAGTAGCCGCCGAAGCCACGATCGACGGGCGATCGGACATTTATTCGACGGGCTGCGTGCTGTACGAGATGCTCGCGGGCGAGAAACCGTTCAGCGGATCGTCGCCAAGCGCGCTCATGGCAAGACACGTCTTCGATCCGGTTCCGCGGCTCAACACGGTGCGGCGAGCCTTGCCAAAGTCGGTGGAGGCGGTGGTGTACCGTGCGCTTGCCAAATCGCCGGCGGATCGCTTCGGGTCGGCCGTGGAATTCGCGCACGTGCTCGACGCGGTGGCGAAGGATCCGCAAGTCTCCGTGGCACAGTCCCCACACAAGGCTCGGCGCGCAGTTCTCGCGGCCCTCGCGGTGGCCGCGCTGGCGTCGGCCGTTTTGCTCGCAGGGCCGGCGTGGGAGCGCGCGGCCGACGCGCGAGCGGTCGCGGCGGCGGATACAGCTAGAGTGGCAATTTTTCCATTCGATCGCAGCGGCTCGATTCGCGCGCGGCCCGACCTGGAGCATTCCCTTCGTGAAGCGTTGGTTCGGTGGAAGGGGATCGATGTCGTGGACCCGCGCGTAATCGCCGAAGCGATCGGCCCATCGAGCGATACCGCCGTGCAATCATCCTCCGCTCGCGCGCTCGCGCTGCGCCTGCACGCTGGCCGCTATATTCGCGTCGTTCTCTCGCACATCGGTTCGGCTGCTGTGGCGCACGCAATGCTGTTCGATGTGTCGAGCGCTGAGAGTCCCTTGGCGGAGGCCGATGCGATAGTCCCGGATTCAGAGGAGGATGTTCGCGAGGCTTTCTCGCGTCTCGCGAATCGTCTCCTCTTCCGGACGACGGATTCTGCGGCGTTCGCGGAATCATCGGTTGGCACGGGATCTCTGCCTTCTCGCCAGGCATTCCTGCGAGGTCGAGAGGCACTCGACCGCTGGGATCTCGACTCCGCTGACTCAGCATTCGCTATTGCCAAGCGATGGGATCCGCACTTTCCGCAGGCGGCTCTGTGGTTCGCGCTGACGCGCCGCTGGAGCAACCGAGACGTTGCGACGTGGCAATATGCGGTGGTGGTCGCGGATGCGGGCCGGATGGACTTGGTCGAGGAAGACCGTGAACGGCTCGACGCGCTCAAGGCCCTCGTTGCAGGTCGGCACGTGGAGGCGTGTACGCAATGGGATGATCTTACGCGACGCCATCCGTTCTCGTTCGCCAATTGGTACGGGGCCGCTGATTGTCTCGCCAAAGATCCACTAGTCCGCCGCGATCCACGCAGCCCGTCAGGCTGGCAGTTTCGCAGCGGTTACCACTCCGCGCTCGAACGGTATCGTCGCGCTGTCTCATTGCAGCCGGCGCTTCTATTCTCTTTCCGAGCTAACGAGTTCGAGGACGTTCGTCGATGGTTGTGGACGAACGGCCACGATTTGCGCTTCGGCCGTTCAGGCGGTCCAAGCCCGGGCAATTTTGGGGCGTTTCCTTCGTGGGATGGCGATACGCTAGCGTTTGTCCCATTTCCCTTGGAGATTCTGGCTAGCTCCGATCCGCAACTGCTTCGCCGGCTGCCGCGATCCGTTGGCTCGGCGATTGAGCACCAGCGTAGACTCTTCCGGGACATTTCCGCCGAGTGGCGTTCCTCCGAACCCCGAAGTGCAGCTGCCGCACATTCTCTTGCCCTCTCGCTGGCGCTCCTCGGCGATGAGCGGGCAGTCGATACGCTCGAGATGGCGAAGTCGCTCACGGCAGACTCAATAGAACGGCAACGGCTGGTGCTGTCCGAGATCTGGATGCGAACTCAGTTTGCCACGCCGTCGGATATAGCGAGCCTTCGGTACGTAAGGCTCCTGACGGACTCCCTGCTTCGTTCGCTCCGATCGGACGCTGTCGATCCCGAAATAGCCGCAAGCGTCGCGGCGTTGTGCGGGCGTGCGTTCGACGCGGTCCGACTGGACCGTCTGGACCCGACGCCGCCACTTCTTGCGGCAGCGACCCCGTTGAGCGCGCTAGCAAGATCGCTTACCCTATTCGCCGCCTTCGGCGGGCCCGAGGATTCGCTCCGCTTGTTGGAGTTGCGAAGCGACTCGACAATCAACGTACTCATCCCGGCCGCTCGCCGCCGAGCCGTTCGCGAGGAGATGCTGGGACGAGCGCTGGGTATGGAGTTCCCCGTCGTGAGATCGAGTGCACTCTCATCCGGCGAGTTCTCGGACCCGCCACTGCTCGCGGCGGAGGCAGCGCTATTGCGCGCCGACACCGCCTCAGTGCTGCGAATTCTTCACGGTGTTCAGGAAGCGCGTCTGGCATTCGCGCTACCTGATCTCGGAATTGACGCGCTATATCCTGAATCCTCCCTGCTGTCCGCCATCGGCCGCGAGGACGAGGCGATCGCCTGGATCGACCCCACGCTCCGCCGGCTACGCGTCTCGCCGCCTTTGGCGGATCCCGTCGCGGCCGCCAGTCTCGTGCGAGCGATGGCGCTGCGGGCGGAGCTAGCCGATCGCGTAGGCGACCATCGCACCGCCGCATTGTGGGCTGCCGCGGTCGTCGAGCTATGGGCGGACGCAGACGACTTCTTGCAGCCGGTCGTAGCGAATATGCGACGGATTTCGAGGTCTGCGACGGGCTAGGGGGACAGTTGGAGCAGCACGGTCGGTGATCGTTTGCGAACTCTTTCGCGGAGAGGTCTCAATGAAGAACAGCTGGCAGTTAGTGTGGTCCCTTGCAAGAGGGTTGTTAGCTGCAACATGCGTCATCGCTTCCTTGTTGGGATGTCGGCATGTGCGCATATCTGACCGCCGTGCTGCGGACGCGGGACCGTGTCCTCACTACTGGAGCCTGTTTTTTTCTAACTACAGCGGGGACTCAGTATTGTCGTTAGCCGGACGCCAAATAGACGTTCCTGAATACAATGATTGCCAACGGTTGTTGGTGAACAAATCCGGCGGTCTTGATCCACAATACACCGCCCTGAAATTCGGGAGCGTGGGGGCGATTTTCGCACGGGCCAAGCTTGACAACGTCTATCGCAAAGAATTACCGATTGGCAACGCTGTTGGGCGACCCTTCTACGCAGCACTTGTGCACCCCAACCCGGCGACCACACGCGTAACCGCGATCGGCTTCGTCTGGACGCCGGGGAACTATCCGCCGCTCGGAATGCGGGGAGAATTCGCTTGCATCGTACTCCAGTGGGAAGGTCCGGTCGACCCGTTCAAACCGCGGAATTACCACGCTTGGATGGTGGGCGTCGGGCCAAAACAAACCTGCAACACGCCCCTCGATCTGCCAGCTTCCTCCGCATTTTATCTCGGCGCGCAAGAGTTACCCACCCAGAAGATTGGCAATGAGCTCGACTCGATTCCTCCCGTCGCACGCTGGGACTGGGACGCACATCGTGGAGAGCAGTATATCGGAATTGCCTGTCCGTCGGGCTGGTGCGAGCTCTATGGCGAGGATCCTTTCAAGCCTCACGGGCACTCGAGCTCGCCCAACTATCAGGTTTCGAATGCGCTCAACATACTTGGACAGGCGGGGCACGTTGTGCGTCAAAAGGGATGGTACGATGAGGAGTATTTGGCGAGCACCAAATCGACGGGCGGTACCTTGCCGGAGTTGGATGGCACAGGGGCGATCGGAACAGTATTTCCGGTTCCGGAATTGAAGTGGAGAGACATGAGCAACTATCCGCCTGGCGTATTCGTCCCTGTCGCGTGGATCTCGATCAGCAGCTTGTCACCCGGATATTCCGCGAAATACGGGTTCAAACTAAACACGGCGCCGCCGAAGCGGCCCGACCTGAATGCTTTATTTCTGTGCCTAGATGACGGAAAGGGCAAGTGCAAGGTGAAGCTCAAGAAGGCATGTCTACCAACTCACGATCACCAGAACGGTCCACAGTTCTACGCGCGGCTAGGTAGGGGACCTAACGATCCCGATGGCACTGACTTCTGTGTGGACTTCATCGGTACCAACCCGGAGGCGCCCCCGCCGGGTACCGTTCGCTGGCGTTGGCTCGACGACGATCAGACGATCTGGGTTTCCTGCCCTGCCGGTTGCTGCCAGATAAAACCACCACAGTAGAGAGCTGGCGTGCATGGTTGTTCCACGCAATACAAAAACCCCGCCCAGTGCATTAGCACCAGGCGGGGTTCTCACTTTAGCATTTCGCGCTACTCGCTCCGGTACTACCAGCGATAATGCGCAAACGCCTTATTCGCATCCGCCATGCGGTGCGTATCGTCCTTCTTCTTCACGCTATTCCCTTCCCCCTTGCTCGCCGCAATCACCTCGGCCGCAAGCTTCTCCGCCATA
>JBDTJH010000010.1:0-13543 GCA_039935955.1 Gemmatimonadaceae bacterium
CCCTCGCGGATGCGGGCGTGCGCGAGGAGTGCCGCCATCGGCATTCCCACGATCCCGGGTCCTACGACGGCGATCTTCTTCAGATGCCAGTCAGCGATCTCGTTGCCCTTCCACGTCAGCGGCATGCCGTCGTTCTCCTTCGGGTGGAATTGAAAGCGATCAGTTCTGATCGACGAACTGTCTGAACCACATCTCGATACTCAAGGCACCCCACACGCGGCGCCCGAACGCGCCCTCGTTCGTAAGCAGCTTCTCGATCTCTCTCGTATCGAAGATCCCGCGCTCGCGCGCGCGCGATGACAGCAGCATGTCCGTCACCATATCGCGCGTACGGTCCTTCATCCACAGGTGCAGCGGCACCGGGAAACCCATCTTGTCCTTGCGATCGATCACCTCGTCGGGGACCATGTCGCGGGCGGCGCGCTTGAGCAGGTACTTCAGCTCGCCGCCCTTGAACTTCATCTTCGGCGGCATGCTCGTGACGAGATCGACGAGGCGGCGGTCGAGCAGCGGGACGCGCGACTCGAGCGAGTTCGCCATGCTCGCGCGATCCTCCACGTGCATGAGCGCGGGAAGGGACGCCACCATGTCGAAGTGCGTCATCTTGTTGTAGTACGACAGCGTGTCCGAGTGGTTGAACACGGTCTGAAAGCGCGCGAACGCCGAGTCGCCCTCGTAGCCGGCGCGGAAGTCCTCGGTGAAGAGGCTGAGCGCGCCGGCACTGCGGTCGACGAGCTTGAAGTAGCGCCGGTCCATCGACTCGAAGAGCCCCGAGCGCCAGAACTGCGTGAGCATCGGCTCGTACTGCCGCAGCACCGCGAGATTCGGGATGATCGACTTGAGCGAGACGATGTGCTCCTGCTCCTCCGTCGTCTCGAAGATCGCACCCTTGAGCGCCTGCTCGAGATACGCCACGAGATAGCGCGCGTAGCCGCCGAAGATCTCGTCGCCGCCCTGGCCGCCGAGCACGACCTTCACGTGCTGCGATGCGCAGCGCGAGACCATGTACTGCGGGAAGAGCCCGGGGCCAGCCACCGGCTCATCCATGTAGTAGACGAGCTTCTGCAGCACATCCGCGAAGTCGTTCGCGGTCGGGATGATCGTGAACATCTCGGCGTTGACCGACTCGGCGACGGCGCGCGCGTAGGGGCGCTCATCGAACTGCGGGCCTTCGTCGAAGGCGCCGGTGAACGTCTTGAAGCGGCCACCGTCGTACGCGCGCGCGGCGAAGCCCGTGACGATGCTCGAGTCGAGACCACCGGAGAGATACGCGCCGACGGGCACATCGCTGCGCATCTGGATGCGGATCGAATCCTCGAGGAGTCGCCGCGCCTCGACGAGGAAGTACTCCTCGGTGTGGTACGGGTCGATGTGGAACTTCGGCTCCCAGTAGCGCTCGCGGCGAACATCGCGCGACTTCAGGTCGATCACGTGATAGAAGCCCGGCAGCACCTTGCCGACGTTCTCGAACAGCGTGTCCTCACCGATCACGAACTGGAAGGTGAGGTAGTCGTTGAGCGACGTGCGGTTGACCGCGGCATTCACGCCGCCGTGGGCGAGGATCGCCTTGATCTCCGACCCGAAGAGCATCTTCCGCTCATCGTTGTAGAAGTACAGCGGCTTGATCCCGAAGTGGTCGCGCGCGGCGAGGACGATCCCCTTCGAGCGATCGTGTAGCAGAAAGGCGAACATCCCGTTCAGCTGCGCGACGCACGCCTCGCCGTACTGGTGGTACATGCGCAGGATCACTTCCGTGTCCGACGTCGTGCGGAAGCTGTGGCCGAGCTTGATCAGCTGCTCGCGCAGCTCGACGTAGTTGTAGATCTCGCCGTTGAAGACGATGGTGACGTCTTCCGCCGTCATGGGCTGGTCGCCCGAGACGAGATCGATGATCGAGAGGCGCTTGTGGTAGAAGCCGACCTGGCCGCAGATGTACGAGCCCTCACCGTCGGGGCCGCGATGCGCGATCGCGTGCGCCATGCGCGCCAGCACGGGCTGCTCGACCGCCGTGCCATCGAAATGCACGATACCAACGATCCCGCACATGTCGCGCTACCTCGCCGCCGAGGGGGCGGCGGCGGGCGCGGCGTCGGGAACGCGGCGGGCCAGGCGCGCGCGGGCGCGAATCGCGCTCGCGTGCGCGGACATCGTCACCGGCGTGTGATGCTCGGCGAGAATCCCGAGCGCCTTCTTGAACAGCTCGCGCTTTTTCTTCGACGGGAGGTCCATGCCGGGGAAGAACGCAAGCTCCTTCACCTCATCGCCACCCATGAGATCGAGCGGATGCAGCAGGAAGCTCGGCTCGACGCCGGACGCCCGGCAGATCGTGAGCGCGGTGCGCAGATACGTGAAGGCGAGCGCCTCGGATTTGCGCGCGAGAAAGAGCAGGTAGCTGAAGTGGAACGGCGCCTTGATGCCCGGGATCGTCGTGACGGGGATCTCGAGCAGCGACTGTCCGTTGCGCAGTGCCCACTCGTACGCGCCGACGGGACGGAGCCCATCGCGGAAGGTGCCGAACAGCGTCTTGCGCTCCGGCGTCTTCGACATGCCTTTGCCCGCGGTTGCGAAGTAGTACGCGCGCGCGAGTGGTCCGAGATAGGTCGGGAGCGTCGACGCATCGTAGAGATAGTCGCGCTCCGCGAGCACCTCGAGCAGCGTCTCGCTCCAGCTGTAGCCGGGACCGCGGAAGCCCGTTGGGCGTTGGCCTGTGACGGCTGCGATCGCGTTCTCCGCCTTGATGATCTCCGACGTGAGCTGCTCGCGCGAATACAGGTGCAGCCACGACTCGTGCTCGAAGGAGTGGTTTCCGACCTCGTGTCCGCGCGCGATGATCGACTGCATTGCATCCGCATTGCTCTCGACCGTCGCATCGAAGCCGACGATGAAGAACGTGATGCGCATGCCGAGCTCCTCGAGTGTGTCGAGGGCCATTGGCAGGAAGGTCGGCAGATACGAGGGACGCTCGACCCACTTCTGGTCGCCGCGAATCTTCATGTACGACCAGAGATCATCAACGTCGAGCGAGATGCTGCAGAGCGGGCGCTCAGACATGGGCGGTCGCCGGCTCGCGGCTTTCGAGGAAGGGCGCGAGCGCGGCGGCCTGGCGATTCGCGAGCCCAACGGTCTCGTTGAGATTGAGCGTGCCGCTCTCGATCTGCGCCGAGTTGACGATGAAGACGTTGGCGAGTGAAGTGCGCACAGCGGGGAGCGTCGTTTCGCTGTAGTCGAGCGTCGACACCGCGAGCACATCGCGCGCGCGCGCGACGCGGAACTCGATGACGTCGCTGCGCCGGAAGTTCGGGTACATGCGCTCGATCGCGGCGAGGAAGGTCTCGCGCACCTCGTCGTCGGTCGCTTTCCAGAACGGATCGTCCTGCGCGAGGTAGCGCGGGAGATAGACGAGGCTGTTCCCGCCGAACTGCTTCTTGTCGACCAGCGTGGTCATCTCGATGACGCCGGTGAACGGCACCCAGCCATCGGTGATGTTCGTGACGTAGTACGTGGCGAGCGGCTGCTTCGTCAGCATCGACGCGCAGAGCACGCCCTGGTACACCACGCGCCCCAGCCGCTCCTGCTCGGCGTGCGACAGCTGCGGCACGAGCGCGGGGATGCGGTTGGTAGGGATCGTGAGGATCACGCGATCGAAGCGGGCGGTGGTGCCGTCGGCGAACGTGACCTCCGCGTCGGCGCCCGCGTCGCTCACGGTTTTTACCGGCGCGGCGGTGCGCACTTCGATTCCCTTCTCGTCGAGATATTTCTCGAAGCGCGCGAGGACGGTGGCATAGCCGCCTTCGACGTAGCCGAACTGCTCGCGCTTGAGCCCCGAGCGGCGCGCGGCGTACATGCGCGCGATGATCGCCCAGATGAAGGCCGCGCTCGCGATGCGGTAGTTCTCACCGAGCTTGCTCTTGAGCAGCGGCAGCCAGATGCGATCGAAGGTGCGCTTGCCGCTGAGCTTCCGCAGCCAGTCGGAGACGGGAATCTTCTCGAGCGCGCGCCAGTTCTTCACGCGCGACGCGTACATGATCGTGCCGGCCAGGCGCATCTTGTCGATGAGCGAGAGCGGCGGGAAGGCGAGGAACTCGAGGCTCGTGGAGAGCGAGTACAACACACCGTCCGTGTAGAAGCCCGTGCGCGTGACTCCCCAATGCGGCTCGGCGACGCCGAGATCGTTGAGGAGGGCGAGGAGATCGCGGTCGGATTGCAGGATGACGTGATAGAAGCGATCCCACGTATACCCTGCGATCTGCTGCGATGCGGCGAGGCCGCCGGGCGCGCGCGCGCCTTCGAGCACGACCACTTCGTGGCCCTGCTCTCGCATGCGCAGCGCGAGTGTCATCCCGAGTGCGCCTCCGCCGACGATCCCTATTCGGCTGGTCATTCGAACGACATCAGTGCAACGGGTGCGAACATGCGGGCCCGTAATGAGTTGCGGTGCTAACGCCGGCTGAATGCCGAAGCGTTGAAAGAAGCTCGATCGGTGCGGGAAGTTCTGCGGCACGCCGCGCCTCGCGCCGTTTCAGGCGCGTGACAGGGATCACATGATTCAATGTTCGACGGGGTGCCGCAACCCCCTGTTAGCTCCTTTACCACTGCGTGGCGTCAAAGCACGAAATGCGGACGCTCTCAGTGATGTTGGAGGCCCGCTACGTGATAGTAGCGTAAATTCCCACCCATAGCGGACATGGTTTTCACGGGCAATCAGGAGCCGATGCGCTCCCATGTTCGAGCGCCAAATCGCGCTCCGCTTTGCACGCCGCGCGGTTCTGGGACAGCGCTTCGCCGATCTCTCGCTTGAGCGAACGAATCTGCGAGACATCCGCATATTTTTTCGCGAGCGGGGTGATCTTGTCCTGCGCGCTTCCAAATCGCACGACGGCGCCGTCGTACTGCCCCTCGTTCATCCGCTGGCGGCCAACCGAAAGGTCTTCTCGTATAGGCGCGAGCAAGTCGTCGAGCTGGTCCGACGAGATCGTGCTTTTCGGTGGATAGCCGGCGGCGGGCTTCGCGGCGGCGGCGCTGTCGACCGTCGGCGCGACGGCAGCGGCCGGCGTCGAATCGTGCGCGGCGGCGAGCGCTGCGCTGTCCTTCGTCGTGCTGTCCTTCGTCGTGCTATCGGCGGCGGGACGTGCTGCCGTCGTCGTCGCCGCTGGCGCCGTCGTCGTCGCGACGGTCGTCGCAGGCTGACGCGAATTCCAGTACCAGTAGCCGCCGACTCCCGCGGCAAGCACGAGGAGCAGCACGCCGAAGATCGCGGCGACGGGGCTGCCCGACCGCTCCTCGATCTCGGGAAGCAACGGCTCTTCGTTGGAGCGATCGCGACGTCCCGCGGCGCCGCCGCCGAGTGGGCGCGCTTCGGTTTTCGCGGCGTAGTTGAAGGGCTGAAGCTCGACGGTTCCGGTGCTCGTGAACGCGGACTCCGGCATCGTCGCCACGGCAGTCACGAGCTCCCGACCGAACTGACTGACGTGCTGATAGCGATCAGCAGGATGATTCGCGAGCGCCTTGTCCATCACCGTCTGCAGCTCCGCTGGCCAGACGACATCATTCCGGATCTCGGCCAGCGTGCGCGGCTTCTCCGTGAGGCGCATGATCAACGCCTCGCGAGAGACGACGGAGGGGAATGGAAGCTGGCCCGTCAGCATGTTGAAGGTCACGAGGCCGAGCGAGTAGATGTCGGTGCGCGAGTCGAGCTGGTCGCCGCCGAGCTGCTCGGGCGACATGTACTCGGGCGTGCCGATCGCGAGCCCCGTCTTGGTGACCTTCTGATCGTCGGCCTCCATCGCCTTCGCGATTCCGAAGTCGACGACCTTCGCGATATCTTCGCCTGCGCGCCCGCGCGCGATCATGATGTTGTCGGGCTTGAGATCGCGATGGATGATCCCCATGTCGTGCGCCGCTTCGAGCGCGGAGGCGACCTGCTGTCCGATGTCCGCCGCGCGCGCGGCGGTGAGGGCGCCGTGTCGCTCGATGATCTTCGTGAGCGGCTCGCCGTCGACGAACTCCATCGCGAGATAAATCAATCCCTCGGGAGTTTCGCCGAAATCATAGATGGCGGCGACGTTCGGGTGCTGGATCTGGCTGGCGTTGGAGGCTTCGCGGTTGAAGCGCGAGATGGCGTCGGGGTCGTGCACCATTCCCTGGTGCAGGACTTTGACGGCGCTCTTTCGCTTCATCTTCACGTGCTCGGCCAGATACACCTGTCCCATTCCGCCTTCGCCGATGCGGCGAATGACGTGATAGCGATCGGCGAGGATGGAGCCGACGAGATCGCTCCCCGGTGGCGCACGCAGCGTGGAGCCGTCGCGGGGGCAAAAGCGCTGGTCCATGTCGTACGTGCTACCGCACTGCGGGCAGGTCTTTTGGGGAGCGGTCGTGGACAACGGTGCGCGGGGCTGGGGGACGGGGTGCCGAAGCGGGGCGTCCGAATAGGGGCCCCGCACAAGATATGACGAAATGTGATAGGACGGTGCAACAGGGTGGGGCGAGCGAGGGCCGGGGGCGTGATGGCTGGGTTGTCAGTGCCCGGCCCCATCCTCCTCATAACAACCAACAACCGACAATCCTCGACTACAGTTACTTGATGCAGAAGCCACTGTCATTGGTGCTCGCTACCCTCGATGGAGGTGCCGGCCGGTGACGGGTATACCGTGATGGTGCTGGCGTTCCACGGGCGTGTGATGGACGCTGGAGTCGAGACGGACAGCGCCAGCGTCAGCGTGCAGTCGAATCGACCGCCTGGATAGGAAGACATCGCGACGCACGTCACGATCAAAGCGAAGCATCGATAGCAGCGCACGACGATAGCGCGTGCCGGGGTTACCGCCGCGTGAAGTTGCGCGTTATTGAAGAGTCGGTCGCGCGGCGAGATCCGCACGTCGAATACATCTACATCAAGGAACATGTCGATATTCGCACGCCGGATGACGGCACTCGGAACCGAGAATGCGTTCAAGCTCGGCGCGGAGATCGCACGCTGCGAGGCTCGCGGCATGGATGTCGTCCGCCTCAACCTCGGCGAGCCCGACGCGGAGAGCGCGCCGCATATCAACGCCGCCGCGATCGCTGCGCTGCAGGCCGGCAACTCCCACTATTGTGATCCTGCGGGGCTCCCGAGCCTCCGCAAGGCAATCGCGACGCACATCGAGCGCACACGCGGAATTCCGGTCGACCCCGATCGCGTCATCGTGACCACCGGCGGCAAACCGTCGATTGGCTACACGATGCAGACGTACGTCGATCCCGGCGACGAGGTCATCTATCCGAGCCCTGGCTTCCCGATCTACGAATCGTGGGTGACGTTCGTGGGCGGGACGCCTGTGCCGCTGCATCTCCGCGAGGAGGACGACTTCGCGGTCACGGCGAGCGCGCTGCGCAAGTGCATCACGCCGAAGACGAAGGTGATCATCCTCAACTCGCCGTCGAATCCCACGGGCGGTGTGCTGACGGCAGACGCGCTGGTGGAACTGGCGGCGGTGATCCGCGAGATGTGCAGCGACGATGTGCGCGTATACTCGGACGAGATCTACGAGCACATCCTCTTCGATGGCGAGAAACATGCGAGCATCGCGTCGGTGCCGGGGATGGCCGAGCGCACGATCATCGCGTCGGGACACTCGAAGGGTTTCGCGATGACGGGGTGGCGGCTCGGCTACGTCGTGCTTCCGAATGCGGAGGAGGCGTCGCGCTTCAAGCAGCTCAACATCAACATCGTATCGTGCGTGCCGCCGTTCATTCAGGAGGGCGGCCGCGCCGCGCTCGAGGGTCCGGAGTCCGGTCCGGTGGTGACGAAGATGGTCGCGGCATTTCAGAAGCGCCGCGATCGCGTGGTGGAGCTGCTCAACGCGATTCCCGGGGTGCATTGCGCACTGCCCAAAGGTGCCTTCTACGTGTTTCCGAATGTCGCCGGGATGTGCGAACGGCTCGGGCTCATCGCGGCGCATGCGGCGATGCCGGCGGAGGAGCGCTCGCATTCGTCGCCGTCGAAGCTGCTGCAGCAGTTTCTACTCGAGCGCTACGGTGTGGCGACGATGGATCGCAACTCGTTCGGGCGCATCGGCGTGGAGGGCGAGCACTACCTGCGGCTGTCGATCGCGTCGGCGATCGACCGGCTCGAGGAAGGGATACGACGCATCGCGGCGGCGAGCGTCGACGAGCGTGGGTGCGCGGAGTTCCTGCAGGCGGAGCACGGGTCGGCAGCGCTCACGCGGGGATAGCGTCACCTCGCGCTGCACTCCTGGCAGACGCTACATTATAATTCGGCATGCGCGCTCGACGGCGCTGTGTTCGTGTGCTCGTTCGGCGCGGTAGCCAAGTGGTAAGGCAGCGGTCTGCAAAACCGCTATTCGCCGGTTCGATTCCGGCTCGCGCCTCTGTGGGACAAAGACTTAGCTCGATTCAGGTCTTCGCGAATCTGCGAAGTGGGGAGAAAGTGGGGAGAAGTAATAAGCGGACTGAAAATCCGCGTGTCGGGGGTTCAATTCCCTCCCTGGCCACTCAAGCAGGACAAGGACTTACGGATGTTTGAGTCAGCGCGATGAAAAGCGTGTAGGGTGGCGCGTTGGGGGACTTGTTCGCAACACTACGCACAGCCACGCCTCCACCACTGACTCTGGAGCAGAAGCGTCCTGGTTCGATTCCAGGAGGGGCAAGTAAAACACCCGCATCGGCTTAAGCTGATGCGGGTGTTCTTCATCGGAGAGCAGGTGGGGAAGTTTCTCGGGAATCGTGCGCGAAAAGTGAAAGCCTCGCGGAGCTGGCATCTACATACAAGCGAGGGCCCTCATGCAAGCGGTTCTGACGACCGAAATGAGAGTATGCTCAAAATGATGGCGGTCACTGCAATCACTGCCGGCCTGCTTACGATTCTCTGGACTCAGGGCACTCGCGCTGATGGCATGAAGCCACAACTGAGACTTCCGTAAAGATTCCCCGTGCTGGACTGCGAGGACGTGATGCGACAACTCAAGGACTACTCGGATGGAGATCTGACCGCCGAGCGAATGGAGGCCATTCGCAAGCAGTCGGCGATGTGGGCGCGCCACAAGGTTGCGGATTCACCGGCCTCCAGCTCGTGAAGCGACCGCCCCTCTCCAGTGTGCTTCGATGGCTCGTTGCGATCGTGGGATTCGGCGTGCTCCTCTGGGCGCTCGGACACTATTCCACCCAGTACATTGTGCCGTTCGCGCGTTGGGTTCATGGACTCGGCGCGTGGGGGCCGATTGCCTTCATCGTGACGTACATGGTCGCGGAGGTCTTTCTGATTCCGGGGAGCTTGCTGACGCTCGCGGCGGGCGCGTTGTTCGGATTCATTGCAGGCTCTGCCTACACGTTCATCGGCGCAATGCTGGGATCACTCGCTTCATTCTTCATGGGGCGTTCTGTCGTGCGACCGCTGGTGACACGGCGCCTGCAAGGCAACGAACGGTTCGCGCTAATCGATTCGATCGCCAGTCGGGGAGGGATCAGGCTCGTCGCACTGCTGCGACTTTCACCGGTTCTGCCGTATACCGTTCTCAATTACGCGCTCGGCGTGACGCGCATCAGTGCGCGAGACTACGCAATCGGAACGACGTTCATCCTGCCCGGGACGCTGGTGTTCGTCTACTACGGAACGGTCGTCGCCAGTCTGACTGGTCTCACTTCCGGAGTGCACCGTGGACCGGCGTTTTATGGCCTCATGGCTGTTGGCGTGATTGCGACCATTGCCGTCATCGTCGTCATCACTCGGCTCGCGAATCGTGAACTTGCGACAATGGGGGCGAAACGCACTGTCGTCCCTCCGGATTCGTAATCGGCGGACAAGCGTAGTCGGCGTCGCCGGGTTAGGCTGTTGATCTGGCTCGAGCACCGGCTGCGCTACGGCTGACGAAACACCGAGACTCGACGAGGATCAACGGACAATCCAACGACCGAGCCGATTGCGGGAGCTTGCATCGAATCAATGGCTGCTTCGATCAGTACTGTCCCGTGTGCTGACTCGACTCGCACCCGCATTGTCGTTAGTTGCGGCCGGTGATGCAGCTCGACGACGACGCCGGTGCACTGCACTGCGTTTGCAGTCTCCGGAATGAGCCGAACAGCATCGGCGCGGAATACCATCACGCCATTCCCGCTCGGCCTGTCTGACATGAGACGCATCTCGCCAAGCGGCGAGCAGAACACACGCTCACGCTCGATCACTCCTCGCACTTCGTTCGGGATCGCCAGGAGTCTCGCGATCGGGAGTGACGCCGGGTGCGCGAACAACTCGGCTGGCGTGGCAATCTGCTCGAGTCGTCCCTCGAGCAATACACCGATGCGAGTACCCATGAATGCGGCGTCATCCAGGTCGTGCGTGACGATGACGAGAGCCAGCCGATATTTGCGCGCAATGTCGAGGATCACCTCGCGGACGTCGGCGCGCAGCCCTGGGTCCAGAGAGGAGAGCGGCTCGTCGAGTAGCAGCACAGCGGGACGAGCAATGATCGCTCGTGCGAGAGCAACGCGGTGACGCTGGCCGCCGCTCAACGCATGAGCGCGACGCGTGGCGAAGGAACCGAGTTGCACGGAGTCGAGCACACGTGCGACACGGTCATGAATCTCGGGTGTGGCGACTCCTCTGACACGCAGCGGAAACGCGACGTTCTCGAACACGTCTAGATGCGGGAAGAGCACAGGCGTCTGGTGCAGATAGACCGCATCGCGTTGCTCGGCAGCGAGATGCGTCCGATCCGACCCGGCGATTTCGACGTGGCCGCGGCTCACCGGTATCAGTCCGGCGATGGCTCTCAGTAGCGTCGTCTTGCCGGCGCCGGATGGACCGACGATGACAAACCGCTCTGCATCATCAACCTCGAATGAAATAGCGCGAAGGCCGGGTTGATCGCCGAATCCGGCGGCAACGTCGCGCACGAGGAGCGCAGCGGGTCGTCCCGGTTTCGTCTCCGACGCATCATCATGGCTCATACCGGTGACACGACGGTGCGTCCTGCTGCGTATCGCGCCGCGGCCAACGCGAGCAGCGGTGGGACGATCATGACGAGCGCGGCGGATGCGGCATAGTTGCCATTCCCCGCGCGCATGTAGGAGAACACCTCGAGCGGAAGCGTGTGTACTGCTCCTCCACCGACCGTGAGCGTGAGCGCATACTGCGCCCACGAGATCAGGAAGCCGATCGCGACGGCCTCCATGAGCTGTCTCCGCATCATGGGCAGCGTAATGCGGAATAGCACCTGGCGAAACGATGCGCCGAGCGTGCGCGCTTCGTCTTCCACCCGGCGGTCAAACGCAACGAAGACGCTGAGGAAGTACAGCGAGAGATAGCCGACGGTTGGCACGAGATGGGCGAGTAAGACGCCGACGACCGTACCACCCACGCCGATTCGCAGCAGGAAGTACTGAAGGCCGATACCGAGTGCGATCGGTGGCGCCGCGACAGGCGAGAACACGGCTGCCGCGGCCGCGTACCGCCGCCAGCCCATCAACCGGGACATCGCACGGCCGATCGGAAACGCGATTGCGCAGCCAATCACGCCATCGGCGATTCCGAGCAGCACACTATTGCGCGCCGCGACCGCGATTCGCTCGCCGCCCTGGAACAGCCATTGCCACCCGCCCACGCTCCATCGCTGCGGCGTCAACGCTGGGAAGAACCACTCCTGGCTCGCCGACCAGACCACGAGCAGCAACAGCGGACCAATGCCGGAAATGGTCAATGCAGCGAGGCCCACATAGCGCGCCAGATCGCGTCTGCGGGAAGATGGCGATTTCTGCGGTCTGCGCGATGATCTCACTGGTCGATGAGCTCCGCACGTCGCCGCATCCATTCATGCACTCCCACTGCCACGATTCCGATGAGAAGGCCAATGAGCGTGAGCACGTACGCGTCGGCGCGCTGCGAGAGATCAAGCGCGAGGTATCTCTCGAGCGTGAGCATTGGCAGCGGGAGTGGATCGCTCGGGGCCAGCAATGCGGCAGCCTCGTAGTTCCCCATGCTGAAAATGAAAACAGCGGTCGCTGCGGGGAGCAGTCCTCGCCACAGCAGCGGCCACGTCACCCGCGACAGCGTCGCCCATCGTCCAGCTCCGAGCGTATGCGCGGTCTCCTCCAACGCTGCACCTCGAGCCGCAGTCAATGAAAATGCAACGAGTGCCAAAAATGGGAATTCCTTCCAGGCAAGCGTCAGAATCACACCGACTCCACGAGTGTCGTAGACCACGGACGGCATGTCACTCGGTGACGCGATAAATCCCCACGCGTACGCCAACCGCGCGAGGAAGCCGCTCTGACCGAGGATGAGTAATCCCAGTGCACCAGCTACTACGTATGGCACGGCGAGCGGTGCGACGGCGAGTGCGCGTGCGATCCGGTCAACGAAGCGTCGTCCAGCGAACATCGCTGCTGCGCACGACGCAGCTGCAACGGAGAGCGCTGTCGCGACTCCAGCCACCCGGATGCTCCAGAAAACGCTTCGCCATACCTGGTGGTCGGCCAGAACCTGAGACAAGCGATCCAGCGAGAAGCCTGTCGCGCCAACCCCAGTCATCCCGACGGCGCCGGCCGCGGCGTACGCAACGCCAAGCAGCACCGGCATTGCGACGAGCGCGGCGCCGAGGAGCGCCACTGTACGCCGGCAACCCGCGTCTGTCATCGGTTCATTCGTGCGGCGCCGTGCGTATTCTCACGCGCCAATCGCGCTGCAGGCGCTCACTGTACTGCGGAGTAACCTCGGGTCGCGCATACTTCCTGAGAGAGTCGCGGGACAGTGCCCGCGGATCAGCGACCAGGGCGCGAAACTGTGCCGCCCACGTGTCGGGAAGACGAGACAGGGCTAGCACAGTTCCATCGGCCCACACCTCTGGCTTCTGCTTCTCGAGTTGCGCGGCGGGTGAGAGAAGGAAATTCGCCACGACCATCGCTCCGGCGGGATGTGGGGCATTGAATGCAATCCCGAGATAGTGCGTGTTCGCAATGGTGCCGTTCTGCAGGAGAAGCGGCCGCGACGTAGCGGGAAGAATTCCCTGTCGCACTTTCGTGACCACGTCATTCTGATTGTCTGACATCGAGAAGTCGACCTCACGGTTGGCGAAGAGACGATGCAGGTCCGCAACTCCGTCGGGATATGTCTGCCCGTGGCGCCAGAGATACGGCCGCGCATCGGCCAACCACTGCCACACCTTGCCGCTACCTTCACGATACCTGGCCTCGTCGAACGGCCCCTGGAAATGTTCTACGCCACTGTCGAGTGCATACATGAGAACTTTCATGAAGGTGACGCCTGTAAACGACTGGTCGTACGTGAAACGTCCGGGATGGCTGTGGATCCAGGAGCTGAGCTCTGCGACGGTACGCGGTGGACGCGGCGTCCGCACCGTGTCGTAGATGAGTGCAAACTGTACGGTTCCCCACGGAGATTCGTATCCGGCTGGCAGTTGGCCAAAGTCCCGGGCGACGATCGTCGATGCGCTGTCCACGTATCGCGCGTTGGGCAGCCGTCCACTCCACGGACCGTACAACAGCCCACTCGTTCGCAGATTGAAGAACGTTTCGCCGTTGATCCAGA
>JBDTJH010000011.1:0-2861 GCA_039935955.1 Gemmatimonadaceae bacterium
GTCGAGCAGCTCGACGATCTTTTTTACGTAGCGTAAGTCGATCATAGTCCGATTCGGGTGATCGCTCGCGTGATCGTCACGCGATTTCCATCAGCTCGCGAGGAAACGACGTCAGTATACGCGGTCCAGCGGGGTCGAGCACCACATCATCCTCGATCCGAACACCGCCCCACCCGGCGCGATAGATCCCTGGCTCGATCGTGACGACCGCCTGCGCAGGCAGCGGAGTTTCCGCGGTCTTCGACAACCGTGGTGCCTCGTGCACTTCCAGTCCGATGCCGTGGCCGAGGCTGTGTCCGAACCCTTCGCCCTGACCGCGCTGTTCAATGTACTGCCTGGCCAGCGCGTCGGCATCCCGCCCCGTCATCCCGGCCCGTACGTTCGCCGAGGCGTGCGCATTCGCGCCGCGGACGATGTCGTAGACCTCCTTCTGCTCGTCCGATGCGCGCCCGATGACGAACGTGCGAGTCACGTCGGAACAGTAGCCTTCGACGATCGCACCATAGTCAATGAGAAGGAAGTCTCCGGCGCCAACTTGGCGATCGGCGGCGCGCGCGTGAGGTAGCGCGGCGCGCGGACCTGAGGCGACGATCGTCTCGAACGGAAAGCCCTCGCTCCCCTCCGCGCGCAGCGACTGCTCCAGCGCGCCGGCGATCGCGAGCTCCGTCATCCCCGCGCGCACCTGCGGGATCGTGCGCTCGAGGGCGCGCCGCGCGACGTCCGCGGCCGCCTGAATGCGCTCGATCTCCTGCGGATCCTTTCGCTCGCGAAGCGTCTCGACGAGATCGTTGGTCGGGCGCCACTGCCAGCGCGCGCCGGCGCTCAGCAACCGCTCGAAGTCGCGATGGATCAGCTGCGCCGATTCGAAGCCGACGAGCTTGACCCCTGTCAGCTCGGGAAGGAGCTGCCAGAGCCCCGTCCACAGACTCGCCGACTCGATCTGCACGCGCGCAAAGCCTTCGACTTCGTCGCGCACCTGCGTCGCGTAGCGGAAGTCGGTAATGAAGATCGTCTCGCGCGCGGTGACGAGCAGGAGGGCGCTCGAGCCCGAGAAGCCCGTGATGTAGCGGATGTTCGGGAGGCTGGTGAGTAGCACCGCATCGAGGTGTGCGGAAACGAGGGCCTCGCGAAGCGCGGTGCGGCGTTCGGAGCGGCGGTCAGCCACGGGGCGCGAGCCGCGCGACGAGGCCGCGAAGCGCCAACTCGTACCCGATCGGACCGAAGCCACAGAGCATGCCGACGGCGCTGCTCGCGAGCACCGTGTGCCGCCGCTCCGGTTCGCGCGCGAAGATGTTCGAGAGATGCAGCTCGACGAACGGGACCTCGGCCGCCGCGAATGCGTCGCGAATCGCGAGGCTCGAATGCGAGTACGCGCCGGCGTTGATCAGCGCGCCCTGCGCCCTCCCGCGAAGGCCGAGAATGAGATCGACGAGCTCGCCCTCCCCGCTCTTTTGCGCGAACTCGAGCTCGACCCCGAGCTCCGTGCCGACCGTGCGCAGCCTCGCCTCGATGTCCGCGAGTGTCTCCGTGCCGTAGATCGCTGGCTCGCGTGTGCCGAGGAGGTTGAGGCTGGGTCCGTTCAGCACTGCGATCCGCACTATTTCTTCAGCCCGTCCAGCCATTCGTGGAACAGCTCGAGGTCCGATTGCGAATCCTCGGCGTGCGCCGCCGTCTCGACGGCGGTGTCGCTCTTCCCATCCGCCGGGCTGCTGTTTTCGCGGCCGTTGAAGAACTGATCGAAGGAGACCGTCGGCTGACTCGCGCGCTGCTCGCCATCGGCGCGCGTGCGCGAGCTTTGGAACACCGCGTCGAGCGAGAGCGCGTCGCTGGCGGCGCGCGTCGGCTGTCCGGCGGGGCCCGCGGGCTCGGTGGAGAACTCCTCGGAAAACGCGCTCGCGAGCGAGTTCGCGGCGCGCTCGTCGCTCGCCGCGATCTTCGGTGCACCGGTGAAGAGTGTCTCGAGCGCAGAGCGATCCGCACCGCTGGTGACTTCGGCGGTCGGCGACGCCGGCGTCGGCGCGGCGGGTGCGTGCACGGGCTCCGACGCGGGCGACTGCAGCGCCTCGGGAGGCACGGCGAACGATGTCGTGTGCTCGAGCTGCGCGGCGGACCACGGATCCATCGAGAGCTCCTGCGTCACGAGGGGCTCTGGATTCTCCTCATCGGCATGGGACGCAGACACGTTCGCGGCAGGCGGAGAGGCAGGTGGCTCGGACGCCTTCGCCTGCGGCACATCATTCCCTTCCGTCTCCTCAGGCGGACGACGCGTGGCGAACGACGTGAAGAACGTGCGGATCGACTGCGTCGAGTAGGGACGATTCTTTGCCGCGCTGATGATGTCCTGCGAAATGTCCGCGATGAGCGGGATGCTCGAGTGCGCGCCGCGCTCGAGCGCCGCGATCCGTTCTGCGTACGACGTGTCGGTCGGATTCTTCGCGGCGAGATGGCGGTAGACGTAGATCGCCTGGTCGATGTGCCCCTGCTCGCGAAGGAGCTCGGCGCCGGACTCGGTCATCATGAGGTCGGGGAGCAGCGCATCCGTCGACGTGCGGCCGCTCAGCTCCAGCATGCGGCCGATCGTGGGGTCGTACGGCTCCTCGTCGAAGGTTGGTCCGTGATCCTCGGCGGGCGATGCGGACTGCTGATCGACCGAACTCACGCTGTCGACGTGCTTCGGCACTTCGAGCTCGGGACCCGCGAACAATGACGCGAGCTCCGCCGCCGTCGCGGGCGCGACCGCCTGTTCGGACGTCGTGCGAAGCGGGGGCAGATCGGCATGCAGCGCTTCCGGGGCATCGGGGGCGAGTGCGGCGATGTCCACCGTCGGAGGCGCGTTGGTCTCGAGATCGGGAAGCAGCTCG
>JBDTJH010000012.1:0-3013 GCA_039935955.1 Gemmatimonadaceae bacterium
CGCTCGCATGCGGGAGCGGATCGGTGAGCGACGCGAGGCGCGCGTCGATCCCGCGCTCGCGCGCCGAGGCGACCGCGACCTCGGAGATGTCGACGCCGTGGATCTCGACGCCGCTCGCCCGCACGCGTGCGCCGTAGCGGGCGCCGTCGCCGCAGCCGACGTCGAGCGCCTTGCGACCCCCCATCATCAGCGGATCGAGCCACGCGCGCAGATCCTCGTCGAGCCCCGGCGGCGGGCTCCACCCCGTGCTCCCGGACCAGTACTCGTCGTAGTACCGCCCCGTCTTCTCTGCTTCGTGCTCGTGCGCCAGATCTGTCGTCATACTCCCACTCCCGCGGCTGCTCGCCGGTAAACACCCAGGGTCTCGCCGGCCATGCGCCGAACGGTCAGTCTTTCAAGATTGCGCGAGGTCGCCACGCGCAACCGATTTCGCTGTTCGGGATTCAGGAGCAGCCCCGCGATCGCATTCGCCAGCGCGTCCGGCGCGTGAGGCGGCACCAGGAGCCCCGCGTCCCCGCCATCGAGCGACTCCGGGATCCCATCGACCCGCGTCGCCACGATCGGAAGTCCCGCCGCCCGCGCCTCGGGGATCACGAGCGGATTCGGGTCCGCGTGTGAGGCGAGCACGAAGACGTCGGCCTGCTTCATCACCAGCTCCGCATCCGCGCGAAAGCCGAGGAAGATCACCGAGGCCGCGACTCCCTTGTCGCGCGCGAGCCGCTCGAAGTGCGCACGGTCGGGGCCGTCGCCCAGGAGGTACATCTTCACGGCGGGGACGCGCTCGCGAATGAGCACGGCAGCCTCGATGAGGTCCGCGATTCCCTTGCGCACGTACATCCCGGCGACCGTGACGACGTTCGGATGCTCGAGCGTCACCGGCACCGGCGGCGTCCCCGCAGGGCGGCGCATCGTGCCGATGGTGCCGTTGAGCACCGTCTCGATGCGTGCGGCGGGGACGCCGCGAGAGATCATGTCTTCGCGCACCGCGTCGCTCACCGCGATGACGCGATGCCCGAGCCGCATGATGTTCGCGTGCTTCTGCCACGAGTTGTGCACGGTGGTCACGAGACGCGCCTTCGTGCCCGTCACCGCGACGCGTCCGATCACCGCGCCCTTCATCATGTGCGCGTGCACGATCTGCGTCTGGTTGCGCTTGAGGAAGCGACGGAGCCTGAGCATCGCCGTGAGTGGCCCCGTCGCGCCGGACGGCTCGAGCAGAAAGTGCTTCACGCCGTTTGCGCGCAGCAGCTCCGCGTACGCGCCGTCGGGCGCTGCGACGGTAACGTCGTGCCCCGCGCGTGCGTGCTCGATCGCCGTGTCGATGGCGACGTTCACGATGCCGTTGCCCAGCTGCGCGAGCTCGTTGAGCAGATGCACGACGCGGAGCTCGTCCGAGGGCGGGCGCGCGCTGCTCACGCGCGCGGCCGGCGCCGACGCCGGCGCCTCGCGACGATCGTTCATGCGCACGCCGTTCGCGCTCATGCAGCCCCCGTCGCTGCAGGCTCACGGTCGCCACCGGTGCCGCGAAGCTCGCGGATCGCCCCGGGAATCATCGTGCGCCCCGCCCACGCGCGCTCGGCGAGCACGAACGCCGGCACGATTGCCGCGAGCGGCGCCACGATCCACGGCGACACGTGCAGCGCCATTCCGCCGAACGACACCGCGAGCGAGAAGGCCAGCAGCATCAGCGGCTTCGAGAGGACCTTCACGATAGGCACGTGAATGCGCCCCTGGGTCAGCGCGTACACGACGCCCGCCGCGGCGGTCAATCCCACGGCGTAGGCCCACGCCACCTGGTTGATCCCCGCGAGCTTGAGGAGCACCAGCATCCCCCAGATCAGGAAGGTCGCCGTCATCTGTTCCGCCATCGCCGCCCTCGGTCCACGAAGCGCGAGCGCCACCGGCGACAGCGCCGCTGTATATACGCCCGCCACGCCGAGCGTGAGGACGTAGAGCTGTGCCATCACGACCGCGCCGGACCACTGCGGCAGGACCCTCGAAAGGAGCGGCAGCACCGCGTACGCCAGCGCCACGATCGGGAAGGCGATCGTCGCCGCACCCTTGAGCGTGCTCTCCGCGAGCTCGCGCAGGCTGTCCACCCGCGCCGCCAGTCGCGACGACGCCGCGACGCCCGCGCGCAGATAGCCCTCGAAGGTGAGCGAGAGGAACTGCCCGATGCGCCACGCAAAATTCCAGAGACCGGCGACATCGAGGCCAAAGAAGCGCGCGATGAGAATCGGCGTGAGCGAGTCGCGCGCAACCGTCACCAGCGTCGACGTCGAGAAGCCGATGCTGTCGCCGGCCAGCGCGCGAACGGGGCGGAGGTTGAACGAGATCCGGCGGATCGGCACCAGCGCGTACAGGGCGAACGTGTAGTAGAAGCAGAGCGCGATCTGCGTGATGAACACGCCCTCGACGAAGCGATGAGCGAAGGCGAACGCCACGAGCGCGATGTTCTGGATGAACACGCCCTTCACCTCGAGCAGCGACAGCTCCGCGAAGCGCAGGTCGCGCTCGAGCGCCACCTTGCACGATGTCTGGATCGGCGTGATGAGCAGCGCCGCGATCGAGATGACCAGCCAGCGGCTCCACTCCTTCGGTAGCACGCCAAAGAGATTCGACGCGTTCGGGATCGCGATCGCGAGGATGAGGATCGCGATGAGCATCAGCGTGCGCAGCCCGGCCACCGCCGCGAGCATCTCGGGTGTCGGGTTGTCGCGCCGGCGGATCATCGCGAGCTCGAAGCCAAGCTCCGTGATGAACTGCACCGTCGACAGCGCGCCGCGCACGACGGCGAAGATGCCCAGCTCCGCGGGAACCACGAGCGCGATGAGCGCGAAGTTGGTGCTCGCGCTGATGACGCGCAGCAGGAGTCCGCGTACCAGAAGAACGTTCGCGCCGCGGATACTCCGCTTGAGGAGGTCCGCGTGCTCTGCGTCCTCCAGCTCGGCCCCTGTCAGGCCATCGCCAAGGGCGGGTTGTGGATCATTCATGGGTGCGCGAGGCCTCGGCA
>JBDTJH010000013.1:0-7123 GCA_039935955.1 Gemmatimonadaceae bacterium
GCTTCTCGCGTTCGCCTGCGAGCGCAATCTCGTGGTGGAGATGCTCCGTGGCGTGGGGGACTTTGCCGTCGCCGACACACCGTTGGCCAGAGTCGCGACCTCCAGCGCCACCGGCATTACTCCGGCCGCGGGGGATGAGAGAAAAGCGGACGATGAGTCGGTCGAACACGAACTCAACAAACTGTACGCCATCTCGACCGTGCGCAGTGTGAAGCAGGACCCGGCCTTCGGCATCGTGCAGCTGGTCGACATCGCCACCAAGGCGCTTGGGTCCGCAGCGAACGACACGACCACCGCCGTGGCGTGCGTGGGCCATCTCACCGCCGTTCTCGCGCACGCGGCTCCCCGCTATATGCCGGAGCCGATTCGTGTCGAAAATGGCGTCGTTCGGGTGATAGCCATCTCACCCACCTTCGAGAGCCTCGTTGGTGAGGCGCTCGATGATGTACGCCGAAGCGCTCGCGGCAACGTGACGGTGCTCGACAAGCTGATCGACGCGCTGCGCACCGTGGGCGAATGCACTCACGACGCGAAGCGCCGGCAGGTGCTCGCAGAGCAGCTGCGTCGCATCGCCGAGGTGATCCCGCGCACGGTCGACGCACCGGAAGACCGCGACTTCCTCACTCGTCGGGCCAAGATCGCCCGGAATGAGCTTTCGCTACCCTCGCCCCTGTGAACCCCTTTACGGCGGGGTTTCGACACCGCTAGGGAGCGCCGCAAGGCGTGATGAAAATTATCGTCACAATCTGAATCGAGCAGGCAAGCAGAAAGGTCGAGCTCGCGAGGACGCCGGCAAATGCCATGAATCGCGTGCGACCTTCTCCGGTCTCCGCGAGCGCTTCTACGGGAGAACTCGCGCTCGCGGCACCGCTGTGCTGCTGATGCTCATCGCGTGACGTCCGCCAATTGCGCACGGCCAGCACGGTCGCGAACGCGGAAGCGAGCACGGCACCCACGCTGATCGCGAATAGCATCGTTCCGAGTGACGACATCATCGGCACGTCGAGAGGTACGAGTCGCGGAAAGCAGGCGTGAGAGGACAACGAGAGGTTCGCAATCGTCTGCACGCCCCACGCCACCGGAGCGACGCCGAGCGCGATCCAGAGGGCCGCCACGTGCACGCTGGCGCGCGACGGAGCCGGATGCGTTGGTCGCGGCGCAGCGCCGCGGGAGGTCTGCCCGATGCCGCTCATGCGCGCAGATGCGGCGTGATGTACAGCGCGCTAAACACGGCGAGCCAGACGATGTCGACGAAATGCCAGTAGATGGTGGCGTTGGTCACCGCGTCGTGATTCGCCGCGGAGAAATGACCGCGGAACGCGCGAACCAGCACGACCGTCAACATGATGAGCCCCACGAACACGTGCGCTCCGTGAAAGCCGGTGATCGTATAGAAGAGCGAGCCGTAGGCATCGTACGTTGCGGAAATTGTTTCGCGCGAATACTCGAGTGCCTGCAGTCCTAGAAAGGTCACGCCGAGCAGGATGGAAATCGCCAGCCCGACGCGCAGACCGGAGGTATTGCCACGCGCGATCGACCGCTCGGCCCAGATCGCGAAGAAACTGCTGGCGATGAGGATGGCCGTGTTCGCCAATGGCAACGCAAGCGCCGGAGTCGTACTCGGCCACGGATTCGTCGCCATGGACGACAGATAGAAATAGCTGAACAGAAAGTAGACGAAGAATGCGCCTTCGGTCGCCACCACGGCGAGCATACCCCAGCGTCCTACGCTGCGCGCCCCGCTTGCGCCAACGGGAAGCTCGCCGAGCTCCGTACGTTGCATGCCGTCCGGTGCCGTCGCTGCTTCCGGCCAGAGCCACACGATCACGGTAGCCGTACTTGCCGCGAGAGCGGCGCCGGCGAGCCAGAGCAGCGAGAAGAGAAAGCCAAAGGCAGCCGTACCGAGCAGCGTTGCGAGGATGAGCGGGAGATAGCTATCCGCCGGCATGCGCATGATCGCTGCGGGGTCCGCATCGAGCGGCGTCGTCGCCAACGTCTCGCGCTTCTCATCGAGCACCAGCTCCGAGTGGAGGACCGTTCGGCCGGATCCTTCGTCCAGGCGGTTCTCCCACAGTGGGTGTCTGCTGGCCACGATGGGAATCGTCTCGAAGTTGTACGGCGGCGGCGGAGAAGGCACGCTCCATTCGAGCGTCGCACCATCCCAGGGATTCGCACCAGCAACCTTACCACGCGTTCTGCTGCGCCAGACGTTGATGGCGAAGAGCAGAATCCCCGCCGCAAAAATGAATGCGCCGACGGTTTCGATCAGATTGTAGACGTCCCATCCCAACCCGGAGGGATAGGTGTAAACGCGCCGTGGCATGCCGAGCAGCCCGACGATGTGCATGGGAAAGAAGAGCACGTTCATGCCGACGAACATGAGCCAGAAATTCCAGCTCCCGAGCCGCTCGTTCATCAGACGGCCGGTGAACTTCGGGAACCAATAGTAGACGCCGGCAATGACGGGGAAGACGTTGATGCCGACGAGCACGTAGTGCAGGTGCGCAACGATGAAATAGCTGTCCGTGAGCTGCCAGTCGAAGGGGACGGCGGCCGTCATCACGCCGGAGACGCCACCGATGACGAAGAGCAGTATGAATCCGACGAGAAATTTCATCGGCGCGGGATACCACGGACGACCATTCCAGATAGTCGCGATCCATGCGAATACGCCAACGGCACTGGGGATCGCGATGATGAGACTCGCGCCACCGAAGAACGCGAGCGCGAGTGGAGCAATCCCCGTGGCGAACATGTGATGGAGCCAGACACCGAATCCGAGCACCGCCGTTGCAACGGTCGACATGGCGACGAACGTGTAGCCCACGAGCGGCCGTCGGCAGAAGGTCGGCAGCGCGTCGGACACGATGCCCATAGCCGGCAGCACGATGATGTAGACCCATGGATGTCCGAACATCCAGAACAAATGCTGCCAGAGCAGCGGATGCCCACCGGCGCTCGCGTCGAAGAAATGCGTTCCGTAGCGCCGGTCGAGGAAGAGCATGACGAGGGCAGCACTGAGCGCCGGCAACGCGAACAGATTGGACACCGAGGCGGTGAGCGTTCCCCACACGATGATGGGCAGCCGATTCAGCGACATCCCGGGCGCACGAGTCTTGAAGAGCGTCGTGATGAAATTCACCGAGCCAACCGTCGTCGACACGGCGAGGAGCAGCAGCGTCAACGCATAGAAGTCGATGTTGAGCCCGGGATTGTACGCGCGCGCCGCGTACGGCACGTAGTCGAACCATCCGGCGTTGGGGACGGCGCCGAGCGGAACGCTCGTGTAGAGAAAGACTCCGGCCGCGAGAAAGAGCCAGTAGGACAGCGCGTTGAGCCTCGGATACGCCATGTCGCGCGAGCCGAGCATCAGGGGCCAGAGATAGTTGCTGAATCCCGAGAGCACGGGCGCGGCGTAGAGGAAGATCATCGTGACGCCGTGCAGGCTGAACAGCTGGTTGTACGCGTTCGCCGACACCAGATGCTCGCCGCTCGTCGCGAGCTGCGTCCGCATCACGAGCGCTTCGATGCCGCCAATGAACAGAAAGGCAATCGATGTGACGAGATACCGAATGCCGATGCGTTTGTGATCGACGGTAGACAGCACGCCGCGCCAGCCCGGAGTCGTCTCCCACGTCTGGCGCAGCTGCTCGGCTGCAGCGGAATCGATCGCCAATGTGGCCATCGCGCCTACCTGGAATTCAACATGGTGGCAGCTCGCGCATGCTCGTCATCGGAGCTGTTGCAAGTAGGCGACGACCGCATCGAGCTGTTGTCCGCTGAGATGCATCGCCGGCATCCGCGCGCCCTCCTTGACCGAAGGCGCATTCGCGATCCATCGGCGCAAATTTGCGGGCGTATTCTCGAGCGCCCCCGCGCCGATCGTCGCCCGCGCCGCGATGTGGGTCAGGTCGGGGCCGACTCGACCCAGCGCGCGCGAGCCTTCTACTGCGTGACAGGCGCCGCACGATGCGGCGAACACGACTGCTCCCTGCGCAGCCGCAGGTGCGACGGGGACGGCGGCGTTCGCCGCCCGGTCGCGCATCCACGCGTCGAAGTCCGCAAGCGGCTGCGCCGTGACGACGAGCGCCATCACCGCGTGCTCGAGCCCGCAGTATTCAGCACACATCCCCCTCGTAGTCCCGGGCACACGCGCCTCCACCCACATCTCGTTCGTCTGGCCGGGAACGACATCGGTCTTCCCCGCGATCTGTGGTAGCCAGAAGCTGTGGATGACATCCGCGCTGTGCAGCATGACGCGCACCGGAACGCCGATCGGCAGATGCACCTCGTTCGCCGTGATGAAGCTACGCTCCGGATGCGCGACGTCGGTGTAGCGAATCTCCCACCACCACTGGTGTGCGGTCACGTCCATGATCACGGCCGCGCTTCGCGGAGTATGCGTCACGGCGCCGAAGGTCGCCATCGTGCCGGCGAAAGTGGCCGCCAGCACGAAGAGCGTCATGCCGAGTCCGATGTAGATCCAGCGCAATCCGCCATGGATCTCGTTGCGCACGCTCGACCCAACTCCCGGCGCACCATCGATGCTATCGCCACTCGCCGGGCGATGCCGCATCATCGCGGCGACGAGCGCGATCGCGATCAATGTCACCACGACGCAAGCCGTCACCGTGAGCCAGATGCCGAGCGTCGCCTCGTGCGCGCCGCTCGCGCCTGTGGCGTCGAGGTAGGACGATGTTCCGTTGCACGCGTTCAGCCACATGATCGACGCGCACGCGATCGCGCCCGATCTCCGCAGCGCGCTAGGGCGCACTGTTGCGTCCCTTCAACGTGCTCCCGGAAGTCGTGTCCGACTCGCTCTCGTCGCCCTGCCGCGCGCGGTCTGCTGCCACAGCGGCCACCGCGCCGCCCTTCGACTCGATGTATGCGACGACCTTCCAGATGAGCGTCGGCGTCAGCGCTCGCCCCCACGACGGCATTCCTTGCGGACGCCCCTCGAAGATCGACTTGTAGATGTCCGCCGGCGCACCGCCGTAACGCCAGTACGTGTCCGTCAAATTGGGACCCATGCCGCCCTTCATGTCGTAGCCGTGGCAGGCTGCGCAGTTCATCTTCTCGAACAGCTCGTGTCCCTCCGCGATCGCAGCCGCGTTTCCTGCGTAGGGACTTTTTACGGTCGTCTCCAGCGTGTTGTCATTCGCGCCAGCGATGTCGCCGATCGCCACGCGCGACAGCTCTCCCTCGGCAGGTAGCCCGCTGGTGTCGGTGACGCCGGCGGGCACAGCCTCGGCGGGCACGGTCGCACTGCCCGCACCAGCCCCGCGATCGAGCTGCGAGTCGCCGCACGCCGTCGCGGCGAGCGCGACGCACGCGCCGATCAGGAGCGCACCTGCGTTTCGACGCCTGATGATTCCGCAGTAGGAGTGAATCATGGCGTCGCGCCTGTCGCGCCCGTCGCGGCGGGCGTCGCGCCAGCTCGGGCGGGAGTGCTCGGGATATTGGCGCCGAGGGTGAAGACGTAATACGTGTCACCGCGTGGCGGAAATCCCTTCTGACTCGCGGTGGTCATGGCGCCGCCGCCCACGCCGGTCGCGATCGCCACGTACTGGTGCCCGTCCGGTGCGGTGTAGCTCATCGGCGCGCTGATGATCCCGGAGCCGAGCTTCCGCGACCAGAGGATCTCGCCGGTTCGAGCATTTACCGCGCGGAACCACCCATCGATCGTACCGTAGAACGCGACATCGCCCGCGGTCACCATCGCGCCGCTGTAGGTCATGAACGGTTCGGGAATTCCCCACACCTTCCGTCCCGTCGCTGCATCGAAGGCGATGAACTCGCCGTAGTTGCCTCCGGGCCCGACGTGTCTCGTCATCTGCGCGCCCCAGTATGGCGTGCCGGCGATGTAGCTCACTTCGCGTCCCTTGTAATCCATGCAGATGTTCTGCGTCGTCACGTAGAAAAGCTTCGTACGTGGCGAGAATGCCGACGGCTCGAAGTCCTTCACGCCGACATCGGCAGGACAGATGTCGCGCACCCAGCGGCCCACAGGAACAGTTTCCTTCGCCGGATTCACGTGAGGCATGCCCGTCACCGAGTCGATACCGAAGGCCCAATTCTCATGGCCGAAAGGCTTTGCCTGCAGAACTTCCCCGGTGCCGCGATCGATCGTGTACGCGAAGCCGTTGCGGTTGAATTGCACCATCACCTTGCGCACGACGCCGTTGATGGGAAGGTCCGCGAGGATATTCTCATTCACGCCATCGTAGTCCCACTCGTTGTGCGGAGTGAACACGAACGCCCACTGCGCCATGCCGTCACTCGCGCGCCGCGCGAACACACCGCTCGTCCAGAGATTGAGTCCCGGACGCTGCGCCGCATTCCACGGACCGGTATTGCTCGTACCATAGTAGATGGATTGCCGGTCCGGATCGTACGTCACCCATCCCCACGGCGCCCCCGCGCCGCGCTTCCACGCGTTCGTTGGCCAGGTCGTCGCGCCGAGATCCTTGCCTTGCATCCACGAGTAGAAGGGGCGGAAGTCGGAGCCGATGCGCACCAAGCTGTCCGGGCCAACGCTGTACGCACGCCAAAGCTCCTTGCCGGTATTGACGTCGAGCGCCGCGAGCCATCCGGCCACGCCCATCTCACCGCCGGAGTTGCCGACGTAGACGCGCCCGTCGACTACGAGCGGCGCCATCGTCATCGTCGCGCCGTCCTCGACATTCCCCAGCTTCGTGCGCCAGAGCTCCTTCCCCGTCTTCGCATCGACAGCGACGGTGTGATCGTCGAGCAGATTGTAGATCAGCTTGCCCTTGTAGAGCGCCGCTCCGCGAAGCACCGCGTCGCAGCATGCCTTGCCGATCGCGATGGGCGAGGGATTCGGCGAGTAGCTCCACTTGACCGTTGCCCCCGGCTTCGTGAGATCGAGCGCAAAGGCGCGATCGGGGAAGGGCGAGACGATGTACATTGTGCTGTCGGCGACCAGCGGCGTCATCTCGTGGCCGTACGATGATTGGCCGTCCTGGAAGCTCCACGCGAGCTGCAGCTGTCCGACGTTCGCGGTCGTTATCTCGGTGAGCGGCGAGTAGCGAGTGCCTCCGTAATCGCGCGACGGCATCGTCCAGTCGCCAGCGCCGGCTCCCGGCGGCAGCCAGCCGTCGCT
>JBDTJH010000014.1:0-3027 GCA_039935955.1 Gemmatimonadaceae bacterium
GGCACCGGCGCGACGCCGACATCGCTCGTGAGCCACTTCGCGAAGGCGACATCACCGAGATCGCTGAGTGCCGAGAAATCTGCGAGCACGTAGTACGCGCCCTCGGGCACGGTGAAGGTGAAGCCGCCCTCGCGCAGTGCGTCGCACATGAGATCGCGACGGGCGCGGTACTCGAGCGCGAGATGATTGTAGTAGTCGGCATCGAAGGCCATCCCGATCGCACCGGCCTCCTGCAGCGGCGCCGGCGCGCCAACGGTGAGGAAGTCGTGGACCTTCCGGATCGCGACGGATTCCTTTTCCGGCGCGATGGCGTAGCCGAGGCGCCATCCGGTGCAGCTGAAGGTCTTCGAGAGGCCGGAGATGGTGATCGTGCGCTCCGCCATGCCGGGCCACGTTGCGAGCACATGGTGGTCGCCGGCGTAACGGATGTGCTCGTAGATCTCGTCGGTGAAGGCGTACACATCGTGCTTCACACACAGCTCCGCGATCAGCGAGATCTCGGCGCGCGTGAGCACGCGGCCCGTCGGATTCTGCGGCGTGTTGACGATGATCGCCTTCGTCTTGCTCGTGAACGCGGCGCGCAGTTTGTCCGCATCGATCGTCCATCCCGGCTGGGTGAGCGGTACGAACACCGGCGTCGCTTCGGCCAGGATCGCGTCGGGGCCGTAGTTCTCGTAGAACGGCTCGAGGACGATTACCTCGTCGCCCGGATTGATGAGGGCGAGGAAGACGGCAGCCATCGCCTCGGTCGCCCCGCAGGTGACGGTGACGTTCTTCTCCGAGTCGACATCCATGCCGTACCAGCGCCGATACTTGGCGGCGATCGCGATGCGGAGCGAGGGGGTGCCCCACGTGATCGCGTACTGGTTGATGTTCGCCTGGATCGCCATGCACGCCGCGTCCTTGAGCGGCTGCGGCATGGGGAAGTCGGGCATCCCCTGGGCGAGGTTGAGAGCGCCATGCTCGTTGGCAATGCGCGTCATCTCACGGATCACCGATTCGGTGAACGTGTTGGTGCGGCGGGCGGTGGTCATGACTCGAAGTTGCTCTGGGCGCGCCGTCTATGCAACCGCGCCAGGAGCGCGAGGCAACCGTATCGCGGTGCTACTTGTTGACGGTGATCGTGGCGCCGCTCACGGCGAGGCTCGAGAGGGAACCCGTGTTGGTGGTGACGCCGGTGAGTGTCGACTCGAAGGTGACGCTGCCGTTGCCCGGCTTGGGGCCGGTGGATGAGTCTCCGCCGCACGCGGTGATCGCGACGGCCGTGAGCATCACGATCAGCATCGCGAGGAGGGTTTTTCGTCGCCGAAACGAGGGAAGAATGAGCAGCGGGAACATCGCCAGCACGATACCTCCGCCGATCCGCTCGGCGATGGTGAGCGTGAAGGAGTACGTGACGAGCAGCGATGTCGGAGTAGTGATCGACAGTCCAGGATTCACCGCCAGGGTTACCGTGCCATCGTTGGTCGCGAACGTGCCCGTGGAGATGATGCTGTCTCCCGCATCGACCGCACCGTTGCCGTTTTTGTCCAGATACAGGCGCACGGCGCTAACGTCGACCTGTTCGTTGCCTGTACCGGACGCGGCGACGGTAACGCCGGTGATCGTTTGCGGAGCTGTAGGAGTAAGCAGAAACTGGAGCATCGGGACGTTGGTCGATCCGGATTGTACCGTCTGATTCGAAGGAGTAGAGCTACCGAGCGCCACGGTGACCGGCACACTCCCGCCGTGAATGCAATCGGCTTTGTCGTTCGCGGTGTTTGGGTCGGGTGGGACGCTGTCGTTGAGCACGAACTGATGGTGTACGACGCGCGCGTTGACGCAGGTAGGCGTAAGCGTCGGGAAGTTTTCTGGCGCGTTCGACGTGGGATCAGCTGGAACGGCATACATTCGGACGGTCATCGTCGTACTGTCGCCCGCGGGAAGAAATCCCAGAGCGCAGGAGCTGATGCCGCAAGAGCCGTCGGTCATCGTGAGCACATACCGAAAATCGCCTCGCTCCTCGGGATCGAAGATGTCACCGCTGGCGACTTCGACGCCTGCCGCATTCGCCGGCCCGTGATTTACAATGCGAAAGACATTCGTCGAAACGAAGCCCCCGTAGCTGCCGCCGATGAGCGTGATTCCCACGTCGGTCGCCAGGTTGAGCCCATTCGGATGCGGGTTGCGGACGTCCAAAAAGGCGTACCCTATCTGGCTCGCGAGGTCGGTCGTATCCGCAAGGTAGCTCACGGTATCCGTATAGTCGGTCAGGGAGTGGAGGCCGGGAGTGACCGCCACGATCACATGTGAATGGAACGGCGCCTGTCCGGTGCACGTGTGGAAGTTCGCCCAGGCGTAGAATGCCGACCCCGCTGCGACCGTTGTGCAGGAGGCGACGTCCAGACTGGGACCCACGTTCGCTGGCACATAGTATAGAACGGTCCCGACTCCATCCTCATTGTGATCGCCGGTGACGTTCATGTCGATGCTGACCTGGCACGTCGTGAACGTCATCGGCACTTCGAGGAAGGTCCATTTGTTCGCGGTGATGGTGAAGGTGACGTTCGTCGCCACAGCGGTGCAGTTGTCGTAGATGCCTTCGACGCGCGCGAAGGTGTGCGCGCCCGGGGTGAATTCTTCGGAGTTGACCTCCTCGAGCCCGCTGGCACCCTGCACGTAGGTGTGGGTGATAGTGACTCCTCGGCCACTCTGGAGGGAGCCGGTGTACCCAACCACTGCCACCCAGCCGGTGCTCTGCGCGCTCGCGGTCTTCGCCGATGCGCCGAGCATCACGATTGCGAGAGGCAGCAGGGACGACATGCGATGCCATTTCATGGTGGGTCTCCGGACCGATAAGTGAGTGGAGCGACCTTCTTTCGAGACAGGCGCTCATCGGCCGGAAAATCCGGACATCCGCGCTTCTTACCGCCCTCCGATCTTCGCCAGCGCCGCTCGAATCAGCTCCGGCGCCGAGAGCTTCACCGGCCCCGTGTCGATCACCGCGCGCACGGCCTTCTCGGCGTCCACCGTCGCGTAGCCGAGCGA
>JBDTJH010000015.1:0-21127 GCA_039935955.1 Gemmatimonadaceae bacterium
GTGTCAAGCATCAATAGAAATGTCCCCGGTGATACGTCAATAGAAATGTCCCTGGTTGAATGGGTGCATCAGGCGGAACCGCTGGGGGTCGGTTCGCCGTCGGGGACGCGGGATGTCGCAGGGGTACTTCTCGCTGCCGTCGGGCGGCGGTCTCGTTGCTCGAGCGCGCGGGCAACCCAGCGTGCCTGTTGCTGGCGCCACGGATGCTCGGGCGTCAGGGGCGAGGGGCGCGCTGGCCGCGCGGTCGGAGTCACCGGGGGACGCACCGGTGCCCCGTTCGCCGGCAGGCGGACGGCACTGCGAGCAGTCCGCGGCGCCGCGGGCGTCCAGCGCAGGAGGTGCTCGTGCCCCGTGGCCGCGACTTGCACTACGCGCACCGTGCCATCGAGGAGCTCCCGCACAAGCACTTTGCTCTTCGCCGGCACGCGCCCGCGTGCGCGGGGGTCCAATTGCAACGCCTGATGGTCATACTGCACCACGTGATCGTTTCCCACCACGCGGGTAGTCTCGAGACAGAAGACATCCGCATCCGCCCAGCGCCGTCGATCGCGCACCCGATGATGATCGACCGCACTGGCTGGGGCCACGGCAAAGCGCGCATTGTGGGCCGGCAGATACGTCGCCTCGACATACGCATTCGCCGCGTCGATGTCGCCAATCGCGCGCAGGCGAAGCTTCTTGATCAGGCGATCCTGATGCGTGCCGTGGCTTCGCTCGACCCGGCCCTTGGCCTGCGGGCTTGAGGCGGCGATCAAGGTGATCCCCAACTTCGTGCACATCCGCCCGAATTGCGTGAGGGGCGCCTCGCCTCGCGCGAGCTCGTTGTTCGTCGGGGCGCGCTGATACACGTTCTTCCAATCCGCGTAAAGCGCGCGGGGCACGCCGTGCGCCTGGATCCACGCGTGGAGCACGGTCGCCGCCGCCCACGTCGTCTCCTCCGCGCCGAAGCGCAGCAGCGTCTGCCCCGTGGCATCATCGACCATGGTCATCACGCAGGGCCGCGGTCCCCGGCCTTCGAACCAATCATGGAAACTCCCATCCAGTTGCACCAGCTCGCCGAAGTGCGCTTTCCGCTCCCGCCGCGGATGGTGCGGGCGCGCGCGCCGCACGCGTCCCCACAAGCCAGCCTCGCGCATCCACCGGGTCAACGTGCCCACCGACACCAGCACGCCGTGGTCGGTCCACAGGTGTTCGGCCGTCAACGTCGGCCCGAAGCGCTGGCCCGCACCTCGCGCGACGGGCCCCCCATAGTGCTGCGCCACCAATGCTACGATCGCCGCTCGGTACGCCACCGGCGTCGCCCGGTTCGAGCGACGTCCCGTGCCTCGATGCACCAAGCCGGTGCGCCCCTCGCTTCGGTAGCGCTGCACCAAGCGCTTGGCTTGCCGATAGCTCACACCCAGCAACGGGGTGGCTGCTGCAAGACTGACCTCGCCGGCAACGACGCGTCGCAAGACCGCTGCGCGCGCAAACTCTCGATCGCTCATCGCTGTCCGCTCCAATCCGGCCTCCTCGTGGAGACCAGAGGTTAGAGGGACACTTCTATTCGTGTCTCATGGGGACATTATCACTGATGCACAACAGGGGAACCGCACCTCGTCCCGGTTAGCTTTCCCTCCATGACTCGCACCGCGCTCCATCCCACCACCGTCGCGCACGACCCGCATTCCACACCCCGCGCCACCGTCTCCGCTCGCGGCGCCGAACGATGGGACGCCGGTCACCCCTGGATCTACCGCAGCGATCTCATCGATCCACCCGACGCCCCCGCCGGCGCCATCGTCGTCACCGATCGCGGCTCCCGCAAACTCGGCGTCGCTCTCTACAGCCCTCAGTCAGAGATCGCGCTCCGTCTCCTCGATCGCGACGCCTCTGCATCGCTCGACCACGCATGGTGGCGCGACCGGCTCTCGCGCGCGCTCGCGCGCCGAGCACCGCTCCAGCCGCACACCAACGCCTATCGCGTCGTGCACGGCGAAGCAGACGGACTCCCATCGCTCATCGTCGATCGCTATGATCGATGGCTCGTCGTCCAGCTGCTGAGCGCCGGGCTCGAAGCGTTCCGTGCGCCGATCGTCGATGCGTTGGTCGAGCTGCTCTCGCCCGATGGAATCCTCGCGCGCAACGACACCGCCGTCCGCACGAAGGAAGGACTCGGCCGCGCGACCGAAATTCTCCACGGCGATGTGCCGCGCGAGATCGAAGTGCGCGAGCACGGCATCGTCTATCTCGCCGCGCCGTGGGACGGGCAGAAGACCGGCGCCTTCCTCGACCAGCGCGAGAATCGCGTGCTCGCAGGCTCCGTCGTGCACGGTCGCGCGCTCGACTGCTTCGCGTACCACGGCTCTTTTGCGCTCCACCTCGCGCGCAATGCTACCGACGTCACCGCCCTCGACTCCTCGGGCCCCGCGCTCGCGCGCGCGCGGGAGAACGCATCGCGCAACGGCTTCACGAACATCCAGACGATCCAGACCGACGCCTTCGAATTCCTTCGCGCCGAGGTACAGGCGGGCGCGCACTACGACACGATCGTCCTCGATCCGCCCGCATTCGCGAAGACGCGCCACTCACTCGACTCCGCGATTCGCGGCTACAAGGAGATCAACCTCCGCGCGATGCAGCTCCTGTCCCCCGGCGGAATACTCTTCACCGCGAGCTGCAGCTTTCATCTCTCCGCGTCGCTCTTCCGGGATATGCTCCGCGACGCCGCGGCCGACAGCGGCCGGCGAATCGCACTCCGCGAATTCCGCGGCCAGCCCCTCGATCATCCGGAGGTGCTGACGATCCCGGAAAGCGGCTACATCAAGGGCGCACTGCTCGAGGCGCTCGACTAGCTATTGGTGACGAGGGTGCGCCGGAGCAGAAAGGTCGACAAATAGAAGTGCGGACCACGAACGGAAAAAGCGACACTGCCGACTTGGAGTTGACCCGGTTTTGCAGACCCGCAGTGGTCGGTTTGTGTCCGTTCCATCCGTTTTATGTCGTCTCATCAAATCGGTTGACCTAGCTCTTCCCTCTGGGGGCACAGCGATCAGCTCTTCTGATCCACCGGGCAGTAGTACGTCGATCGTCCCGCCTGCACGATGCGCTTGATCGTCGCGCCACATCGGGGGCACTTCTCTCCCTCGCGGTCGTACGCGTTCCACCGCGACCCGTCATGCTTCGCCCAATATCGCCCCGCCGGCGCATCCGAGAGCACCTCGCGGATCGCCGCCACCAGCTTGTCGCGCCGATGTGCGCTCAACGACGCCGCCTTCGCCTTCGGGCTGATCTTTGCCACCCACAGCGCCTCGGCCGCGTAAATATTTCCGATCCCCGCGACCATCTTCTGATCGAGCAGTGCCGGCTTGATCGCGCCGCTTCGCCGCTTGAGCGCCACACCGAGAGTAGTCGCGTTGAAGGCCGGATCCGATGGCTCCGGACCGATGTCCAATGCTCCCTCGCCCTTGTCGAACAGCTCGACCGTCGACAGCGCGCGCATGTCCGTCAGCGACACGCGCGTTCCATCCGCAAGCTCGAGCTGCGCGCGCGTGAATCTCGGCTCCTCGTCGCTCACCTTTCCGATGTCCCAGTCGCCGTTCATCCGAAAGTGAATGGCGATCGTACGGCCATCATCGAGATGCACGAGCTGGTGTTTTCCGCGTCGCTCGACCCTCTCGATGCGACGACCCTTGAGCCCGCGCAGCCGTCCCGGCGTGATCCGCTTCGCCAGCGCCGGATGCAGCAGGCGCAGTCGTGCAATCGTCTTTCCCTCGGCGGCCGTCGCAAGCTGCTTCCGCGCGGCCTCGACTTCCGGTAGCTCGGGCATTCCGGAAAACTATCCTGCCGGCTCGCCCGATGGCATTCCGCGGCATTGCCCGTTCGACCACGGACGGTTCATCCTTCAGCGGTGAGCACACACCGCGAGCCAGCCGTCCGTAACACGCTGATCCTGATTCTGGTGCTGAACGCGGTCGTGGCAGCGGTCAAGATCGTGGTCGGTCTGCGGACGAATGCACTCTCCGTCCTCGGTGCATCGCTGGAGTCCGCGCTGGACGTGCTCAACAACATCGTCGGGATCGCGCTCGTCCGCGTCGCGTCGCAGGAGCCGGACGAAGATCATCCCTACGGTCACCAAAAGTTCGAGACGCTCGGCGCACTCGCGATCGTCGGCTTCCTCTCGATCTCGTGCTTCGAGCTGCTGCGCGAAGGGGTGCGCCACCTCCTCGTCAGCGAGCATCCGGTCTATCCGTCGCTCACCGAGCTGTCGCTGATCGCTGCGACGATGTTCGTGAACGTCGGCGTGGTCTGGTACGAGCGCCGACGGGCGCGTCAGCTGAACAGCGACTTTCTGCTCGCCGACGCCGCCCACACGCGCAGCGACATCTACGTCACGGCGGCCGCGTTCGCATCCCTGGTGCTCGCGCGCCGAGGATATGGCGCGGTCGATGCGCTGCTGGCGATCGGCGTCGCGCTGCTCATTGCCTGGAACGGCTACCAGATCGTGCGCCACACCGTGCCGGTGCTCGTCGACGAGCGCGGAGTGGATGCGGGGGTGTTGCGGCGCCTCGTCGGTGCGATTCCGGACGTGGTCGACGTGCGCACCGTTCGCTCGCGCGCGATCTCCTCGGACGTGCTCTTCGCCGAGGTGACGATCGGGGTGAATGGGGCGACGACGGTGGAAGAAGCGCATCACATCGCCGACACCGTCGAAGAAAAAATAGCGAAGGAGCTCGGCGTCGCCGAAGTGCTGGTGCACGTCGAGCCTGCGTGATGGGGTTGCAACGCATCGCGAGTCATCTAGCTTACTGCTGACTCCACCCAGCTGACTCATGGCCCATCGTCCACGCTCACTACAGCACGAGTACGAGCTGTTCGTCGAGCGGGAAATCGAGAACTACAAGGAATCGGTGCCGCGCCGCATCATCCTCGGCATCGGGGATGAGGCGGTGGCGTCGCTCGAGGCGCAGCAGCAGCTCGCGCTGACGGAGCTGCTGTTGTGCGAAGAGGTGGACCGGATCATCCGCGCACGACTGCGGCTCGCGACGTTCGCGACATGGCGGAAGCGCAGGGTGAAGTCGCTCGCGGAGTTCAAGAAGCCGGAGCGATGGGGCATGCGCGCGGATTGCGCGATTGCGCGCACGGCGGCGGCGGCGCACGAGGGGCACGTCCTGGTAGCGGGCGCGCTCGAGGAAGGACGCTCGCTCTATCTCGCGGCGAATGGCTGCGATGTCACGACGCTCGATCCGACCGAGGATGTGATCGAGCGAGTGATCGATGCGGCTGCGGGAGTCGGTCTCACGGGGCGGATCCGCGGAGTGGTCAGCGATCTCGCGGAGTGGGAGCCGGACTTTCCGATCAGCGCGGTGGTGTGCGCGGCGGCGGCGCTGATGGAGCTCACGCCGGCGCAGCGACAAAAGGCGCTGTCGATTCTCCAGGCGGCGACGAAGGAAGGCGGCGTCCATGTCGTGGAGACGAGCTCGGACGGCGTGAGGCTGGTTCCGCTGGAGGAGCTCGAGGCTTCCTACTATGGATGGCAGATCACCGTGGAGGGATCGTCGAGCAACGAAACGTTCTTTGCCCGGAAGGCCGTCGCGTAGCGTTTTGACACGGTTGACCGTCCGCTGGACGTGTCACTTCGAGTCTGCGATCTATTAGCGATAATTCCCTGATTCGCCAAGCCGTTCAATGTCAATCGGTTACACGATTCTCAGCGGCGAGGAACAGGAGGCATGGTCGATGCCTTAGTGGTAGGCGGCCCCCGACCGTTACGGGGGCTTTTTTTCGCCTGCACTCCCTGAGGACCGTGCCCATGCCGAACACCAGTCTGTCCGAATCAACCGAACCCATTGGGATCGTGATCTCGCGAGGCAATCGCGACGAGCCGACCCCCGCGGTGTTCGCGTACATCTGGGGTGCGGCGCCGGAGCTCGAGGCGGAACTGGAACCCGTGCGTGCACCGCGCGCTGCCTGATCGCCGCTGAGGGACCGAAAAAAACAACGCGCCGCAGAGCATCTGCCGGCGCGTTGTGCATCGATCCCGTCGCATCGCGCGATCGCTACTCGCGATGTTCGCGGATGAAGAAAAGGCCGGCGAAAATCCGCCGGCCTCTCTTTCCTGCTATTCACAACGTCGAAGCACTACTTGCGCTTCTTGGCCGCCTTCTTCGTGGCCTTCTTCTTCGTAGCAGACTTCTTCTTCGTCGCGGACTTCTTTTTCTTGGTAGCCATGATTCATTCTCCATTGACCGGAGTGAAACAGCCCGCCCGATCCCCCGGTGGATCGGTGGGGCGATACGACGCCAAAATCCGTCGCATCTCTACACGGCCTCAGAGAGGCTCGTGAAGTTGAAGTCCTTCACCTTGATGGTCGGCATCACGATATCGCCACCTTGCTCCGTACCGGCGAGTCGCACTGATGGTCCGAGCATCTCGAGGTTATTCAGCATGAACAAAGGTGAATCATTGAAGCGAAAGTTGCGAATTGCCTTTGTTACCTTCCCGTTCTCAATCAGGAACGTACCATCGCGCGTGAGCCCCGTATAGAGGATCGTGCGAGGATCGACTTCTCTCAAGTACCAAAGTCTGGTCACCAACACGCCGCGCTCGGTGCTCTTGATCATGTCCTCGATCGACGTCGTGCCGCCCATCATCTTGATCGACGCCGGCTGACCCGTTGCAACCTTGCCTTGTTTCTTCGCCCAGAATCGTGTGTAGAATAACTGCTTGAGCACACCATTCTCAATGAAGACCTGCCGATTCAGTGCGAGTCCATCTCCATCGAACGGCTGCGACATCAGCTGCGGATCCTGCGGATCGGCTACGATCGTCACTCGCTCATCGACGATCTTCTCCCCGACTTTGTTACCACCGCCGGTCTTCACGAACGGGCTGCGACCTTCATCTGCAGAGCGAGCATCTGAATAATTTCCGATCAACTGCACCAGATCACCGACTGCCTGCGGCTCGAGAATCACCGTGTAGCGTCCCGGCTCGATCGCCACCGGAGTGCGTGAGAGCTTCGCCTTTTCGATCGCGCGATCGCTCACCGCCTTGAAGTCGAGCTGCGTCCAATCCGGATGATCCGCCGCGGCCCACCCCGATCCGGTGCCATCAGCCGTGCGGACGGTGAGCTGATAATTCGCGCTCGTCGCAGGATGATATGCAAACATGCCCTTGGAATTTCCGAGTGCGATAGACGTCTCGCTGGTAATAATGAACCCGGCCGCCTGCAAATCGCCAGCGGTGCGTGCCGGCGTGAGGGCGGTGAGCGCCGCCTTCGCGCGATCTGCCGGCGTCAGCTTCGCGGTGGATTCGAAGTGTGCATTCACCGGAACGTAGCTCTGCAAGCCGAGCGCGGGCATCGATTCCGGATCGTCCGGCGCGAGCTTCGCCAGCGCTTCCGACTCCGCCACCGCGCGTGCGATCGACTCGTCGGTGAGATCGTTGGTGACGACCACCGCGTGCTTCGCACCAAAGGCGCTCTGCACCGCGAGCTGCATGTCGGTAACGCTCCCCGACGTGGACATCTGGTTCGCCGCGAAGCGCGTGTTGCCCGTGTGATTGCTGTTCAGCTGCATCTCGACGGTTTCTGCCTTTGACAGCTTCTTCACTCGCGCGAAGAGCGCCTGCGCCTCGTCGGCCGAAGTGATTCCCGAATCCGGCGCCATTTCCGGCGACAAAAGGCGATGTGGGCGGCTCATGCCTTTCTCCCGGTATTGATGACGTTGATGTTACGGAAGCGGGCGGGGACGCAGCCGTGACTGACCGCGTTGATCTGCCCGGGCTGTCCCTTGCCGTCGAAGAAGCTTCCGCCGAGCTCGTAGCTCTTCTTGCCGCCGATCATGTCCATCGAATTCCAGAAGTCCGGCGTGCGCATCTGATACGCGACGTCCTTGAGCGGGCCGACGATCTTGCCGCCCTTGATCTCGTGGAAGACCTGACCGCCGAACTGCGCGTTGTAGCGCTGCTGGTCGATCGAGAACGAGCCGTCGCCTATGATCGCGATTCCCTTGTCCGTCGCGGCGATGAGATCCTCGAACGACTGCTCCTTCTCGCCGGGGAGCAGCGACACGTTGGGCATGCGCTGGAACTGGACGTTGTCCCAGTTCTGCGCGTACGAGCATCCGTGGGAGCGCGTCTCACGTCCTTCCTTCTTGTACCACCAGTCGAGCCAGAGCGCCTGCTCGCGCGTCGTTTGGTAGTCGTTGACGATGCCCTTCTTGATGATGAGGAACGGCTCGGCCTTCACGCCTTCGTCATCCCAGCCGACGGTACCGAGGCAGCCTTCCTGGCTGCGATCGCCCTGGATGTTCATGAACTCCGGGCCGTACTTGAGCTGGCCGAGCATTTTCTCTGGTGGCGAGACGAAGCTCGTGCCGGCGTAGTTGGCTTCGTAGCCCATGGCGCGGTCGAGCTCCGTCGGATGCGCGATCGACTCGTGGATCGTGAGCCAGAGATGCGACGGGTGCAGCACGAGATCGTAGCGTCCGACTTCGACGGGCTTGGCGGTGAGCTTCGCGACCGCCTCTTCGCCCCACTGCGGCGCGTGTCCGACGAGATCGCGCTCGAGGACGTATTCCCACCCGCGCCCCATCGGCGCCGCGACGTTCGTGCGATTCTGGAAGTCGCTCTGATCCGCATTGATCGCGGTGATCTGCATGAGCGGCCAGGAGCGAACGGCGGTCTGCGAGGTGACCGTGCCTTCCGTGTTCGCGTAGTTGCGCTCTTCCTTGACGAAGAACAGGCCGCTGAAGATGAATTTGACTCCTTTCACCTTCAGTGCTTCGGCGTTCGCCTTGAGCAGGAGGGCCGCCTTTTCCTCGACGGAGACGTCCCACGGATCCTTCGTGTAGGCGCTCTTCCACGTTCCGTTCGGGACGGACGGCGCCGGCGCGAGCACGACGGGCCTGTCGCGCGCACTCCGATTCGCCTTGGCGATCGCCACTGCTTCCTTCGCGGCGGCCGCGACGCCGTCGTTCGTCAGGATGCGCGTGGCGGCGAAGCCCCACGTGCCGTCGACGAGCGCGCGGACGCCGCATCCCATCGAGTCCGTATCCACGACGTTCTGGATCTGATGCTCGCGCGTGAAGACGAAGTTCTGCCGCTGCCGACCGATGCGCACGTCGGCGTATCCTGCGCCTGCGGACTTCGCGGTGGTGAGCGCGGCGCTCATCAGCTCCTTGATCGTCGAATCGGGAATCTCTTCGAGGGGTCTGGTCGAGACGGCGGCGAACGCATTCGCCACGCCTCCGGTCGCCTTCCACGCGTTGGCGGCGGCGACTGCGGCCGCCACCTGCGCGCTCTTCTTGAGGAAATCTCTTCGGTCTGTCATCAGACGGCGTCGCTCAGGCTGGTGAAGTTGAAATCGTGCGCCTTGATCGGTGGCACGACGATCGCGAATCCCGGGCTTCCGTCTTCACTCGCGCTCACGCGCACCGACGGACCCATGGCGTCCAGATTGTTCAGCATGAAAACGGGGGATTCGTTGTACCGCAGATTCTTGACGGCCTTCGTGATCTTACCGTCTTCGATGAGGAAGGTGCCATCGCGCGTCAGTCCAGTGAAGAGGATGGTGCGTGGATCGACCGGGCGGATGTACCAGAATCTGGTGACGAGAATCCCGCGCTGCGTCGATGCAATCAACTCCTCCATGCTGGACGTACCGCCCGACATCTTCATCGAAGCGATGAGAGGTGTCGGTGTCTTCCCCTGCTTCAGCGCCCAATAGCGATCGTACGCGAGATTGCGCACGACGCCGTTTTCGATCCACGTCGTCTTCTTCGCCGGCAGTCCCTCTGGAGTGAACGGCAGTGCCGCCGCATCCGGATCGAGTGGATCCGACACGATCGTCACGCGCTCATCTACGACCTTGAGTCCGATTTTGTTTCCGCCGCCCTGTTTCGTGAAGAAGCTGCGTCCCTCATCCGCGCCGCGCGCGTTCAGCGCGAAGCCGAGGAGCTGGACGAGATTGCCCACCGCGGTAGGCTCGAGCACCACGGTGTAGCGTCCCGGCTCGATCGCGACGGGGTTCATCGATGCGCGCGCCTTCTCGATCGCCCGAGCGCCCAGCGCCTCGGGATCGATCTTCGACCAATCGGTGTGCGATGCACCAGCCCATCCGCTCGAGCTGCCGTCCGTCGCGCGCACCGTGGTAGTCATGGACGCGGCGGTCTGTCGCCCGTAGGCGAACAAACCCTTGTTGTTCGCGATCGCGTGCGCCATCGCATCCGACTCGATGTAGCCCGTCGCCGCCAGCTTCGCCGCGCGCGAGGGCTCCGTCACCGCGCGCACTGCCGCCGCGCGTCCCGCGGGATCGAGACTCGCCGTGATCGGACTCCAGCCCGGAGATTCGTCGTAGCTCTGCGGTCCGAGCTCCGGCATCGCCTCCGGGTCATCGGGCGCGAGCTTCGCGAGCCGCTCCGACAGGTCGACCGCCGCCTTCAACGACGCGTCATCGAGCTTGTTCGTGGTCGTGCTCGCGCTCTTCGAGCCGAACACACTCCTGATCTGCACGGTGACGTTGGTGTTGTCGCCACCGCTCGAAACCTGGTTGACCGCGTAGCGCGTATTGCCCCGTGCGCTGCCGACCACGGTGACGCGCGTCTCGTCGGCCTTCGCCATCGCGAGGACGCGCTTCGTGAGCGCCTGTGCATCCTCCTTCGTGAGGAAGCCGGCCGGATCGAACAGTGAGCGGGGGCTCATGCCTTCCTCCCCGTGTTGATCACGTTGATCTGACGGAAGCGGCTCGGCACACAGCCATGGCTCACGGCGTTCGACTGACTCGGCTGACCCTTTCCGTCGTTGAAAGCGCCGCCCATCTGATAGCTCTTCTTGCCGCCGATCATGTCCATCGAGTTCCAGAAGTCCGGTGTTCGCATCTGATACGCGACGTCCTTGAGCATCCCGACGATCTTGCCGCCCTTGATCTCATAGAAGAGCTGACCGCCGAATTGGGCGTTGTAGCGCTGCTGGTCGATCGAGAAGGAGCCTTCGCCTACTATGGCGATCCCTCTGTCGGTCGCGGCGATCAGATCCTCGAACGACTGCTCCTTCTCGCCGGGGAGCAGCGAGACGTTCGGCATGCGCTGGAACTGCATATCCTCCCAGCTCTGCGAATACGAGCAGCCGTGCGAGCGTGTTTGCTTCCCCTGCTTCTTGTACCACCAGTCGAGCCACGGCGCCTGCTCACGTGTCGTCTGGTAGTCGTTGACGATCCCCTTCTTGATGATGAGAAAGGTATCGGGGACGACGCCCTCATCATCCCAGCCGCACGCGGAGAGTGAGCCGGCCTGCGTACGATCGCCCTGGATGTTCATGATCTCAGGGCCGTATTTGAGCTGGCCGAGCATCTTCTGCGGAGGCGCGACGAAGCTCGTCCCGGCGTAATTGGCCTCGTAGCCCATCGCGCGATCGAGCTCCGTGGGATGCGCGATCGACTCATGGATCGTGAGCCACAGGTGCGTGGGATGCAGCACGAGATCGTAGCGACCGACGTCGACGGACTTGGCGCCGAGCTTCTGCACGGCCTCCGTTGCCCAGCGCGTGGCGTTGTCGACGAGCTTGGCGTCGCGCACGTGCTCGTAGCCGCGCCCCATCGGCTGAATGTCGTTCGACTGGCGCGACTGGAAGTCGGAGAAGTCCGGCGCGACGGCGGTGACCGTCATCTGCGGCTGCGAGCGGAAGATCGTCTGCACGACGTACGTGCCGTCGCTCGTGGCGAGCGTCTTCTCCTCGCGGAGGAAGAACATCCCCGAGTTGACGAACTTCGCGCCCGGGACCTTGAGCGCCGCGGCGTTCGCGTCGAGCAGCAGCGCGACCTTCTCCTCGATGGGCACATCGAATGGATCGATCTCCGCCGGACCGCGCCACGTGCCGCTCGCCGTCGGCGTGACGGGCGCGAGCACCACCGGGCGCTCGAGCGCCGCGCGATTCGCCTGCGCCTGCGCGACGGCCTGCCGTGTCACGCGCACCATCTCGTCGGGCGCGAGGTCGCGGCTCGCCGCGAAGCCCCACGCACCCTTCACCAACACGCGCACGCCGAAGCCGAACGTTTCGGAATCGTTGAGCGCCTGCACACGATGCTCGCGCGTCTGAATCGCCTGATTGCGATTCTGGCTGATGCGCACATCCGCGTACTCGGCGCCGGCGGACTTGGCCGTATCGAGCGCGCGCATCGCGAGCTCCTTGAAGCCCGGATCGCTGAGCGGTGGAGACGAGGGAGCGGCGATGCGGTACTGCGGGGGGAGGCGATATGCCGCGAGGCTCAGCGCCGCGGCGGAGGACAGCTGGAGAAATTCACGTCTCGATTGAGCCACTCATCTCCTCGGCGCAAGGCGCCTATCGTCAGGCGCGAATATAGGAATGTAAAAAAACGCACGCAATACCGCAGACGTTGAAAGAAATGTCATTCGTTTGATGCGATTTGTGATTTAAGCAGGGGACCACGATCGCGTGATGACGAGAGATCGCTCGCGCGAATGCGTATCGGGACGCAGATGCGCTCGCTTTTTTTCGGACGGCATCGCGAGCCGATCACCTCGCGATGCGATGTCCGCGAGGACGTGTTCGAATTCGAGAACGAGTCGCGCGAAGTGCGGAAGGAGCGTCGCATCGCGAACGAAGTGCGGCCGACGCTGTGACGTTATGGACCTGAGACGAGGCCCCGCGTCGCCGGACGGCGGTGCTTCCATTATTATTGAGAAGGCTTCTTCTGCCATGGCGTGCCGCCATGGCTGCGCCCGCCGAGCTGGTTCTTCAGCGACTGAAAGTCATGCCCACGCTTACGATCGACGGACGCGAAGTGACGGTGCCGGAAGGCACCACGATCCTGGAGGCCGCCCGGTCGATGGGCATCGCGGTTCCGACGCTGTGCTGGTATCCCAAGCTGCCGATCGTCGGAAATTGCCGGATCTGTCTCGTGTCGATCGAGGGCACCCCGAAGCTCGTCGCGTCGTGCGCGGCGCAAGCAGCGGATGGGCAGCAGGTGACCACCGAGTCGCACGCCGCCGTGCAGAATCGCAAAGCGGTGCTCGGCATGCTTCTCGAGCGCTATCCGGTGGAAGAGATTCCCGTCGACGGCGCGCGCAATGAGTTCGAGCAGTACGTGCGCCGCTACGACGTGCCCACCGCGAAGCGCTCGCCGCTCGGCCTTCGCACCGGCGACCAGCGAGAGGGAGATCCGCTCATCCAGCACGACATGTCCACCTGCATTCTCTGCACGCGCTGCGTGCGTGCGTGCGAGGACATCCAGGTGGTGGGTGTGCTCGAGACGGGATTCCGCGGCGAGCACGCGGAGATCATCGTCGGTGCCGACGGCAATCCGGATCACGCCGGCTGCACGTGGTGCGGCGAGTGTGTGCGCGTATGTCCCACCGGCGCGATCCACGACATCATCCCGCTCGCGAAGATGCGCGCGGAATCGCTGCGCGAGCCGGTGCGCGAGGTTCGCACCGTGTGTCCGTACTGCGGCGTCGGCTGCCAGCTGAATCTCGAGGTGCGCGGCAACGACATTCAGCGCGTCAACAGTCCCTGGATCGAGGAGACGACACCGAACATCGGGTCGACGTGCGTGAAGGGGCGCTTCGGCTTCGACTTCGCGATGCACCGCGACCGCCTCAAGACGCCGATGATTCGTATCGGCTGGGTGAGGCGCGACGGCGAGTGGAAGTGGGAGCCGAGTGCGGAGCAAACGGCGAAGTGGGGCCGTCGCAACGGGCCGTGGATGATCGTGTCGGAAGAGGGACAGACGCAGAAGCGCCGTCCGAAGTTCAACCCGCTGCAGAAGCTCCCGCTGCTCGACACGCCGCTCGGTGACGCGCGCGACCGCGTCTCGACGCCAGCGAGCTGGTACGAGCCCTTCCGCGAGGCGACGTGGGAGGAGGCGATGGACCTCACGGCGTCGCAGATGCTCAAGTTGCGCGACGAGAAGGGGCCGGACAGCATCGCGGTCTTCTCCAGTGCCAAGTGCACGAACGAGGAGAATTATCTGCTGCAGCGTCTGCTGCGCGGCGCGATCGGAACGAACAACATCGACCACTGTACGCGGCTCTGTCACTCGTCCTCGGTGAGCGCGATGCAGCGCGCGATGAGCACGAGCGCGGCGTCCGGCTCGATGCGCGAGGTCGAGACCGAGAGCAACGTCATCTTCATCCTCGGCGCCAATACCACCGAGTCACACCCCGTATTCGGCGCGGCGATCAAGCGGGCACAGAAGCGCGGCGCGAAGCTCATCATCGCGGATCCTCGGCGCATTGAGCTTGCGCAGCGCGCCGACATTCATCTCCAGATGCTGCCGGGCACCGACGTCGTGCTGCTCAATTCGATGGTGAACCACATCTTCGCGCTCGGGCTCGAGGACGCGAAGTTCATCGCCGGCCGCACGCACGGCATCGACGTGCTGCGCGAGGCCGTGAACCCGTACACGCCGGAGATGGCGGAGACGATCACCGGCGTGCCGGCGCAGCTGATCCGCGAGGCGGCCGAGATGTACGCGAAGGGCGGCAAGTGCGCGACGATGTGGGCGATGGGGCTGACGCAGCATCACACCGGAACGGACATCGTCACGACGCTGCTCAATCTCCTTCTCGTGACGGGAATGATCGGGCGCTGGGGCGCGCCGATGATTCCGATCCGCGGACAGAACAACGTGCAGGGCGCGAGCGACGTCGGCGCGATCCCGATGTACTACACGGATTACCTGCCCGTGGAAGATCCGAACGTCCGGAAGGTGTACGCAGACGCGTGGCACGTCCCCGAGGAAAAGCTCTCCCTCGTGGCCGGACTGCGCGTCACCGAGATCGTGAAGGAGGGCAGCCCGGTTCACGGGCTCTACGTGATGGGTGAGAATCCCATTTTGTCGGACCCCGATATTTCGCACGCCGAAGAGTGGTTCCACAATCTCGACTTCATCGCCGTGCAGGATCTTTTCCTCACGGAGACCGCGCGATACGCGGATGTAGTGCTGCCTGGTTCGTCGTTCGCCGAGAAGACGGGAACGGTGGTGAACACGGAGCGACGCATCCAGATCATGCACAAGGCGATCGATCCGCCGGGGATCGCGCGCGGCGATTTCGAGATCCTCATCGATCTGTCGAATCGCCTCGGGCTGCCGACGCCGTTCAAGGATGCGTCCGAGGTGATGGATGAGATCGCGCGAGTCACGCCGTCGTGGCGCGGGGTGTCACACGCGCGACTCGGCGGCGGCGGGCTGCAGTATCCGGTGGAGGATGCGCATCACCCGGGCACCGACTTCCTGTTCGCGAATCACTTCCCGACGCCGGATGGCAGGGCGACGCTCGTGGGCGTAGAGTTCCTGCCGCCGGCCGAGCTGCCCGATGCCGACTATCCGTTCTTCATGAACACGGGGCGCCAGATGTACCACTGGCATACCGGCACGATGTCGCGTCGCGCGACCGGACTGGACTCGCGCGAGCCGACGCCTACCTTCGAGCTGAATCCGGAGGATGCGGAGGAGATGGGAATTCAGGATGGAGACCCCGTGCGCATCTCGTCGCGGCGTTCCTCGATGGAGATCGCGGTACGCATCTCGGGGCGTGTCGCGCGGAAGCAGATCTTCGTGCCGATGCACTATCGCGAGGCGGCAGCGAATCTCTTGACCAATCCGGCGCTCGATCCATACGCGAAGATTCCCGAGTTCAAGGTGTGCGCGGTGCATCTCGAACCGGTGATGCAACGGGGCGAGCGGGTTGGCGTCGACACGAGGAGCGAGAAGGCGACGCAGAACGACATCAACGAGCGCATGCTCGTCTCCGGAGACGACTGAGTGGATCTCGGAATAGACGGAAAGGTTGCGCTAGTCACGGGCGCCTCGAGTGGGCTCGGTCGCGCGTGCGCGCGCGCGCTGGCGGCCGAGGGCGTGTCGGTGGCGCTGATCGCGCGGCGCAAGGAAGAGCTCGAGCGCGTCGCGTCGGAGATCTCGGCCGAGTCGCAGCGGCGGGTTCTTCCGCTCGTGGCGGATGTCACGGACAGCGATGCGACGGCGGCGGCGATCGCCGAGGCGAGGGCGACGCTGGGACCGATCGACATCCTGGTGGCGAATGCGGGTGGGCCGCCGTCGACGAACTTCGAGACGACGACGTACAAGCAGTACGTCACGGCGATCGAGCTCAACTTGCTGTCGTCGATCCGCCTCGCGCAGCTCGTAGTGCCGGGGATGCGGAAGCAGCAGTGGGGGCGCGTGATCTTCCTGACGTCGACGGCGGCGAAGCAGCCGATCGCGTCGCTGATCCTCTCGAACACCGCGCGTGCGGGGCTTGCGGGTTTTGCGAAGACGCTGGCAACGGAGTGCGCGCACGACAACGTGCTGGTGAACACGATTCTCACCGGCCACTTCGACACGGATCGCGCGATGTCGCTCGCGGCGATCGCGTCGCAGCGCGAGCACAGCACGATCGCCGAGATGCTGCGCGATCGTCGCAAGCTGATCCCGCTGGGCCGCGCGGGCGTGCCGGCGGAGCTCGGGGCAGTGGTCGCCTTTCTCGCCTCGCAGAAGGCGAGTTTCGTCACGGGCGTTGCGATCCCGGTAGACGGCGGCCAGATCGCGACGACGTTTTAGGAACGGGTCGGAGCAGTATCCGTTTCTTGTCCGTTTGTTTCCGATCCTCGATGTTGTCGCGTTTCGGCGCGTGCGAGATCGGCGCGCTCAACCAAACGCTAACAACTGAGGAGTCGCGTCCCGCTACCGTTTGGTGGGGCTCCGTGCGACCTTTCCGGCGGCAGTGGAGATGGCGACATCGCATCGCAACCGTAAGTGAGGAGTGTCGGTGAAAGCGCTGGTGAAAGAGACCGCGGGACCCGGGTTCGTGCTCCGCGATGTTCCGGTGCCGACGATCCGTGACAACGAAGTCCTGATCAAGGTTCGTCGTGCCGGCGTCTGCGGCACGGACGTGCACATCTACGACTGGGACGCGTGGGCGAGCGGGCGCTGCGTTCCGCCCTTCACCGTGGGGCACGAGTTCGCGGGCGACGTCGCGCTCGTCGGCTCGATGGTGAGCGACGTGCGGGTGGGCGACCGGGTGACGGCCGAGGGACACATTGTGGACGGGCGATGCATGCTGTGCCGCACGGGCAATGCGCACGCGTGTCCGTACACGAAGGTGATCGGCGTCGATCGCGATGGCTGCTTCGCGGAGTATATCGCGATGCCGGCAACGAACGTCTGGCATCTCGACGACAACATCTCGTACGATGTGGGCGGCATCCACGACCCGATGGGGAACGCGTTTCACACGGCACTGACCGCGGACATTCCCGGCGCGACGGTGTTGATCACGGGTTGCGGCCCGATCGGAATCTTCGCGGCGGGGATCTGCCGCGCGGCGGGCGCATCGCGCGTGATCTGCTCCGATGTGAACGACACGCGGCTCGAGCTCGCGCGGCAGATGGGGGCGACGGACGTCGTGCATCCGGACGAGGTCGAAGCGCTCGTGAAGAAGGTGACGGACTTCGGCGTCGACGTGGTGCTCGAGATGTCGGGGGTGCCGAGCGCGATCCATCAGGCGTTCGCGCTCGTGCGGCCGGCGGGGCGCGTGCAGATGCTCGGCGTTCCGGCGAAGCCGATCACTTTCGACTTCGCGACCGAGCTCGTGTTCAAGGGCGTGACGGTGTACGGGGTGACCGGGCGACGGATGTACGACACGTGGCACCAGATGACGCGCTTTCTGCGATCGGGGGTGTTCGACCCGACGCCCGTCATCACGCACAGATTCCCGCTCGAGCAGGCGGACGAGGCGATCGCGGCGATCAAGTCGGGCGCCGCTGGCAAAGTCATCTTCGACATCGCGTGATGCCATGAACGAAAAGTTCTCGAAGGAGCTCCAGGGGCAGCTCGATGAGTTGAAGCGCGACAAGGTCTACAAGACGCTCACCTACCTCGAATCGCCGCAGGCGGCGCACGTGACGATGGAGGGGCGCGGCGAGGTGCTGATCCTCTCGTCGAACAACTACCTCGGGTTGTGCGCGGAGCCGAGTGTGGTCGAGGCGGGGCGGAAGGGACTCGACGAGTTCGGCGCGGGAACGGGGAGCGTGCGCTTCATCTGCGGCACCTTCACCGTGCATCGCGAGCTGGAGAAGGCGCTGGCGCGCTTCAGCGGCACGGAGTCATCGCTGTCGTACGTATCGGCGTGGAACGCGAACGAGGGGCTCACGGCGACGGTCGTGCAGGAGGGCGATTTCGTGATCTCCGACGCGCTCAATCATGCCTCGATCATCGACTCGATCAGGCTCGCGAAGGCGATCACGAAGTGCTCGACGGCGGTGTACAAGCACTCGGACATGGACGATCTGCGCGAGAAGCTGGCGTGGGCGAAGAGCGCGCGCCGGCGGATCATCTGGACAGACGGGATCTTCTCGATGGAGGGCGACATCGCGAAGCTCCCGGAGATTCTGGAGCTTGCGCGCACGTACGACGCGATCGTCGTGATGGACGACTCGCATGCGACCGGCGTACTCGGCGATACGGGGCGCGGGACGGCCGAGCACTATGGAGTGTTGGGTCATGTGGATGTCATCACGTCTACGCTCGGCAAGGCGCTCGGCGGCGCTGCAGGCGGATTCACGGCGGGGCCCGCATCGCTCACCGACTATCTGACGCAGCGTTCGCGCCCGCAGCTGTTCTCGAATGCGCTGCCGCCGACGGTGGCCGCGAGCGCGCTAGCGGCGGTGGAGTTCATCGAAGCGCACCCCGAGCGCGTACGGGCGTTGCACGAGAATGCGACCTACTTTCGCGCGGCGATCACGGAGGCCGGGTTCGCGCCGATCGCAGGGGACACGCCGATCGTTCCCATTATCGTCGGTGAGACGTCGCTCGCGCTCGACATGAGCGAGCGGATGTTGCGCGAAGGGGTGTTCGTCACGGGCTTTGGCTTTCCGGTGGTGCCGCAGGGGCACGCGCGCATCCGCTGTCAGGTATCGGCTTCGCACACGAAGGCGGATCTCGACTATGCGGTGACGACGTTCAAGAAGGTGGGCCGCGCGGTTGGGCTGCTCAAGTAGACCATCGAGTACGATCAACAGTCATGAGGAGACTCTTCAATGTCGCCGTTCAGCCCGCGAGCACGTAGCTGCTCGCTGATCGCCCTCGTCATCTCCTCAACGCTCGCGTCGGGATTCACTCCCGCCGCGAGCGTTCTTGCACAGGGGAGCGCCGTGCTCACGCCACGATCGGTGCTCGGCTACCAGGTGGGCGCGGACCGGAAGCTCGCAGACTGGAACGAGATCGTCGGCTACTTCGGAAAGCTCGCGGCCGCATCGCCTGCGGTGTCGATCGAGACGCTCGGGCAGACGACGATGGGGAAGCCATTGATCGCGGCGATCGTCTCGACGCCGGAAAACGTGAAGCGCCGCGAGGAGATCTTCGCTGCGCAACGGAGGCTCGCGGATCCGCGGATTCTGAAGACGGCGGAGGAGGTAGAGCTCTACGCGCACCAGCCGGCGGTGCTCGTGATCCAGTGCAACATCCATTCGGATGAGATCGCGAGCTCGCAGATGGCGATGGAGCTCGCGTACCGGCTCGCGACTAACGACACGCTCCAGGCGGAGCTCAAGAACGCGGTGGTGATTCTCATCCCGTCGGTGAATCCCGACGGCGAGGAGATGGTCGTCGAGTGGTATCGCTCGCAGCTCGGCACGAAGTGGGAGGGCGACGAGATGCCGTGGATCTACAACAAGTACACTGGGCACGACGACAACCGCGACTGGTTCATGATGACGCAGATCGAAACGCGGCTGGTGACGCACGCGCTCTACAAGGAATGGCTCCCCGAGATCTTCTACGATGTGCACCAGCAGGGCTCTGAGGGGTCGCGGCTGTTCGTGCCGCCGTTTCTGGATCCGGTGGATCCGAACATCGATCCGCTGATCGTGCGCGGGATCGGCCTAATCGGCGCGGAGATGGCGAGCGCGCTCGAGTCGCGCGGGAAGTCCGGGGTGGTCGATCACGCAGTGTACGACATGTGGTGGGACGGTGGCGCGCGGTCGACGCCGGCGCGGCACAACATGATGGGGCTGCTCACCGAGGCCGCCAGCGTGAAGATTGCGACGCCGATCGTGCAGGTGGACTCGGAGCTCACGGGCCACGAGCGCGGGCTGCCGAAGTACGAGCGCTCGGTGAACTTCCCGAATCCCTGGAAGGCTGGGCTCTGGACGCTCAGAGACATCGTGGACTACGAGCTCATCGCGAGCGAGGCGCTGGTGCATCTCGCGAGCTCGGAGCGCGAGCGATACGTGCGCGACTTCGTGACGCTCGGGCGGCGGCAGATCGCGATGGGGAAAAGTGACAGCGTGAAGGCGTGGGAGATACCGTATAGACAGCGTGATCCGAGCGCGGCGGAAACGATGGCGAAGATCCTCACGCTTGGCGGTATCGACATCGTGGCCACCGATTCCTCGTACGTGATATCGATGGCTCAACCGTTCCGCGCGCACGCGAAGGACCTGATGGAGGTCCAGCAGTATCCGAAGCGTTTGCTGTGGCCCAATGGCCCGCCGGAGCAGCCGTATGACGTCACAGGGTGGACATTGCCGCTCCAAATGGGTGTGCGAGTCACGCCGCTCCCGAGCGTGCCAGCAATCGTGCGGAAAGGCGAAGTGATGACGGATAAGGATGTGGACAAGAATTTCCCCAATGCGTCGCATACTGACGAGTACTCGACCATTGCCTCGTCCCTAGCGCATGGGAAGAAAGTCAAAGTCTGGTCGGGTACGAACAGCTATACCCTCACCCGCCTCCCCCGCATCGCTATCTACCGCCCTTGGACCGGCAACATGGATGAGGGTTGGTGCCGCTGGGTGCTCGAACAATTCCACCTCCCTTACGTCTCTCTGACCGATTCGGGCGCAAAAGCGGGCAAGTTGCGTGACCACTTCGACGTATTGCTCGTCCCCGACATGAGCCTGCGGGAGATGCGAGACGGGAATTCCGAAGCGGAAACTCCTCCTCGATACGCCGGTGGGCTCGGCACAGCCGGTATCGCTGCGATCCGGGAATTCGTCACGAATGGGGGAACGCTGGTGCTGCTCGACCATGCGTCGGAGCTGGCGACCGAGTCGCTCGGGGTGCCGGTGAAGCGGATCGTCGTTCCGCGCCGCCTGACTGACGAATCACGATCGCGCGCGCCGGACGCCGGAG
>JBDTJH010000016.1:0-4021 GCA_039935955.1 Gemmatimonadaceae bacterium
CTCGTCATCAAGGCGGATCAGGGTGGACCGGCGGAAGCGCTCGCCGATTCACTCGGACAGCTCTCGACCAGCGAAGTGCGCGTCGAGATCATCCATCGTGGTGTCGGTGCGATCACCGAAAGCGACATCCAGCTCGCGAAGGCGTCCGGCGCGATCATCATCGGCTTCCACGTGCGCCCGGACAACAACGCGCGCGCGGCGGCGGAGCGTGACGGCGTCGAGATCAAGCTCTACCGGATCATTTACGAGGCGGTTGCAGAAGTTCGCGCCGCGCTCGAAGGGCTGCTCCGACCGGACGAGACGGAAGTCGTCCTCGGCGAGGCGGAGGTTCGCGAGCTGTTCAAGGTGCCGCGCATCGGCGTCATTGCCGGCTGCACGGTGCGCAGCGGCGTGATCAATCGCGCCGGAAAGGTTCGCGTCGTTCGCGACGGTGTCGAGGTCTATGGAGGCACGATCGGATCGCTGCGTCGCTTCAAGGATGACGTGAAGGAAGTCCGCGAAGGCTTCGAGTGCGGTATCGGCATCGAGAACTTCAACGACCTCAAGGTCGGCGATGTGATCGAGTGCTATCGTACCGACCAGATCGCACGCACCCTCTAGAGCGTAGCCGGTACAAAGCGCGCGGGCGATTTAACTGCCCGTGCGTTTTGCCGGAGTCCCGCCGAGGTTCAGATGGCTCACGATAACAGACGGTCCGAGCGCGTGGCGGAAGCCATTCGCATCGAGGTAGCGACCTGTCTCACGGAAGGCGCGAAAGATCCGCGCATCGTCGGCTTCGTCACCGTCACCGGTGTCGAGGTGACGCACGATCTCAGGCACGCGAAGGTCTTCGTGAGCGTGATGGGCACGGAGAAGGAGCAGCGCACGACGCTCGAGGGACTCGCGAGCCTCGCCGGCCATCTGCGCTCGCGGCTCTCGAAGTCACTCGCGCTGCGCTTCGCGCCGGAGCTCGAGTTCCGCCACGATCCGAGCGTCGAGCGCGCCGCGCGCATCGAGACGCTTCTCGCGCAGGTGAAGAGCGAGAAACTCGAGCTGGCGGAGGAAGCGCGTGAAGACGCGGCATCCGACGAGGACTCGACCGATTGACGCGCTGCTCCTCGTGGACAAGCCCGCAGGTATCACCTCCCACGATGTCGTGAGCGTCGCTCGCCGAGCGCTCGGCGAGAAACGCATCGGACATGCGGACACGCTCGACCCATTCGCCACAGGGCTGCTCGTGCTGCTCACCGGCCGCGCCACGCGCGTGCTTCCGTATATCGATGGCGAGCCGAAGGAGTACGAGGCGACGATCCGGTGGGGCGCAGAAACCGACACCGATGACGCGACGGGCGCCGTGACGTGCGAGAGCTCCGCCTCCGCTCCTGCGCGCGAGGCTCTCGACGCGGCCATCGCGACGCTCACGGGCCGCATCGAGCAGCTGCCGCCGAGCTATTCCGCGAAGCAGGTCGGCGGCCGCCGTGCGCACGCCGCCGCGCGCAGTGGCACTCCGCTCGTGCTCGCGCCCGTAACGGTGGACGTGCACGGCTGGGTCGTGCGCCAGGAGCGCGAGCGCGAGACCGATGTCTCGATCGTCTGCGGCGCAGGCACGTACATCCGCGCCCTCGCTCGCGACCTCGGCCGCGCGACGAATGGCGCCGCGCATCTCTCGGCGCTTCGCCGCACGCGTAGCGGACCGTTTCGCGTGTCGGATGCATCGTCGTTCGAGGAGGTGCGCGACAAGCGCGCGACGCTGCGCTCGCCGCGAGAGGCAATTCCCTCGATTGCCGAACAACGCGTGAGTGCTGAGGACGCGGCGCGACTCGCGCGCGGGATGCGCGTCGCGGCGAGCATCGCGGGCGAGCGCGCGTCGCTCGTCGACGACGGCGGCGTGCTGCTCGCGATCGCGGAGCGCAGCGGTGATGAGTGGCAGCCGCGCGTGGTGCTCGCGAATGCGTAAGTCCTTCCGCACGTGGGATGACTCCGGGCTGCCGCCAACGGCGCGGGGTACCGTGCTCACCGTCGGCACCTTCGATGGCGTGCACCGCGGCCATCAGCGCGTGCTCGAGTGCATCGCCACGCGCGGCGACGAGCAGCGGCTGAGCAGCGTGCTCGTCACCTTCGATCCACATCCGCTCGAGATCGTGCGCAAGGAGGCGGCGCCGGCGCTCCTCACGCTTGGCGACGAGAAGCTCGAGGTGATCGCCGAGAGCGGGATCAACTACGTGGCGATCGTCCCCTTCACGAAGACGCTGCAGCGCTATGACGCCGCGGCCTTCGTCGACCAGATCCTGCGCCAGCGCTTTCACGTCAAGCACCTCGTGATCGGCCACGACCACGGCTTCGGCCGCGGCCGCGCCGGCGATGTCGAGGTGCTGCGCCGGCTCGGCGAGACGCGCGGCTTCACGGTCGAGGTGGTCCCCGCGGTCGAGGGTGCGGACGGCGTCGCCATCTCGTCGACCACGATTCGCCAGGCGATCGCGGCCGGGGAGCTCGAGCGCGCCGCGAAGCTGCTCGGCCGCGCGTATTCGGTGGCGGGTCGGGTAAAGGGAGGGGATCGTCGCGGCAGGCTTCTCGGCTTTCCGACCATCAACCTCGGAACGCCCTCGCCGCGGAAACTGTTGCCGCCCCCGGGTGTGTATGCGGTGCGCGCGCAGACGCACCTCGGAGCTTTCGGAGGGATGATGAACCTCGGCCCGCGCCCGACCTTCGGGGACGAAACCGTTGCAATCGAGGTGCATCTGTTCGACGCCGATGGTGATTTCTACGACCGCGCGGTGCGGATCGACATCCTCTCCCGGCTTCGTGATACCCGCAAGTTCGATGGCGTCGAGGCCCTCGTCGCGCAGCTCCGCGAGGATGAGGCGCGAGCTCGCCGCGCGTTGACTCAACCCGTGTCCAGCCATAACGTTAAGAGCTGAGGAATATTCCTATTTTCGCCTTTACTGCCGCATGAATACCAATATTCGTAATCGCCTCCTCATCATTCTCGTCCTCATCGCCGGGTCCATCTTCGTGCTGTGGCCGCGGACCGTCACCGTGCGCGAGCGCGACGCGAAGACCGGGCAATTCGAGGAGCGCACGGAGAAGAGTGTCCCCCTCAAGCGAGGGCTCGACCTTCAGGGCGGGATGTATCTTGCGCTCGAGGTCGATGACTCGAAGGGCGTCGTCGCCAACAAGAAGGAGGCGATCGATCGGGCGCTCAAGGTCGTGCGCAATCGCATCGATGAGTTCGGCGTTTCGGAGCCCGTCGTGCAGAAAGTCGGCGACGATCGCATCGTGGTCGAGCTTCCGGGCATCGACGATCGTGCGCGCGCGGAGGCGCTCGTGCAAAGCTCCGCGTTCCTGCAGTTCCAGATCACGGATAAGACGCAGGCACTCGACAAGGCGCTCGCCAGGCTCGACGCGGTCGTGAAGCAGAGCGGCGGCGCCGTGCTCGCGTCGGGCGGCGACACGACCAAGAAGAGCGCGTCGCCCCTCAACCTCTTCTCGGCGGCGGACAGCGGTAAGGCGAAGAAGGACAGCGCGGGGAAGGACACCACTGCCGCGACGGCGACGGGCGGCCCGTTCTCGAAGCTGATTCAGCAGGGACAGATGCCGGGCGAGTATCTCGTCGCCAAGTCGGATGTGCAGACGCTGCAGAGCTATCTCGATCGAAAGGAAGTGCAAGCGGCGCTGCCGCCGGGGAAGGTGCTGCACTGGGGCAGCGAGGATGTGAGCGCCGGCAACGGGTCGTATGCGACGCTCTATCTCGTCGATGCGCGGCCGATCATCACTGGCGAGTTTCTCACCGACGCGAAGCCGGGCAACGATCCGACGGAGGGGCAGTTCGTCTCCTTCACGCTGAACAACGAAGGCGGCCGCCGCTTCCGCTCGGAAACGGGAAAGCACATCGGCGACTACATGGCCATCGTGCTCGACGATCGCGTCATGGGACGTCCGCCCGTCATCCAGAGTGCGATCGGGACGCGCGGCCAGATCACGATGCGCGGCGCGCAACTGCAGAAGACGCAGGATCTTGCGCTCGTGCTTCGTGCCGGCGCGC
>JBDTJH010000017.1:0-22548 GCA_039935955.1 Gemmatimonadaceae bacterium
GCGTAAAAAACTGCTGCGGGACCTTGCGACCGAAGCCGACCTTCTGAAGGAGGCCACCGGCGGCGATCGTGACGCCAGCAATCGAGAGTGTGATCGTCTCGCCTGCATCGATTGTGATCGGCGCGACGTCGATCGGATTTACGATCGCGCGTGAGACGGTTTGTCTGTAGCTCTGAATCGTCATCGCAACAGCTATGACGCCGACCACCACCGCCAGGAGGATGAGCTGCGGTGAGCGGGACATAATGAAGAGCGCATCGAAGGCAGCGATGAGCCCCAGCCACGTGACGAGCAGAAGTTGCTCGACGGGTTTGACGACGACGTTCGTTTTCTGCGAGAGCGGAATCGCGAACACCGCCCAGGTGCGATAAACATCACTGACGGTGCCACCTACTACGACGAGCACGAACATGGCGCCGAAGAGGTAGGGAACCGTCGTCGACGTGTCCAGCGGCCCGAGATGGCGCAACGCGGCGATTGTCAGTGCCACGAGCATGACGCCGAGAATGACGTCGGCGATTGCACGCGCCCACGCAAATGGCCGCGCCATGTCGACCATGCGCTGTTCGAACTCGAGGAGTGCGGTTGGATTGGCCGGCATCGGTCCTGCCGCGGCGGAACCGAGCGCGTCGACCTCGAGCCCCGTGCTGCCAATTACCGAGCGCAGCATTGAGATGCGGTAGAGGTCCATCGCCATCGTAATAGCAATCGGGAGGCATACGAGGACAGCGGCAAGATGGACGAACGTCGGCGACAGGTCGAACGTGCGGATAAGGTATGAGGACCCCGCGATGCCGAGAATGAGCAACACGACGCCGCTGAACGCGTTAGTGATGACGGTCCACCACAGCGCCGCACGAGTGTAACTGCGCCGCTTTCTGGCGTTGATGGCGATTGTCATGGCGCGTCTATTCGGCGGGTAGGATCGAGCGTGGCGCGAAGGGGTGATTTCAGAGGAACAATGTGCACCGGGCCGGTTCGTGCATCAAGCGCGGCGACCTCTAGCGGTAACTGGACACTCGTTCTTCGCGCTTTGCCGCGGATCAACCTCCGCAGAGTGCCAGACCCGGACGCCGGGAACCTCGCCGCAGTCTGCATCGTTAACCCTTTGTCAGCTTGATCTTTACCGCCCGGCTGGCTTATATTTCGAAGCTGTCCCCGACCCACCTCAGCGCGCCCGAGGCATCATGAAAGCTGATATCCACCCGACGTACGCGACCGCCACGGTCAAGTGCGCCTGCGGTAATCAATTTACGACCCGCTCCACGCAGTCCGAGATCCACACGGACATCTGCGGCAACTGCCACCCGTTTTACACGGGCAAGCAGAAGCTCATCGATACCGCCGGTCGCGTCGAGCGCTTCCGCCAGAAGTACGGGAAGCCGGCCTGAGCATCAATGATCGGCTCGATGAAGCGCTCGCCAGGTTCGAAGAGGTAGAAGGCGAGCTTTCAGCCGCTCCGAGCGGGCGGGACCCGTCGCGATTCGCTGAGCTTGGGCGAGAGCACAGACGGTTGGCCCCCGTGAAAGAGTTGGCGACCCAGCTTCGGAAGTACGAGAGCGAGCTCGCGCAAACGCGCGAGCTCGTTCTCGTAGATGACCCGGAGATGGCCGCGGAAGCGCGCGCAGAAGAAGAGACGCTCGTCGCACAGATCGCCGCGCTCGAGAAAAAGCTCACGCCGCTCCTCCTGCCGCGCGATCCGCTCGACGACCGTCCCGCCATTCTCGAGATTCGCGCGGGCACCGGTGGCGACGAGGCCGCGCTCTTCGCCGCTGACCTCTATCGCATGTATACGCGCTACGCCGAGCATCGCCGCTGGCGCATCCAGACCATCTCGCACTCCGACGGCACGCTCGGCGGCTTGAAGGAAGCGATCTTCAAGGTCGAGGGCGACGGCGCGTTCGGTCGTCTTCGCTGGGAGAGTGGCGTACATCGCGTGCAGCGCGTGCCCGCGACGGAAAATCAGGGACGCATTCACACATCTGCGGCGACGGTCGCCGTATTGCCCGAGGCCGAAGAGGTCGACGTCAAGATCGAGGACAAGGATCTGCGCATCGACGTTTTCCGCTCATCGGGGCCCGGCGGTCAGAGCGTCAACACCACCGACTCGGCCGTGCGCATCACGCACATCCCAACAGGCATCGTCGTCAGCCAGCAGGACCAGAAGTCGCAGCTGCAGAACAAGCTTAAGGGGATGGAGGTGTTGCGCTCGCGTATCCTCGACGCACGGCTCGCGGAGATCGAGTCGGCGCGCTCGCGCATGCGCAAGACTCAAGTAGGCACCGGCGATCGCTCGGCAAAAATTCGCACGTACAACTTTCCGCAGAATCGCGTCACCGATCACCGCATCGGCTACACGTCGCACGAGCTGGCGCACACGCTCGACGGCGACCTCGACGACATGATGGACGCGCTTGCGATCGCAACGCAGAACGAGATGCTCGATGGCTGACACGACGAACGCCGCGACGCATACGAGCACGGTCGGGATGCTCGTCCGCGAGCTATCGGGGGAGCTGCATCGCGTCGGCATCGACGACGCGCGACGCGAGGCGAGCGACATCGTCGCCGCCGTGTACGACGTGCCGCGTTTCTGGGCGATCATGCACGAGCTCGACGAGGTCGATCCTGTGCGCGCATCCGCGTGTCGAGCCGCGGCGCACATGCGCGCGAGCGGCGCGCCGTTCGCGTATGCTGTCGGACGCTCGGCCTTCCGTCATCTCACGCTGCACGTCGACGAGCGCGTGCTGATACCGCGACAGGAGACGGAGCTGCTCGTCGACGAGGTGCTCGCGCGCGAGGCGACCGGGCTCGCGATCGACATCGGCACGGGCTCGGGCGCCATCGCGCTCTCGCTTGCGAGCGAGGGGAAGTTCGCCCGAGTGATCGGCACCGACATCTCGCGCGGCGCCGTCGATGTAGCCCGCGCGAATGGCGAACGGATAAGGCGGGAGCTGCACGCGCCGGTAGAGTGGCGCGCGGGGTCGTTGCTGGCGCCTGTGAGGGGGGAACGGGCGCGGGTGCTGGTGTCCAATCCGCCTTACATTTCCTTCGACGAGGCGCGGGCGCTTCCCGATTCTGTGCGCAACTGGGAGCCGCCCCTGGCGCTCTTCGCCTCGCAGGGCGGAATGGCCATTACGGCGCTTTTGATTCGTGGGGCACCGGATGTGCTTGTATCTGGAGGGCTCCTGGTGATGGAACTCGATTCGCGACGTGCCTCGTTGGCGGCGGAGCTCGCCCTCGCTGACGGCCGGTATCGCGATGTCGCGGTGAGGCTCGACCTCGCCGGACGCGAGCGTTTTCTGATTGCGAGACGAAAGGACGGATGACCGTGTTGGAAGACAAAGCGAAAGAGCTCGGCCGCTTGATCGGCCAGAGTGCGGAATACAAGGCGGTGAAGCGCTCGAACGACGCGCTGAACCAGGACAAGGACGCGGTGACGTTGCTCCGCCAGATGGAGCAGATTCGCATGGACGCGCAGCAGATGATGGAGCGCGGCGAGCAGCCCACCGAAGAGATGGAGAACAACCTCGATGCCCTCCTCGGTCAGGTGCAGGGAAGGACGGTGTATCAGAACGTCGTGGCTTCGCAGGAGAATTTCGAGAAGGTGATGGCGCGCGTGAACGAATGGATTCTCGAGGGGATAAAGAAGGGTGCGACCAGCTCAATCATCACGCTGGCGTGACCGTGACGCGTGGACGGCTGGTCGTGTTCGAGGGACCTGAGGGTGCGGGGAAGACCACGCAGCTTCGCCTCGTGTGCGACTGGCTCGCCGCGCATCAGAAGCCGTACACGGGGGTGCGGGAGCCCGGCGGCACCGCGCTCGGCAACGAGATTCGCCGCATGCTGCTCGAGCCTGGACGCGAGATGAATGCGCGCGCCGAGGCGCTGCTGTTCATGTCATCGCGTGCGGAGCTGATTGCGGAGGTGGTGAAGCCGGCGCTCGCGCGTGGTGAGCTAGTGCTCGCGGACAGATTCTTTCTGTCGACCTACGCGTATCAGGTGGTGGGCCGCGGTCTCGCGTTCGCGGAGGTGCGCGCGGCGAACACGCTCGCGACGGCGGGGCTCGTTCCGGATCTCACGATTCTGCTGACGGTGCCATCGGCGATTCGCGATGCGCGCATCGTGGCGCGCGGCGCTGCGGACCGCATCGAGAGCGCAGGCGACGAATTTCACGCACGTGTCGAGCGCGCCTTCAACGAATGCGCGACGCCGGCTTGGCAGCGCGAGCATCCGGAGTGCGGACCGATCGCCTCCGTCGACGCGGGCGGCAGTGAGCACGCGGTGCTCGAGCGCGTGACGGCCGAGCTCTCGTCGCGGATGCCAGAGCTCTTCCCCGACAAGAGCGCGGTAGCGCGTGTCTAACGGTGAGATGCCGGACGCGAACGCGGGCCGCCTTCGCGCGCGGGCCGTAGTCGCCGTGGCCGCGCTGTCACTCGTCCTCATCCTCGGCGGCTGGCTGCTACAGCGGGGACTGCATCGATACAACGGCTCGAACGAGCGCGCACAGATGTTCGAGCAGGTTCGGTCGCATGTCGAGCGGGACTTCGTCGACTCCATCTCCGATAGCAGCATCTATCGCAAGGCCGCGGAAGGGATGGTGCGTGAGCTGCACGATCCGCACTCGGTGTACCTGACGGCTGATCGCCTCCGCTCGCTCACCGAGAGCACGAGCGGACATTACGCGGGGATCGGCATCCAGATCGATGTGCGCGACGGGTGGATCACGATCGTTGCGCCGCTGCCGGGGACGCCGGCCGAGCGTGCGGGGATTCAGCCGGGTGACCGCATCGTGGCGATCGATGGCAAGAGCACGGAGGGGTGGACGCCGGACGACGCGCGCGGCTCACTTCGCGGCAAGCCCGGGTCGACAGTGTTGTTGCAGATCGAGCGTCCGGGCGTGCCTGCGCGGATTCCGTTCACGCTCGCGCGCGGGGAGATCCGCGTGCACTCGGTGCGGCACGTCTCGATGATCGGCGACGGCGTAGGCTATCTCGATCTCACGATCTTCAGCGAGTCGAGCGCGGACGAGGTGAAGGAGGCGGTGACGCAGCTGCGCGCGCAGGGGATGAAGACGCTCGTGCTGGACATGCGCGCGAATCCGGGTGGGCTGCTCGAGCAGGGAATTCAGATTGCGGATCTCTTTCTCGATCCGGGGATGCCGATCGTGTCCGTGCGCGGGCGCGGGCTCGCGCAGTCGTATGTGGATGAGGCGAAGCAGCAGTGGCCAGATCTCAAGTTGATCACGCTGGTCGATGAGCACAGCGCGAGCGCGTCGGAGATCGTCGCGGGCGCGCTGCAGGATCACGACCGCGCGGCGATCCTCGGCTCGACGTCGTACGGGAAGGGAAGCGCACAGTCCGTATTTCAACTGGAGGACAGTGCGAGCGCGCTCAAACTGACGACGGCGCGGTGGTTCACGCCGTCGGGGCGGAGCATCCAGAAGCCTGCGGCCACGGCAGCGGGAAGCGAAGATGGCGACGAGGCTGCGCCGCCTGGTGCGGGGAATGGAGTGGCGGCGGACAGCGGCGGCGAGCTGCCGCTGGCGAAGCGGACCCCGTTCAAGACGGATGACGGGCGTGTCGTGTACGGCGGCGGCGGGATCACGCCGGACCTGTTCGTGGCGTCGTCCGATTCGGTCAACGGCACGCGCGCGTTTCTGCGCATGATCGGCGCCGGTGTACCGAAGTTCCGCGATGCGCTCACCGAGAGCGCGCTGGCGGCGAAGAGCGCGCACGCGGTGCAGGCGGCGAACTTCGTGGTGACGAGCGCGCTGCGGGAGTCGTTCTGGCAGCGCCTCGTTGCGAAGGGAATCAAGCTCGATCGCGCGCACTTCGATTCCGCGAGCGCGACGGTCGACCGGCTGCTCGGCCTCGAGATCGCGCGCTACGCGCTGGGGCCGGAGGCGGAGTTCAAGCGTCGGCTGGACGACGACCGCGTCATCGCTGCGGCGCTCGAGCTGTCCGCAGGTGCACAGGTGGAGAATGACCTGCTGCGACGGGCGGGCACGCGGCGGGCGACCCAGCACGAGGACGTCCCGCACACGACATGACGCTGCCTCGCGTGTTCATCGTTGGCGCGGGACGAGCGGGGCGCGCGCTCGCGCACGCGATGCGCGTGGCGGGGGTAGATGTGGTGGGGCTGCACGGTCGGCGTGAGGGAGCGGACATCACGTGGGGGACGTGGCCGGCGTCGCTCGAGACTGCGAGCGTGGTACTCGTGACGGTGCGCGATGCGGAGCTCGAGGGGGTGTTGCGCGAGCTCGTGGGCGCATCGCTGGGCTCGGACGTCGTGATGATGCACGCGAGCGGCAGCGTGGAGCCTGCGGCGCTCGACCTGCTGCGCGAGCATGGACATCCGTGTGGCACCTTCCACCCGCTCCTTCCGTTGACTGATCCCACGCGCGCGACGGAGCAGCTGCGGCGCGCGTGGATCGGCATCGATGGCGACGAGGGCGCGCGGGCCGCCTCCCGAGAGCTCGCGGCGGCGATCGGAGCGCAGGTGCTCGAGATCCCCGCGGGCGAGAAGGCGCGCTATCACGCCGCAGCGGTGTTCGTCTCGAACTTTCCCGTCGTGTTGATGTCGGTGGGGATGCGGCTGCTGGAACTAGTTGGAATTCAAGATACTTCCGCTCGGAGCGCGCTGGGCATATTGCTGATGGCCGCGGCGCAGAATGCAGCGGCGCTGCCGCCGGCGCAGGCGCTCACGGGGCCGGTCGCGCGCGGGGATGTGGAGACGGTGCGCGCGCATCTCGCGGCATTGGGGGAGACGCCGGAGATTTTGGAGTTGTATCGGGCGTTGTCGCGCGAGGCGCTGCCGATCGCGGCGGAGGCTGGGTTGGATGCGGCGAGGGTGGAGGGGTTGCGGAGGGTGCTTGACGAGCCGTGAGAGCTTATGATCATCGCTGGCCCGGACCGCGAGTCACGCTACTGCCAAGCTCCAGACGCGATGATTTTGAATTTGCGATCGAAGTGGAACAGTATGTCGTTCGGACTCGCGAAGCCCGCGTAGTCACTGCCGGTTTGCATCAAATAGATCGGGCCTTTGATCGGTGTCTCGAAGAAGCTCTTGTTGAGCGAAGCAATTGCGCGCTCGCACGTCGCTTCGCTTGTCACCCACGTCGCGGCTTCTGTCTTCTTGAACTTCAGCATGCGGCGGGAGGCGGTGTCATCGTCCGCAACGACGATCTTGTGAATGAACTCTTCATAGATCGACGCCTTGGGACCAGTACTTAAGCCGCACTTCGGCAAATGGGTGCGAGGCACAGCTGTGCTCGAAGCGGCATCGCCTGTCGTCAGCGCGAGACACAGCGCTCCAATGGCCACCAGTAATTGCGCCGACATCCGTCGCCGAAGCTAGCTGGCCGGCCCATCGTACACCTTCACCCCGGCCGGCACCTTGAACACGAACGCGCCGGGATCCACCGCCGCGTTCTTCGCGAACTTCGTCACCGTGATCAGGCGCGTCACTCCACTCTGATCCACCGTCTCCACCCTCCGCAAAAGCGCGTCGCCGTCGTTCACCCAGAGCGTCACCTTCGTGAACGGCGACTCCTTGCTCTTCGGGGTGAGCACCACCCCGTGCGTCGCGTTGCCATCGATAGTCGCAGCCGCGCCACCACTCACCGTGTAGCTCTTCCGCGGCGACTCGAGAAATTGTGCGGCGAAGTCCGGCGCACCCACGTCCGCGCCGAGCTTCGCGCGGATCACCTGCCCCGGATTCGTGCTCGGCAGATACACCCACACGTACTGTCCGTCACTCACGATCCTGTCGCCAGAGCCCTCGCCGAACACCACTGCGAAACGCGACGGACGGCGCTGCTGCAGCTCGCCCTGCGTCGTCACCTTCGTACCCATGAGCGAGTTGTCGATCGTCTGCGTGAACGAAATGCGCGCGGTCTTCACCGTCGCGTAGGCGGCGACGGCGCGATCGAGCGTGCTGTCCGCGCTCTGTGCCGCGAGTGGCACCGCAGTCACCGCGAGCGCGATAGCGACAAGCGCCGCAGCGGGAGACCAACTGCCAACGATTCTTTCCATTCCCAATACTACCCCACCGCCACCGCCGCGGTCCTCGGCGCAGGCGTAATAGTACGGCCGATCGCTGCCGAGATGCTCTTCAGCTCACCGACCAACTGCGCGAACTGGTCGGGATACAGCGACTGTGCGCCATCGCTGAGCGCGCGCTCCGGATTCGGATGCACCTCCACGAGAATTCCATCCGCGCCCGCCGCCACCGCAGCCCGCGCCATCGGTGTCACGAGATCGCGGATGCCCGTGCCGTGGCTCGGATCCGCGACGATCGGGAGATGCGACAGCTGCTGCACGATGGGGATCGCGGTGAGGTCGAACATGTTGCGCGTCGCGGGATCGAAGGTGCGTACGCCGCGCTCGCACAGGATCACGTCCTTGTTGCCGCTCGCCAGCAGATACTCCGCGCTCAACAGCAGATCGTTGATCGTCGCCGCGAGTCCACGCTTGAGCAGAACGGGCTTGCCGAGGGTGCCGCAGAACTTGAGCAGCGAGTAGTTCTGCATGTTACGCGCGCCAATCTGAATGCAGTCCGCATACTCGGCGACCAGCTCGGCGCCACGCTCGTCCATCGCCTCGGTGACGATCGCGAGTCCGGTCTCCTTGCGCGCAGTCGCGAGATACTGCAGTCCGACTTCGCCCAGTCCCTGGAAGGAGTACGGCGAGCTGCGCGGCTTGAAGGCGCCGCCGCGCAGGCACGACGCGCCAGCCGCCTTCACCTGGTGCGCCGCGAGCACGATCTGCTCCTCCGTCTCCACCGAGCACGGCCCGGCCATGATGACGACCTGCTTGCCGCCGACCTCGACGCCGGGCGCGATCGTCACGACCGTGTTCTCCGGCCGCCACTCGCGCGACACCTGCTTATACGGCTGCGTGACATGAATGACCTGCGCCACGCCCGAGAGCGCGCTGATGCGCGACGAGTCGACGCGGCCATCATTGCCGACGAGCCCCACCGCCGTGCGCTGCGCGCCGGGCATCGGGCGCGCCTGATAGCCCATCTCTTCGATCACCGCGACGACCGCGTCGATCTCTTCTACAGATGCGCCGTGCTTCATTACGACCAGCATTACCCTTCCTCGATGTCAGTGAACCAGCCGTCGCTCGCTACGATCACCTCGCCCGAATACCGAAGCGCGATGATCTCGCAAATGTCTTCGTCCAAAACGGGCGGATAGAAATGCGTGAGCACCAGCCGCCCGGGCTCCGCAACCTCCGCCATCACACCGACTTGCGCAGGCGTGAGATGCGTCGGCACGGCCAGCTGCTCCGGAAGCGAGCACTCGCAGAGCAGCACGCTGCATCCGCGCGCCCACTCCGCCACCGCCGTATCGAAGCCGGTATCGCCCGTGAACACGAGTCGCGCGGCTCCACGCTGTACGGAATATGCAACGGATTCGGCCGTGTGGGGCACCTTGTGCGCCTCGAGTGACACGCCATCGCCGAGATCGGCGCGCTCGCCGGGCACCAGCTCCCTTACCGTCAGCGGGAACCCCGGGTCCTTCAGGGTGTTTCCGTAGATCGCCGCAAAGTGCTCGATGAGCTGTACCGTACCCACTGGCCCGAGTATGGTGAGCGGCGCCGAGCGGGGCGGGAGCATGCCGTACTTCCACGCGAAGAGCAGCGTGGTGAGATCGAGCGTGTGATCCGGATGAAAGTGCGTGAACGCGAGATGGGTGATGCCGAGCCAGTTCGCGCCCGTCTCGCCCATGCGATGCACGACGCCGCTGCCGCAGTCCATGAGCAGCGTCACCGCGCCCACTTCCACGAGATGTCCGGCATTCACCCGCGTGGATGGCGACGCGGTCCCCGTTCCGAGCGTCGTGAGCTTCACTTCGCCATCGGTGCTGCTAGACCGACGCGGGGATCTCGCGCTCCGGCTCTTCGACGGCCGCGCCGCGCATCCGCACGCTCACGAACGACGAGACGCCCGGCTCCTGCATCGTCACGCCGTACACTGCATCCGCGGCTTCCGTGGTCGTGCGCGGATTGTGCGTGATGACGATGAACTGTGTCTTGTCCTTGAAGCGGTTCAGCATGCGCACGAAGCGGCCGATGTTCTGATCGTCCAGCGGCGCATCGACTTCGTCGAGCAGACAGAAGGGGCTCGGCTTCGTCAGGAAAATCCCGAACAGCAGCGACAGCGCAACGAGTGCGCGCTCGCCGCTCGACAGCAGATGGATGCGCTGCGTGAGCTTTCCGCGCGGGCTCGCATGGATCTCGATGTCGCAGTCCAATGGTGTGTCGGGATTCTCCAGGCGTAAATCGCAGTCGCCGCCGCCGAAGAGCGTCATGAAGATCTGGCGGAAGTGCTCGCGCACCTGCGTGAACGTCGTGAGGAAGAGATCGCGCGCGGTGACGTCGATTTCCTTGATCGCCTGGTGCAGCGAGTTCTTCGCGTCGATCAGATCTGCGCGCTGCGTCGTCAGAAAGTCGAGGCGCTTCGATTCTTCCTCGTGCTCCTCGATCGCGAGCGCGTTCACCGGGCCGATGCTCTCGAGCTCCGCACGCAGCTGGGCGACCTCCGTGCGCAGCACCGGCTCGTCGATCTCGCTCGGCGGCACGGCCGCGAGCATCTCCTCGAGCGGGCGGCGCCACTCCGCTTCGAGCCGTTCGCGGATCGCAGTACGGCGTCCGGAGAGCTCCGTGAAGCGCAGCTCCGCGTGGTGCAGCGAATCCGTGAGCGAGTGCGCGCGCTCGTGCGCCGCGGTGCCTGCGTGCTCGATCTCCTGCAGAGCGGCATCGGCATCGTGCACCGCACGCTCGGCGTCGTCGAGGCGGCGCGTCGCGTCGGTGAGCGCCGCGGCGCGCGCGTCGAGATCCATCCGCCACGTCGCCATGTGCTGCGCGAGCTCGCGATCGTGCTGCTCGATATCCGTGAGCTCCGCCTGCAGCGCCTCGAGACGCGTGCCGGCCGTCGCGACCTCGGCCGCAAGGCGGCGCTCGCGATCGGCGGCGTTTTGCAAACGCGCCATGAGCTGCGCCTCGATCACCTGCGCGGTGCCGCGCTCATCGCGCGCGAGCTCCTGCGCGCGCTGGAGCTCGCCGAGGTGCGTGCCGGTGCCGGCAAGCTCCCCTTCCGCGTGTTGCAACGCGACGGCGCTCTCGCCGCGCCGGCGCTCGACATCCGCGAGGCGCGCGATGAGCTCCTGCTGGCGCGACCGCACGCGCTCGTGTTGCGAATCGAGCTGCTCGACCTCGCGTGCGGCGCGCTGGCGGCGACGCTCGATCTCGTCGCGCTGCTCGGCCGCGCGGCGCACGCTCTGCTGCGCGATGCTCGCCGCCTCGATCGCCTTCGCGACCTCGGCCTCCGCGCTCTGCAACATCGCGCGCGCAGCATCGGCCTCGCGTACGAGTCCCGCACGCGATGCATCCGCGGCCTCGAGTGCGGTGCGCGCTTCCGTGAGCTCGGCGCGGCGGCGCAGCGGGCCCGTGCTCGGCGAGGAGCCAGGGAGCCACACCGCGCCGCGCGCGTCGACGAATGCGGTGCCGCCCTCTTCCTGCTTCACATGTCCGAGGAGGTTGCGGATCCACGACTTCGCGGGTTCGGCGGTCTCCACGAGATCGGCGAGCGTGCCGGACTCGGCCTGCTCCTGTGGCGGCGCGTCCATCGGTAGCAACAGCAGGGGGCCTGGATTCACGCGTGCGTGCCACGCGCGAATGGAGTCCGCGGCGGCGCGGTCTCGAACGATTATCGCGTGCACCGTGTTGCCGAGGAAGCGCTCGACCGCCTGCGCCGAAGCGGCGCCGGTCGACACAAAATCGGACAACGGGCCGACGACCGCGCCCTCGCCGAACTGATCGCGATCCTTGAGCAGCTGCGCGGCGGCGGGGGCGAGGCCGACGCGCTCGCGCTCAAGCGCCTCCAGGCCGTGCACCTTCCCCTGCAGCGACGTCCAGAGCTCCTCGGTGCGCAAACGCTCGCTGCGCGCAGCGCTCTCGCGCGCACGCGCTTCGTCCGCGGCGCCGCGCGCAGTGGTGACGCGCGCCGCCATTTCGCCGGCCGCGGCGTCCGCCTCTTCCTTGTGGCGATCGGCTAGATGCAGCTCGCTCGCGGCGGCCGACACCGCATCGGCGACCTGCTCGCGCTCGGCGCCGAGCTGCTCGGCACGCTGCGTCAGCTCGCGCTGCTCGCGCTCGGCACTCTCGCGGTCGAGCTCGAGGCGGCGTCCCTCGTCGCGCAGCTCCCTCGTGCGGCGCTCGTGCTGTTCGTACGCCTGGCGCGTGTTCGTGACCGACGTGCGCGCGCCCTCTTCGGCACTCGTGCGCGAGGCGAGCGTCTCGCGCGCGCCCGCGAGCTCGCTCTCGAGCTGGCCTCGCTCCTGCGCGACGGCGTTGCGATCCTCGGCGAGGCGATTGCCCAGCTCCTCGCCCGTGCGACGCTCGGCGTCGGCGCGCGCGCGACGCGCAAGCGCGTTGCGCTGGCGCTCCTCGGCAACCTTGAGCTCACTCTCGAGCTGCGCCGCGTTCGAGCGCTGCTCGGTGACGAGGCGCGAGAGCTCGGTGCGCCCGGCTTCGGCGGCGGTGCGGGCGCCGTATGCGCTCTCGCGCTGACGCTCGACCTCGTGCACTCGCTGCTCGGCGATCGGGAGCGTCTCGCGCAGCGACGTGACCTGCAGCTCGAGGCTCGCGAGCTCCGTCTGCCACGCTTCCATCTCGCGCGAGACGAGCGTGATCTCGGCGACGAAGCGCTTCGCCATCAACTCGCTGTGACGCTCGGCCTTCTTGCGCTGGCGCGCGAGCGAGCGCACCTGCGATTGCACCTCGGAGATGAGGTCGTCGAGGCGCGCGAGGTCGACGGTCGTCTCCTCGAGGCGGCGCGCGGTGGTGCGGCGGCGGTCGCGGTAGAGACCGACACCGGCGGCCTCCTCGAACAGCTCGCGCCGATCGTCGGGGCGATCGGAGAGCAGCGCGTCGATCATCTTCGCTTCGATGACGACGCCGCTGTCGGCGCCGAGCCCGGTGCCGCGAACCATGTCGTGGATATCGCGCAGGCGGCACGAGGTGCCGTTGAGCATGTACTCGCTGTCACCGCTGCGGGAGAGGCGGCGCGTGATGACGACTTCCTTGAACGGCACCGGAAGCGAGCCGTCTTCGTTCTCGAAGTACAGCGAGACTTCCGCGATGTTGACGGGGCGCCGCGAAGACGAGCCCTGGAAGATCACTTCCTCCATCTTCGCGCCGCGCAGCGTCTTTGGGCGCTGCTCTCCGAGCACCCAGCGCACTGCGTCGGAGACGTTGGACTTGCCGCAGCCATTCGGGCCGACGACGGCTGTGACACCGGGCTCGAAGAGGAGCGTCGTGTGATCGGCGAACGACTTGAATCCCTGCAGCTCGAGCTTCGTCAAACGCACTAGAAGGATCTCCCCGTCCGAATCGTCACCGTCGGCTGATCGCCGTTCGCCTTAAAGCTAGTGACCAATGGCTGCGCCTGCTCGGCCGTGCGGAAGGCGCCTGCGAAGAGCGTGGCGCTTCCATCCGGCTGCAGCAGTGGGTACACCGGAAGGCCCTTCGACAGGTAGGCGCGGACGAACATCGATGCCTGATCCTGCGACACGCCTTTCTGCACGAGCACCGCGTACGGGAGCCTCACGATGTGCGCGGCGTTGGCGTTGCGGTAGCGCTTCTCGCGCACGGCGCGGAGCAGCGAGTCGGCGCCCGCGGAGTCGGGAGAGGCGCCGGAGATCACGACGTAGGAGAGCTGTCCGTCGGCGCGCGGGTATGGCGAGAAGGTGACGACAGGGAAACCGCGCGCGGACGCTTGATCGAGCTCGCCGTTGGCTCCGGTGATCGTGGAGACATCGGCGAGCACCACGGAGTAAGGCGAGCCGCCGCTGTCGGCGGGTGCAGCCGCCGCGGGGTAGCCGCCGTGCACGGCGGCCGCGGGGCTCATCGATGGCGAGGGCGACGTCGCCGACAGCGCGGTCGGCGCGGGGGCGGCGATCACATGCGCGGCTGGGTGCATGGAGTCGGGCTTCGTGGCGAACGAATCCGTGCCGTTGTTGCGGGACATCATCGACGTCGTGACCCACGTGAGAAGCGCGGCCGCGATGAACGCGCCGAAGACGATCGCGACCCAGAAGGAGATCGCCTTCGCGTTTCCCGGCCGCGGCGCGGACGGACCGGTGAACTCCTCTTCGCGCGCCCACGGCGGCACGAGCTCAAGCGTACCCTCGCGCACGGGCGAGTCCGTGCGCTCGTCGACGCGCTCATGCGGTGGTAACTCCTCGACCTCTGCGCTCAACCCTCGCGAGGCGCGGCTGGTATTCACTACGCTCTCCCGCGAATCATCGACCTCATCCTCCTCGGAGCCCTCGGGAATCGCCCGGATGGCGTTCCAGTCGTGGAAGGAGGGGCGCGGGGGGACTGGCGGCGGTGCGGCTGCCAACACGGGCGGCGGTGGTGGCGGAGGAGCCACCGGTGCGGCTGGAGTTGGCGCGGGCGGTGCGACCGGCTCCGCGGGTCTGACGGGCGTCGGCACCGATGTCGACGCGCGCGTGGATGGCACCGGTGTTACCGACGCGGGGGTCGGTCGCGCGGGGATGACCGGCAGCCGAGCATGCGCGAGCACGCGCGTGCCAGGTGCCGCGGCGACGTTGCCGACGAGCACGACGCCATCCATCACCTGGATGAGCGACGACAGCGCGCTCGACTCTGCGGGCGCGACGATGAGCAACAGACCATCGGCGGCGCGAAAACCATCGAGGAGCTTGACCCATCGGTTGCTGCCGAGGAGCGCTTCGTAGTCGATCGGCGGGGCCCCGCTCGGGAAGATGATCAGATTCTTCGCCGGGTCCACCGTGTAGGCGATCTTGTTGAGCGACACGCCATAGAAGAAGCTGTCGATCAGACCGTACGGCGCATCCATCGGGACGAGATCCTCGAGCGGTCCGAGCTCGCCCACCGTGTCCGCCACCGCGACGCGACGTCGTCGCGCCTGCACGCGCGCGATGCCGAGCGCGACTTCGGCTGCCGTCGCTGGGCGCTCGCCGATCACGACGGCGCCGGCGCACGCGTCGAGCGCCGCCGCGTGTCGATTGCCCTCCGCCTCCCACATGGAGAGGATTGGTCCGAGTGGCGTCGTCATTAGGGCGCTCCTTCGTAGATCCAGTACGCCTTGCCGGAGGTGCGCGCGATGCGATCAGCCTCCTCCCGCGTGTTGAACGGACCGATGACGACGCGGTAGATCGTGACGCCTTCGCGAGTGGTCGACACGAGACGTGGCGTCGCGCCCTGCACATGTACGTCGCGCAGCGCAGCGCTCGCAGCGTCCTGCGCGCGGAGCGCGGCGAACTGCACCGTGAATCCGCTCTGCTTCGGCGCGCTGTCGACGGGCGCCGCGTGCGGCGCTCCCGGCGCGGGCGCTGCTTCGGGAGGTGCCGGCTTCGTGCTGTCGATCGCGAGCGTGTCGCCGGGGCTCGGCGCCGCGCCCGCGAATGGATTTTCCGTCGTATCGCGCTGCACGGTGTCGTTCGACTCGAAGGTCACCGGCTGATCGAGGCTCGCGGCGCGCGGACGAAAGCCATTCCAGCTGATGAACATCCAGTCATCGGCCGCGCCGCCCGCAATCGTCTTGCGTGGCGCGAGCGATTCAGCGTCCACGAGCACGACGTCCTTGCCGCGCACGAGCGCGAGCCAGCCATTCGGCGCGACGGCCGGAAGATCGTCGCGCCACTGCGTTGGCGCCTCGCCGACGAGGCGATCGGTGCTCACCGAGATCACGTACGCAGTGTCGCCCGCGGATGCGCGCGCGAGCACGTAGCGTCCCGTTGGATCCATCCGAAGCGCGATGGCTGGAGAGGGCAGGGTGACGCGCGTCGTGATGTTTCCACTGTATCGATCGACCACCAGCAGCTCGTTGCTCGAGTCCGCAGCCACGTAGATGCGATCGCCGCTCGGCGACGTCACCACTGCGCGCGGCTTGGCGGGCAGCTTGAGACTCGGCACGATCTGCAGGTCGCGACCACGAACGCCGACGAGTCCCGAGTCTACCGGAAAGTAGACGCGGTCACCGGCGGGCGTGCGAATCGACCTGGTCACGCGCGGCAGGAGCACGCTGTCGGCGATGCGGTCTTCCGGGGGTCGGATGAGCCAGACCATCGTGCCATTGCCCCGGTTCGCGAGCACGAGCAGCGTTCCGTCGGGTTGCGGCACGACGTCGTGCGCGGGGGTCGGCGGCTTGAAGGTCCAGCTGCCTGCGGGCGTCAATCTCGTCACGGCACCATCGAGACTCACGCCGTAGGCAGCGGAGCCGTCGGCGGAGACGAAGTTGGTGAGCTTGGTGGCGGGATCGCGGGTGACGTCGCCGCGGCGGAGATCGATGCGGACGATGCTGCCCTTCGCGTCCTCTGCGAGCACCGATCCCGCGCCGTCGTCGAAGCCGAGGAGGCGGGCGAGTGCCGGAGCCTTGCTCCTGGCGCTCCACACGGCGGAGTCGAGCCCCGGGTAGGGGTACGCGCGCGCGACTCCGCCACTCCGCGGGAATCGGAGAACGAGTTGATCCGGTCCGTTCGCGCTGGCGCGGGCAATGCTCTTCGTGCTTTCGACTACCGGATGTTTGTCCGCGCCGTGGCACGCAGCAAGTACGAGCGCCAGCGTCAGAAGCGACGTTCGCACGAAGCTGAAACTACGCGATCAGAACACAGGATACAACGAGAATTGCCAGAATCCGTGTCGGCCCGGCGAGTCCTGCGGGATCGCGTAATCCCATCGCAGGATCACGTAGTTGAACAGATTGACCCGAACCCCGAAGCCATAGCTCGTGAGCAGCGAGCGCACGTTCGCCGCATTGTCCTGGCTGTCGCGCCTGAACTCGACCTTCTGGCCGTTGAACCACGTGGTGCCGGCGTCGTAGAAGAAAGCACCCTCGATCGGCGGAAGTGGAATCGCGCCCGCGAGTCTCGGTCGCACGATCGGGAAGCGGAGCTCGATGTTCGCGAAGGCGACCTTGCTGCCGAGCAGACGATTGCATCGCTGCGCGTTCTGGACGTCGGCGGGACAGTTGCCATTGGTGATCGCGAAGCTCTGACTGTCGTAGCCTCGAATGAGATCGCTGTAGCCGATGTACTTCTGCAGGCTGTCCGCGTCGCGGCCGTAGGACAGATTCGCCGTGACGCGCGTAGCGATCGTGAGGTAGCTGAAGAGCAATGCGTCGTAGCGGCGGTAGTCGGCAAGTGCGCCGATCCACTGGAACTGTCCGACGGCCGGCGTCACGCCGAAGCGGAAGCGACGTCCGTAGATCGGTCCGGTGTAGCCGAAGAGCGTGTTGTCCGAGACGAGCGAGAGGTTCGGCTCGAGATAGACCTTTCGGCTCCCGCCGACCTCCTGCTGCGTCGCATTCGACAGCGGATTACCGAACTGGTCGACGATTTGTTGGAAGATGAGGAACGAGCGCTCGAGATCGGCGACCGTGAGTCCGAGCTCGACGCGCGTGAAGCGGTTGAGTGGGTAGATGCCGATGCCGAACGCCTGGCGTTCGAGGTAGCGCGCGATGACGCTCTGCTCGGTGAGCGACCCGTCGCCGTTGTCGATGAACTGCAAACCTTCACCGAAGTAGAATGGCGACTGCGAATAGCCGACCGAGTACTGCAGGCGATGCGCGAGATTCGTGTACGCGGCCAGCCCCTGGGCATCCTTGATCCGCCCGTTGATCGAGAGTGCGAAGGCGAGATGGTTGTTCCCCGTCATGTCACTCAACGAGATCGCTGTTCCGCCGAAGACGCCGTTGCCGAAGTTGTCGCGCGAGTAGCCAACTGTCGGGCGCGCGATGAAGTCCGGGGAGAACCGGATGTGATACTTGTACTCCTTGAACTGATTCGTGTCGGGTAACGTCGAGAAGCCGCTGTCGACCATCGCGGCAACGTTGACGCGCGGCTCCTCGCGTAAGGCGGAATCGGAGACCGTGCTCGATTTGCGGAACGTCGTGCCGGAGCGATAGTACGAGTACGAGAGGGTGTCGAGCAGCGCCGAATCCGCGCGCGCGTGCGCCGCCGCGGCCGCGCTGTCCGAGCGCGACGCAATCATCTGCGCGGCCGCCGCCGGCACGAACGGCTTGCGCTTGAGCATGCGCGGATTGTCGATGGTCCAGACGGTGTACTCGCCATTCTCGAGATACGTGAACGCCATCTTGTCCATCTGGTGCGACCATGTGATCGCAGGGCTGAACTCAGTCAGCGAGATCACGCCGCCCACGACATTCGTCAGCTGGTAGTGCTGCTTCTCCTGCAGATCGTACAGGAAGATGTTCTGGCCGCCCGTGCGATCGGAGACGAAGGCGATCGACTTCGAATCCGGCGCCCACATCGGATTGATGTTGAGGCCGTTCTGCCCGGGAATCAGCTCGACGTTGCCCCCATCGACGTGGTAGATCGCGATCTGTAAGTGCGGGAAGCGAAGGTTCGCGAGATCGGCGCCAGGACCTTGATCGGTCGCGAAGGCGATCATCGTTCCGTCCGGCGACCATTGCGGCTGCATGTCCGCGAATTCATCGTGCGTGAGCTGCACGAGATTCTTGCCGTCGGCGTCGATGGTAAAGAGATCGGTGATGCCGCCCTTGTTGCCCGTGAAGACGAGATGCTTTCCGTCGGGCGACCAGCTCGGGCTGACGAGGCCATCCAGATTGAGATCTATCTTCGCGATGCGCTTGCGTCGCTTGACGTCGAGCAGGTAGAGCTGTTCGCGCCCGCCACCAAGTGCGGTGAAGGCGAGCAGCGTTCCATCGGGAGAGAAGGCGCTCTGCGAATAGAGAATGCCGACTTCCTCGTAGTTCGGATCGAAGGTGCTCTTCACCAGCCGCGCTATCCGCTTGCCGGTTTTCGCGTCGCCGAGCCAGAGGTCGATGAAGACCTGGCCCTTGAGGAAGCTGCCGTTCGAGAGGAAGGCGATGTACTTGCCGTCCGGCGAGAGCGCCGGCGCGAGGAAGACCTGTCCGCCGCTGATCTTCTGCGAGAGGAGCGGCTTGGCGAACTGGCGCGGCCGCTGGAGTGTTGCTACCTCCGGCAGGTACTTCACCTGCATCGCCTCCTTCCACTCGTCGCCGAGGTCTTCGAGCGACTCACCCGTCTCGCGCTTGAAGGCGCGCTCGACGCCCATCGAGGGAACGTCGGCCATGATCGCGCCGATGATCTCATCTCCGAAGCGGCCGGCCACGTAAGCCCAGAGCGGCTGCCCATAGCGATACGGATCGTACCGGCCCGGCTGCTCGTTCATCTTCACGATCGTCGGTAGATCTCCGTTGATCGCGGCGTCGCGCATCACGGTGGACGAGCGCGCGTAGTCCGGACCGAGCGAGAGATACTCGGCCATACCTTCCATGAACCAGAGCGGCGGATTCACCTGCGTGAGCTGGGCGATTCCGCCGCCCGCGCGCCCGCGCGCGAAGATGTCGAACTGGAACTCGTGCGTCATCTCGTGCGTGAGCACGTGCTCGAGTCCGCGGAAGTCGCCCGTGAACGGCATGAGCATGCGATGACGAAGCGGCTCCGTCACACCGCCGGTGCCCTCACCGAGATCGCCCGTGACGTTATTCTGCCCAAAGTCGGCGCGCGAGGCGAAGAAGAGGATCGGCTTCTTCTCACGGAACTCGTGCCCCAGGATGTGCGACAACCTCGCGTAGTCGCGCTCGGCCATGCGCGCACCCTGCATCGCGGCGACGCGCTCGGTGGGATAGTAGTGAATGAGGAAGTGCTCGGTCTCGATGACCTGCCAATCGAAGTCCTTGTACTGGACCTGGTTCTGACCGAAGTACTCCTGCGCGGATCCCCTCGATGCGAGCATGCCGCTCGCCGCGAGAGCAACGAGCGCCGTACGCCAGACAATGCGTAAGCTCATACCTTTACTTCCTCCGCGTCGACCGCGACGATCCGGGCATCACCCCACAGGCGCTCGAGCTGATAGAAGTCGCGCAACGTGGGGTGGAAAACGTGCACGACGAAATCGACGTAGTCGAGAAGAACCCAACGTCCCTGCTGCATCCCTTCGACGTGATGGGCGCGCACGCCTTCCTTCTTGAGCTCATCGACCACGTGCTCGGCGATCGCGCGCACGTGCGTGTCGGAGGAGCCGCTGGCGATGAGGAAGTAGTCCGTGGCGTTCGAGACCTTGTCGAGGTCGAGGATTACGACGTTGTTCGCCTTCAGATCATAGGACAACGCGGCCGCACGCTGTACTTGCGCGAGTGGAGAAGACACTGGTTCGAGGCGCCTGATGTATGTGGTGGAAACGCACGACACAGAGAGCTCTAGCGCGCAATATGAGTGGGAAACCCGAGGGCTACCACACCCACTACACGAACGCCCGGCGGAAGTTTCCGCCGGGCGTCAAAACACGCTTGGAGGACAAGCGGTGTTTACTGCTTGATGACCCACACGCGAACTTCGGGCTTCACGTCTGCGTGGAGGCGAACAGGCACTTTGTAGACGCCAAGCGCCTTGATCGGCTCGTGAAGGTCGATCTGGCGCTTCTCGATCTCGGGGAATCCCTGCGCGTGCAGCTGCTGGGCAATGTCCGCCGAGGTTACCGAGCCGAACAGCTTGTCTTCCTCGCCGACACGCGCGGAGAACGTGAGCGAGACCTGCTCGAGACGGTTGGCGAGCTCCTGGGCCTGACCGCGACGCTCGTTCTCCGCAGCTTCGAGGTGCGCTTTCTCGCGCTCGATGCGCTTGCGGTTGCCCGGCGTCGCTTCGTACGCGAGACCGCGGGGGAGAAGAAAATTCCTGCCGTAGCCGGGAGACACCATCACGATGTCGCCGGGCTGGCCGAGGTTGTCGATAGCCTGCTTGAGAATCACTTCCATCTGAGTGCTCCTAGTTAGTAGCGCCGGGGCCTGCGGGCGAATTCGCCGTCCGCACACGTCGCCGCCAATCGATCCACGTATCGGTGACGCCCAGCCCGACTGCGAGCGGGAGCGACACCGGCAACAATATCACTGCAACTGCGCTTGCCGCCAACTGCGATGCGAGCGTCGGCTGGGGATAGAACCAGGCGATCACTCCAAAGCCGCGGAGCGCATACAGCGCACCGAAAAACACCACGAGATTCGCGCCGACGACTCGCAGGGCATCGAGAGCGGGAAGAACAGTAATCGTCATCCCTGCGACCAGCGCCCAGATCAGCTCATCGCTGAACCGGAAGAAGCGGAACGGCGCCATCGCGTCGCCGAGCCGCGCGCGGCTCATGCGATGGTACAGTCCCCACGCCAACGCGCATGCGGCGAGCGACTCGAGTGCGAGCAGCGCCGGATACAACGGTGCCGCAAAGCTTCCCGACGCGCGCTGCAGCTCGATCGCCCTGTCGCCCGCCCACTCCCGCGCTGCGGGAGCCAGGTTGGCGCCGGGAAAGCCGCGAGCCCATTGTGCGAGCGTCGCCGAATTCCGCAGCTGAAACTCCTTCGCGAACACTTCTTCGATCCGCAGCGCCGCGTGTGGCAGGAACGACATTCCGATCATCGCGATCAGCGCCGCGATTCCAACGGCCGCGAGCGCGCGCCCGAGAAACTGGCGGCGCCATCCCAGGATGCTGACGAGGCCGAGCGAGCCGGCCACCAGCATCCCCCACGCGCGGGCGAGATCCGTGTAGGCTTCGCTGCCCGGTGCGGCGGGAATCGCGAGCAGCAGTCCCGCGAGCGCGCCCCATGCGAGCGCGAGCGCGGTCGATCCACCTCTGCGCCACCCCGCGACGAAGCAGCCGGCGAGCGCGGGCACCAGCAACAACAACGTATCGACCACAGGTGCGGCCGCCCTCACCACCGGTGCGTGCGAGAGCAGGAGGAACGCCAACAGCGCGAGCACGATGCGCGTCCAACCCTGCTCCCGCGGCGGAACCGCGAGGGCGTCGCTCATACTATGCCTGGTGACCCCGAATGTACGGCACGAGCGCGAGGTAGCGCGCACGCTTGATGGCAGTCGACAGCTGACGCTGGTGACGCGCGCACACGCCGCTCAGGCGACTCGGCAGAATCTTGCCGGTGTCGGTGAGGAAGCGTCCGAGGGTACGATCATCCTTGTAATCGATGAAGCGCACGCGGGTTTCGCAGAATGGGCAACTCTTCTGTGGGCGTCGCATGCTAATCCTCGTCGTCGTCGTCGTCACTCGCGCGCCCGCGTCCGGCGGCGATCTCTTCCTCGGTCATCGGCGGAGCGCCGACTTCGTGCTCGTGCAGCGTGATGAGATAGCGAACGACGCTCTCATCGAGCTTGAGTGCGCGCTCGTATTCCGGGAGCGTGGTCGCCTCGGCTTCGAAGTGCGCGATGGCGTAGTGTCCCGTCTCGCGACGGCCGATGGGATACGCCAACTGGCGCTTTCCCCAGTGCTCGACGGCGACTTCGCCGGCGCCGAGCAGGGCATGGACACGGGTGAGCGTGTCGGCGATGGCGGCATCTTCGAGTGCGGCATCGAAGATGTACACCACCTCGTACTTGCGAGGCATTGCGATTGTATCCTCCCTGTGGACTGCCGCCTCCCGCGCGGACGGCGGGAGGAGGGGGGCAAGTCGTATAAGCCCCGAAGCTTAGCCTCTTTGCGG
>JBDTJH010000018.1:0-6423 GCA_039935955.1 Gemmatimonadaceae bacterium
CGATCGGATCGATGTTCGTGAACTTGCCATCGACCAGAGTGAATCCGCGCGGCGTGTTCATCCACGCGTTCGCGATCACGACGAAGACGCCGGAGATCGCGCCGCTCACCGCGACGACGATGCCGGCGAACACGTGCGCGCGCGCGGAGATGCGATCCCACCCGTACAGATAGATGCCGAGGAAGATCGCTTCGGTGAAGAAGGCAAAACCCTCGAGAGAGAATGGCATCCCGATGATCGGTCCGGCGACCTTCATGAATTCGGGCCAGAGGAGACCTAGCTCGAAGCTGAGCACGGTGCCAGAAACTGCCCCGACCGCGAAGAGGATCGCGGCACCCTTCGACCAGCGCTTGGCGAGCTCGAGATACACCTCGTCGCCCGTGCGCCGCCAGCGATGCTCGGCGATCACCATCAGCGAGGGAAGGCCGATCCCGATGACTGCGAATATGATATGGAAGGCCAGCGACACTCCCATCTGCGAGCGCGCGGCTAAAATGTCGGGCATGACGAACACTCGCAGGGTCTTACGGGCGGCGCAACGGGCGTGTTGGCCGGGTCACGTTGGCCAGGTGGCGTGCTTGCCGGCCCTCTTGCCGCGCGCGAGTTTTTGGGCGTGCGGTCTCTGCTCCTCCTCGTCGGGGTGCTCCTCCTCGCCCACATCGCGTTGCTCTTCGTCCATCCCACGCCGCTCGCGCCCGCCGCGAGCCACGGGGGGGTCGACATCGGCATCGTCTTCGACGTCGGCGGGCGCGGCGACAAGTCATTCAACGATGGCGCGTATCGCGGCGGCGAGCGCGCCGAGCACGAGCTTGGCGCGCACATCCACTTCATCGAGCCCGGCGACGGCTCGGACCGCGAGGCAGGACTGCGGCTGCTGGCGGCCGAGAGGATGCAGCTGGTGATCGGCGTCGGCTTCATCTTCACCGACGACCTCACCGCTCTCGCGAAGGAATATCCGGACACGCACTTCGCCGGCGTCGACTACGCGCTCGCACTCGACTCCACGGGGAAAGTGATTCCGCCCCCGCCGAATCTCGCCGCGCTCAAATTCCGCGAGGAGCAGGGATCGTTTCTCGTCGGTGCGCTCGCGGCGCTCGTCGGGAAGTCGAAGAAGCTCGGCTTCGTCGGCGGGATGGACATTCCACTCATCCACAAGTTCGAGGCGGGCTATCGCGCGGGGGTGAAGTACGTGTGCCCCGAGTGCACGGTGATCGCGCAGTACGCCGGCGTGACGCCCGAGGCATTTCGTAATCCCGGGCGCGGCAAGGAGCTCGCGCTCAGCCAGTATCAGTCCGGCGTCAACGTGATCTTCCACGCGTCGGGCTCCACGGGGCTCGGCGTCTTCGAGGCGGCGCGACAGACGGGAAAGCTCGCGATCGGCGTTGACGCGGATCAGTACGCCGAGGCGCCGGGACACGTGTTGACATCGATGGTGAAGGGTGTGGACGCGGTGGTGTTCGATCAGATCCGGAAGGCACGCGATGGCAGCTTTCACGGCGGCGTGCAGGAGTACGGGCTCGCGGAGAACGGCGTCGGCTACATCTACGATGCGCACAACCGCGGGCTCATTCCGGACAGCGTGCATGCGAGGGTTGAGCAGCTGCGAGCGGACATCATCGCGGGGAAGATCGTCGTGCCGGCGGAGCGATGACGGGCATCGAGACTGCGCCTCGCGCGTCAGCCGCGGTTGCGGTGCGCATGACCGGCATCGCGAAGCGCTTCGGCGACTGTCACGCGGTGCGCGACGCGTCGCTCGAAGTGAGCACGGGAGAGATTCACGCGCTTGTCGGCGAGAACGGCGCGGGGAAGTCGACGCTCATGCGGATGCTCGCGGGGATCTATGCGCCGGATGCGGGGACGATCGAAGTCTCGGGTCGGGACGTTACGGGATGGTCGGCCGCCGAGGCGATCGACGCGAGCGTCGGGATGGTGCACCAGCACTTCATGCTCGTTCCCACGCTCACCATCGCCGAGAACGTTATCCTCGGGCGCGAACCGACTCGCGGGCTCGCGATTGATTTTCCGCGCGCCGAACGCGAGGTCGCGGCGGCGGCGGAGAAGAGCGGCTTCCGGATGCACGTGCGCCAGCTCGTGCGCGAGCTGAGCGTCGGTGAGCAGCAGCGCGTCGAGATTCTGAAGACGCTCGTGCGCGGTGCGCGCATTCTGATTCTCGACGAGCCAACCGCGGTGCTCTCGCCGCCCGAGGTGCAGGAGCTCTGGCGCGTGCTGCGCGCGCTGCGCGATGATGGCGGCACGATCATCCTCATCACACACAAGCTCGACGAGGTGACGGAGATCTCGGATACGATCACCGTCGTGCGTGCGGGGCGCACGGTGGCGCGCTTCCCGACGGCGGGGACGAGTCCGGCGTCGATCGCGCGCGCGATGGTGGGGCGCGACGTCGTGCTGGCGGGAGATGTGGTGCACGAGGGTGTTGGGCTCGCGCCTCTTTCGAACGGTGCCGACGGTCCGCCGGCGCTCGAGGTGAGAAAGCTCATAGTGCTCGGCGAGCGCGGCACGCGCGCGGTGGACGACGTCTCGTTCGCGGTGCGCGCGGGAGAGATCCTCGGCATCGCGGGCGTCGAAGGGAATGGCCAGAGCGCGCTCATCGAAGCGATCGCCGGGCTTCGCAGGGTGGAGAGCGGCGAGATTCTGCTCGGCGGTCGCGACGCCACCTCGATGTCCGTGCGCGAGCGGGACGAGCACGGGCTCGCGCACATCCCCGAGGATCGACATCGCCGCGGCCTCGTCCTCGATTTCTCCATCGCCGACAACCTCATCCTCGGCCGAGAGCGCTCCTACGCGCACAACGGAGTGCTCGACCGCGCGCGCATCCTCGCCAACGCGCGCGAGGCCATCGCGCGCGCAGACATCCGCCCGGCGGACCCGATGCTTCCGGCGCGCGCACTCTCGGGCGGCAACCAGCAGAAGATCGTGATCGCCCGCGCGCTATCGCGGCCGACTATGGAGCCGACGATCGTGCTCCTTGCGGCGCAGCCGACGCGCGGCGTCGACGTCGGCGCGATCGAGCTCATTCACGCGCGCCTCCGCGCCGCGCGCGATGCGGGAATGGGGATCCTGCTCGTGTCGGCCGAGCTGTCGGAGATTCTCGCGCTGTCGGATCGCGTCGCGGTGATGTACGGCGGAGAGATTGCGGCCATCGTGCCGCGGAGCGACGCGAGCGAGGAGATGCTCGGCCCGCTCATGACGGGAGCGCGCGTGTGAGCGACGATACTCCCGCCACCGGATCACGGACGATGCGTGATCGCATCGTCGAGGCCGTGCTCCCGCCGCTCGTCGCGCTCCTCGTCTCGCTCGTCGCCGGCGATCTGCTCATCCTCGCCGTCCGCCAATCGCCGGGCGCTGTGTATCGCCTCATGCTCGAAGGCACATGGGGCAACGCGTACGGCTTCGGCCAGGTGCTCTACAAGACGACGACGCTCATCTGCACCGGGCTCGCCGTCGCCGTCGGGTTGCGCGCGGGGCTGTTCAACATCGGGGCCGAGGGACAGCTGGCGGCGGGCGGGCTCGCAGCGGCGTTGGTCGGGCTCGCGCTTCCCGCGGGGACCACGGCGTTGTTCGCCGTCCCACTGTGCACACTTGGCGCACTCACCGCCGGCGGCGCGGTCGGTTTCGTGCCCGGCGTGTTGCGAGCGAAGTGGGGCGCGCACGAAGTCATCACGACGATCATGCTCAACTTCATCGTGCTCGCGGGGCTGAGCTGGCTCATCTCCACGCGGTTGCGCGTCCCCGAGACACTGCACACGCAGGCCATTCATGCGGGCGCGCTTCCGCGGCTCTCCGCGCTCTGGTCCGCCTTCCACGGATCCGCCGCGAATGGTTCGTTGGCAATTGAACTATTCGCGGCACTTCTCATCTGGTGGTTACTCTTCCGCACGCCCAGCGGCTTAGAGCTCCGTGCCGTCGGACTCCAGCCCGACGCGGCCGAGAACGCCGGAATAAATGTCGGCCGCACCTGGATCCGCGCGCTCACCATCAGCGGCGCGCTCGCAGGGCTCGGCGGCATCAACTTCGTGCTCGGCTACGAGCACTACTACGAAGATGGATTCGCGACCGGAGCGGGCTTTCTCGGCATCGCCGTCGCGCTGGTCGGTCGCAGCAATCCACTCGGCGTCGTGCTCGCCGCACTGTTCTTCGCGACGCTCTCGCAGGGCGGGCTCGCGATCAACGCGCTCGTGCCGAAGCAGATGGTCGACGCGCTGCAGGGTGTCGTGATCCTCGCGATGGCGGCGTCGGTGCCCGAAGTTCGTCGCGTTCTCGCGCACGCGCGGGGGAAGCGATGAGCGAGGTGCTCGCCTTCATCGCGCAGACGCTGCGCATCGCGATCCCGTATCTCTTCGCGGCCGCCGGCGGGGTGATCGCCGAGCGTGCGGGGATCATCAGCTTGACGCTCGAGGGTTTCATGCTCGGCGGCGCGTTCACGGCGATGCTCGGCAGCTACTGGTCGGGGAGTCCGTGGATCGGCGCGCTCTGTGGCATCGTGGGCGGCCTCGCGCTCGGGATGCTGCACGCGGTGTCGACGATCCGCTTCAAGGCGGATCAGGTCGTGTCCGGAATCGCGATCAATCTGCTCGCCGTCGGCCTCACTCGATATTTTCTGAAGCTCGTCTTCGACAGCTCCTCGAACTCGCCGCGCGTCGCGGGATTCTCGGCGGGGACGAGCGCCGGCGCGCTGATGTCGGGACTTCTCCGCAATCCCCTGATTCCCATTGGGCTGCTCATCATCCCTGCGGTGGCGTGGCTGCTGTATCGGACGCCCTTCGGGCTGCGCGTGCGCGCGGTGGGCGAGCATCCCGAGGCGGCGATGACGGTCGGAGTTTCGGTGAAGCGCGTGCGCTACATCGCGGTGGCGCTGTCGGGCGCGCTCGCGGCGCTTGGCGGCGCGTATCTCTCACTCGACCAACATCAGTTCACCGACGGCATGAGCGCAGGCCGAGGCTTCATCGCGCTTGCGGCAATCATCTTCGGGCGGTGGGACCCGTGGCGCGCCGGGCTCGCCTGTCTGTTCTTCGCGGCGGCCGAGACGCTGCAGATCCAGCTGCAGGGGATGCAGGCGATCCCGAGTCAGTTCGTGCAGATGATTCCGTACGTGCTCACCATCATAGCGCTGGTGGGCGTCGTCGGCCGCGCGACGCCACCCGCCGCGCTGGGCAGGGAGTAGCTTTCGCGCGTGACGAACTTCTTTCAGAAGCGGCTCGACCTGATGCGCACCGGCGATGCCGGCAAGCTCAGTGTGCTGATGTTCACCGCGTTCATCGATATGGTGGGCGCGCTGATGATCATCCCGCTCCTGCCCTTCTACGCGAAGCGCTTCGGCGCGAGCGACTTCGCGGTGATGGCACTCGTCGCTTCGTTCTCGGCGATGCAGCTCGTGAGCGCGCCGCTGTGGGGCCGCGTCTCGGATCGCTACGGGCGGAAGCCCGCGCTGCTGTTCGGCCTCGGCGCGAGCATGTGCGCGTACGTCGTCTTCGCGTACGCGGACTCGTACTGGCTCCTGCTCGCGTCGCGGATCATCCAGGGAGCGGGCGGCGGGACGACGGGCGTCATCCAGGCGTACGTCGCGGACAGCGTCGCGCCGAAGGATCGCGCGCGCGGCCTTGGCTGGCTTTCGGCGGCGACGAACGCGGGTGTCGTGATTGGGCCGGCGATCGCGTCGTTCTCGCACCATCTCGGTCCACACTGGCCGGGGATGTTCGCGGCGGTACTCTGCGCGCTCAATATCGGCTTCGCCGCGCGTTATCTCCCCGAGTCGCACGACGCGAATGCACGGCTACGCACGCATGGCGGCCGCACGCCGATCGATGCCGTCGCGCGCGTCGCGTGGACGGACATCCGCCAGCCGTACGCACGGCTCATCTGGATGTACTCGGTGGGACTCGGCGCGTACTATGGCGTCAACGCGCTCATCATTTTGTACTTGAGCCGGCACTTCGACGTCACCGAGAACTCGATCGGCTTCTTCTTCATGTACCTCGGCACGCTGAGCATCGTCTTCCGCCTCTTTCTGCTCGGCCCCACGGTCGACAAGCTCGGCGAGGTGCGCACGGCGCGACTCGGTGCACTCTCGCTCGGCTGCGGACTCGCGCTGATTCCGCTCACCGCATATATAAAGCTCACTGCGCTTCCCGCGATCAGCTGGGCACCGTTCGCGCTCGTGATTGCGCTCGTACCGCTGGGAGCATCGCTGAATTTTTCGAGCGTGACGGCGCTGCTCTCACGCGTGGTGGGTGAGAACGAGCGCGGATTGTACATGGGCGTGCAGCAAACGTACGGCGGAATCGCGCGCGTGATCTACCCGCTGATCGCGGGCGTCGCGTCCGACCATATCGGCGAGGCGGCGCCGTTCTGGATCTCGGCGGGATTTGTGTTGAGCACGATTGCGATGGGTTCGCGACTGGGTAA
>JBDTJH010000019.1:0-22783 GCA_039935955.1 Gemmatimonadaceae bacterium
CACGGCACATGGTTCGGATCGGTGCCCGACATGGGCAGCTCCGATGTGGCGGGGGTGAAGCTCGCGGGCGTCACGCCCGGGAGTCCGGCGGATAAGGCGGGCGTGTTGGCCGGCGACGTAATCGTCGAGTTCGGCGGGAAGAGCGTGAAGGACATCTACGACTACACGGACGCCATCGGGGCGCACATGCCCGGGGACGTCGTGCAGATGATCGTTTTGCGCGCGGGCACACGGCTCACGCTCACCGCCACGCTCGGAAAGCGTGGCTCCTGAACGCACCGGAGACTACTGATGCATCATCGCTCGTTCGCCGCTCCTCTTCTGGCTCTGGCGTTCTGCGCGGCGCCCCTGGCATCGCAGGATTCCGCGCTTGCCGCGCCGGGCACGTTCGTGCTTCGCGCCGCGCATCTGATCGACGGCACGGGTGCGGCCGAGATTCAGAACGGCGCAGTGCTCGTGATGGGCGATAGCATCGTTGCGGTGGGACCGGCAGCGAGCATCAAGGTGCCCGCCGGTGCGCGCACGATCGATCTCGGTGATGCGACGCTGCTCCCGGGCTTCATCGACGCGCACGTTCACCTTGCGGGCCGTGAGCTCGGCGATCCCGAAGGCGACGAGTCGGCCGTTCACGACTACGGCCAGTACAGCGCGATCCTGGGCGTCGATCACGCGAAGAGTACGCTGCTCGACGGCTTCACGAGCGTTCGCAACGTGGGCGCGCCGCGCTTCGACGACATGGCGCTCCGCAAGGCGATCAACGACAGCCAGATCTGGGGGCCGCGAATGGAGAACGCCGGCTACGCGATCGGCATCACAGGCGGCCACTGCGACGAGAACGGATTCAAGCCGGGGCTCATGGACGGAAGCATCAAGACGGGAATCGCCGACGGACCGGAAGAGGTGCGAGCGGCGGTGCGCTACATGGTGAAGGAGGGCGCGGACGTGATCAAGACGTGCGCGACAGGAGGAGTGCTCTCGGAAGGAGACGCGGTGGGTGCGTCGCAGTACACGTACGAAGAGCTCAAGGCGATGGTGGATGAGGCGAACAAGCTCGGTCGCAAGGTCGCTGCACACGCGCATGGCACGGAGGGGATCAAGACTGCGGTGCGCGCAGGCGTGAGCTCGATCGAGCACGGTTCCTTCCTCGATGCTGAGGGCGCGAAGATGATGGCGGCGAAGGGCACGTATCTCGTGCCGACTCTCAGCGCGGGCGAGGCGGTGGAGAAGGCTGCGAACAACGGCGTGCTCAAGGGACTGCGCCGCCAGAAGGCGCTCGACGCGGCGAAGGCGATGCACAACTCCGTGAAGATTGCGCGTGCGAACGGCGTGAAGATCGCACTCGGCACCGACGCCGGCGTCGGCAAGCACGGCACGAATGCGCACGAGTTCACGCTCATGACGACGTGGGGCGGAATGACGAACATGGAGTCGATCGTCGCGGGAACGATGAACGGCGCGAAGCTCCTCGGCTGGGATGCGCACGTGGGCTCGCTCACGGCGGGCAAGTGGGCCGACATCGTCGCGGTGCCGGGCGATCCGCTCAAGGACATCAAGAACATGGAGAAGGCGCTCTTCGTGATGAAGGGTGGCGCCGTGTACAAGACGCCGATGGTGGCGTTGCACCCGTAGTCGCGGAGCGCGGCGTGGAGCTCTATCACACCGCGTTCGGACCAGAGGACGCACCCCGGTTGCTCGTCCTGCACGGCGGCCCGGGTGCGTCGCACGACTATATGCTGCCGCAGATGCTCGAGCTCGCGGATGAGTATCGGCTGATCTTCTACGATCAGCGAGGCGGGGGACGATCGAAGGACGACGCCGATCGCTCCCCCATCACCTGGAAAACCCACGTCACGGATCTCGCGGCGCTCGTGCGCGAGCTCTCGCTCGAGCCGCTCACGCTCGTCGGCTACTCATGGGGCGGACTGCTCGCCCTCCTGTACTCGATCGCCGCATCGGGCGGCTTTCGCGACGAGGGAATCATCTTCACAGCGCGCGAGCCGGCGCCTGCGCCCGCGCGAATGGTGCTCATCACCCCCGCTCCCGCGACCTCCGAGTTCCGCGCGCAGTTCAGCGCCGAGCTCGCGCGCCGGCAGCGCGCGCCGTGGATCGCCGCGGAGCGCGCCACGATCGCGGCGTCGGGGCTTCGTGAAAGCGACCCCGCGCTGTTCGCCAAGCGGATCTTCGAGCTCGGCGTCGCCGGCTACTTCGCGGATCCCGCGCGCGCGGCCGAGCTCACGCCGTTCCGCGTGATCGCTCGCGTACAGCAGTCCGTCTGGGACAGTCTCGCCGGCTACGATCTCTCGCAGAAGCTGTCGCTCGTCGAGGCGCCGACGCTCGTGATCCACGGCACGCACGATGCAATTCCGCTCGCCTCGTCGGAAGCGATCGCGGGCGCGCTCCCGCACGGCGAGCTCGTGGTGCTCGACGAAAGCGCACACGTCCCTTACGTTGAAGGCAAGGACGCATTCTTCGCTGCGGTTCGCGACTTTCTTCAGCGCACGAGAGCCCAGCCATGACGCCAGCGGACGACACGATCGAGCGCGAGATCGCGACCATCACCGCGGATGATCGCACACTCGCGGTTTCGCTCAGCATCACGTTCGATGGGATCGAGCACGTCGGGCGCCTCTGGTTCGCCGAGGAGGAGTGGGAGGACGAGGGAATTCCCGACCGCGGCACGATCTCCGGGCGCACGACCGAGGAAGTCATCTCCTTAGCGCGTGAGCTCACGGAGGCCGAGCTCATTGCGCGGCATCGTCGCGCGACGGTCAACAAACGGCGTTATCTCTCGCTCCGCGCCGTGACGGACGAGATTCTCCGCAAGGTGCGCTATCTCAATCAGGTCGCGGTATCGATGCGTGCGGGGCTCATCGATCTCGACGGTGCGGCGCAGGAGATCGACTACACCGAGCATCAGCTGCACGAGCTCGTTGCAAGGCTGCGCGACGCGGCCGGCGTCGAGGAGCAGGCCTGATTCCTGCGGACTCTGCACGTGTGCCAGCGAGACTCACTCCGTACGAACTGATCCTCGAACCGCTCGAGCGCGATGACTTCCCGGCGATTCGCGCCGAAGGCGAGCAGCGCGGCTCGGATGTGCACAGGCGCGATCAGTTTCTGCTGCTCGGACACGCTGGTGCCGCACTCGGCGAAATGGTCTCCGACGATGCGGATCCGGCGAGCATGGATGAGTACGGCGAGCTGCTCTATCAGGGCTTTCAGTTCTGGAGCTACGGCCGCCGTCTTTATTCGTTCGACGATGCGGTGACGTCGCTGCTCACCGAAGCCGATTATCCGATGGGCGACTGGATCTTCGCGGGGCCGCCTGCATCGTATCTGCAGTTCCCGTATCAGAAGCTGTGGGCGCGCGTGAGCGCCGCGGCGCCCTATGAGCCACTCGACGGAGTGTTCACAGTCGCAGCGGAGACGGAGCAGCGCGCGGAGTCGGGCGCGCATCTCCGCGTACAGATGGTGCTCGGGCTGCGCGAAGATCGGCCTGGCGTCTCGCTCGTGTCGTATCGCGATGATCTCGACCCCGCGAAGGCGGCCGCGCGCGCGGAGCATCCGTGGCGGGCCGAGGGCGTCGCGTACGCGAACGCGATTCCGGGTGGCGAGCGGATGGGCTATCGCACACTCGCCACGACGAGCGAGCTCGAGGCGCTGGTGATTCGCGCCTTTCACTATCTCGACACGCATCCAGACCGCCTCGAGCGCGTGCAGGAAACCGGCGGCGAGGGGGTCACGCAGCTCACGTACATCCGCGTGCGCTGAGCGCGTGGATCCACGCTCCGTCGCGCACGCGCTCGCGCAGATCGCGGACTTCCTCGAGCTGAAGGGCGAGAACCGCTTCAAGAGCGCCGCCTACCGCAACGCATCGCGCGCCGTGCTCGGCGTGCAGACCGACGATCTCGCGCCGGCGCTCGCATCGGGCGAGCTCGCGGAGCTCAAGGGAGTCGGGCCCGCGACGCTGTCGACGATTCGCGAGCTCGTCGAGAGCGGCGAGTCGCGCTACCTCGAGCAGCTGCGCACCGAGACGCCCGAAGGGTTGCTCGAGATGCTCCGCGTGCCGGGGCTCGGCACCGCGAAGATCCAGAAGATCCACGAAGGGCTTGGGCTGTCGTCCCTCGCAGAGCTCGAGGCGGCGGCAGCGGACGGACGGCTCGCGAAGCTGCCGCGCTTCGGCGCGGGAACGGCGGCCAAGATACTCAAGGGGATCGCCTACCTGCGCGAAAATAGCGCGTACATGCTCTATCCGAGCGCACTCGCGGAGTCGGAGCCGATGCTCGCGGCGGTGCGCGCACATCCGGATGTCGAGAGCGCGATGCTGGCTGGATCGCTGCGGCGGCGCAACGAGATCGTGCGCGACATCGATGTCGTCGCGGTCGTCTCGTCCCGCGACGGCGCTCCCGAGCGCGTAGCGGCGGAGCTCTCGCGCGCGCCCGGCGTGCGCGAGGCGGAGGAGCGCGGACCGGGCGGTGCGACGATCCACTTCGTCGATGGCAGCGTGCTCGATTTGCAGTGTGTGCGGCGCGAGGACCAGGCCGTCGCGCTCTGGCGCGCGACGGGGAGCGCGGCGCACGAGCGCGAGCTGCGCGAGTGGGCTGCATCGCGCGGCGCAAGCATCGTCGGGGATGAGCTGCGCAGCTCCGATGGCCAGCGAATCCCCGTGGGCGATGAGCGCGCGCTCTTCGGCGCGCTCGGCCTCGCGTACATCGAGCCGGAGATGCGAGAGGGACGCGGCGAGATCGCGGCGGCCGCAAAAAACGCGCTGCCGACACTCATCCAGTCGAGCGACATCACGGGCGTGCTCCACTGCCACTCCGACTCTTCGGATGGCAAAGCCACCATCGCGGAGATGGCGCAGGCCGCGCACGATCTCGGCTGGAGCTACATCGGGATTTCGGATCACTCGCAGTCGGCGTTCTACGCGGGCGGGCTCAAGCCCGACGCCGTGATTGCGCAGCACGCCCAGATAGATAGTTTGAATTCAAGGGATCTCGGCATACTCATCTTGAAGGGCGTCGAGGCCGACATTCTCGCCGACGGGCAGATCGACTACGATTCCGCGCTGCTCGACCGCTTCGACTACGTGATCGCCTCGGTGCACTCGCGCTTCGCGATGGACCGCGAGACGATGACGGCGCGCGTGCTCCGCGCGTTGGACGATCCGCACGTCACGATCCTCGGGCATCCGACGGGGCGGCTGCTCTTGCGCCGCGAGGCGTACGCGATCGACATGGAGGCGGTGATCGCGAAGGCGGCGACGAACGGCGTGACACTCGAGATCAACGCGGACCCGCACCGCCTCGATCTCGACTGGCGCCACTGTCAGCTCGCCAAGTCGCTCGGCTGCTCTTTCGAAATCGGCCCGGATGCGCATTCGACGCGCGGGCTGCAGAATATGGAGTTCGGAGTGGGGATCGCGCGGAAGGGGTGGCTGGAGGCGACGGATGTGATCAATACGTTCAGCGCGAAGAGGATCGTGGAACGCCTACGGAAGCGGAGAGCGAGATGAAAGCGAAATCGGCAGCGAAGAAGCTCGTGAAGGCGGCAGCGAAGAAGATGGTGAAGAAGGTGGTGAAGGTCGCGAAATCCGCAAAAATTGCCAAGCCGAAAATCATCCTCCTCCCTCACCTCAAGGAGCGCTGGCCGCGCACCTTCGCCGAGCGTAAATCGCGCGCGACGGAGTACTACAAACGACTCTCCGCGATGTACCCGAACGCGCACTGCGCGCTCGACCACGAAAATGCGTTCCAGCTCCTCGTTGCGACGATCCTCAGCGCACAGAGCACCGACAAGGGCGTCAACCTCGTCACGCCAGCGCTCTTCAAGCACTATCCGTCGCCGGCCGCGATGGCCGATGCCGAGCGCGAGGAGCTCGAGACCGAGATCAAGAGCACCGGCTTCTTCCGCAGCAAGACGAAAAGCCTGCTCGGGATGGCGAAGGCGCTCGTCGAACGGCACGGCGGCATGGTTCCGGAGACGATGGAGGAGCTCATTCAGCTTCCTGGCGTGGGCCGCAAGACCGCGAACGTCGTCCTCGGCAATGCCTTTCACAAGAACGTCGGGATAACCGTCGACACGCACGTCACGCGGCTGTCCGAACGGCTCGGCCTCACCCGTGAGACTGACGCGGTAAAGATCGAGCAGGATCTCATGCCGCTCTTTCCGACCGAGCACTGGACGATGCTCTCGCATCTGCTGATCGAGCACGGGCGGCAGATCTGCGTCGCCCGCACACCGCGTTGCGAGGTATGCAAGCTGAACGACATCTGCCCGTCGTCACGAGTGTGAGCGCCGCGATGCGTGGGTGCAAAGGGCCGCTGGCGACGTTAACTTGGGATGCTGCTCCACTTCGACTTCCTTCGACGGCTGGTTGATTACATGGCGAAGAACGCAACGATCGAGACCAATCGCGGCACCATTGTCGCGGAGCTCTTTGAAAAGGATGCACCACTTGCCGCCGCCAACTTCGAGAAGCTCGCGAACAGTGGCTTCTACGACGGCGTGAAGTTCCACCGCGTCATCCCCGATTTCATGGTGCAGGGCGGCGATCCGCTCTCGCGCGATCTCCCGGTGGGGGATCGTCGCATTGGCACGGGCGGCCCGGGCTACCACATCAAGTGCGAGACCAAGGGCAACCCGAATAAGCATGAGGTCGGCGCGCTCTCGATGGCCCACGCGGGGAAGGACACCGGCGGCAGCCAGTTCTTCATGGTGCTCGACGAAAACAACACCCGGCACCTGAACGGCGTGCACACGGTATTCGGAAAGATCACGACCGGTATCGACGTCCTGAAGAAGATCACGCAGAACGACACGATGGCGACCGTCCGGGTCGCCTAGCCCCGCCTTCGAGGAGACCAAATGGCCGCACCAAAGGAAGGAGATTTGAAGGCTGGCCTCACAGGAATGATCATCGGCGCGGTGGTGCTGCTCGCGACGATGACGGCGATCGTCCACTTCACGAACGCGCACTACGACGCCGAGAAGCCGCCGGCCGCAGCGGCGAAGTAAGCAGCCTCGACGGGATGGTCAGACGGGGCGGACGCTGTCGCGTCCGCCCGTTTTGCATCCTCTCTACTCGAGCCCGCTACAGTGGTTGCACGAATAGTCCATGCTGAGTAACTTACTCGAAGGTCAGTTATAGTTCACCCCAATTTTGGCCACGGGAACAACTCTACTGACGAGCCGTTTAGTTACTCTCGCACAACCACTAGAGCCCGATGTCCGAGTCCGCCCAATCCAACGCACCCCGCTGGCGCCGCCTCCCCGGCGAACGCCCGCGCCAGATCCTCGATGCGGCGCTCGAGGTGTTCGGCGAACGCGGACTCGCGGCCGCCCGTCTCGAAGACATCGCCCGCACCGCCGGCGTGTCCAAGGGCACGATCTATCTCTACTTCCCCAACAAGGAAGCGCTGTTCTGCGATATGATCCGCGAGATCCCCTCGCGGCACATCGCCTCCGTCGAAGCATCGATTACCGAAAGCGCCAGCGCGCGCGACCAGCTCCGCCAGTATCTCCGCAACTCCTGGGACTACGTACGCACGCCGTCGTTCGAGATTCTCTACCGCCTCATCCTCAGCGAGTTGCACCACTTCCCCGATCTGTACGAGCAGTTCATCGAGGAAGTGCCCATGCGCTCGATGCGCATCCTCGGCGACATCGTGAAGCGCGGCATCGCCAGCGGTGAGTTCCGCGACATCGAGCCCCTCGCCGCCGGACGCATGCTGCACTCGGTTCTGTTCATTCACGGCGTGTGGGCGGCCAAGCGCGCGCGCATCCCGTTCATGCGCGATCTCTCCGACAATCAGGTGCTCGATCAGCTCGTGGACTTCTGTCTGCACGCGATCGGCCAGCTTCCGGCGCCAACCGCGTCACCCGTGCACCCATGACCATCAGCGTCCGCACTCTCTCCGCGCTCATCCTGCTCGCGACCAGCACGGCCGCCGCGCAGGACTCCGCGCTCGCCCGCCCGCTCACCCTCGGCGACGCCGCACGACTCGGCGCGCGCCAGAATGCGTCGGCGCTCGAGGCCCGCGCACGCACCGCGCAGGCGGCGGCGCGCATCACGCGGTCGCGCTCCGATCTTCTTCCGACCGTCTCGGGGTACGCCTCCGAGAATGGCCGAACGTTCAATTCGGCAACGTTCGGCGTGACCTTCCCCGGTTTCGACGCGAACGGGGAAGTGATCGGCCCCGTGAACCTCTTCGATGTCCGCGCGAAGATCACGGAGACACTGTTCGACTTCGGCGCGCTGCAGCGGCTCAAGGGCGCACGCACCACGGCGCGCGCATACGGCGCGACCGCGGCGAACGAAGCCGAGATCGCTGCGCAGAACGCGGCGAACGCGTACCTCCGCGCCCAGCGCGCAGACGCGCAGCTGAGTGCGCGAGTCGCCGACTCGGTGCTCGCGGACTCGCTGCTCGGCATCGCGAACGAGGAGCTTCGCGCGGGTGTCGGCGTCGCTCTCGACGTCACGCGCGCGCAGTCGCAGTTCGCCACGATTCGCGCGCAGCTGATCGTCGCCCGCAACGAGCAGGATCGCTCGCGCCTCGATCTGTTGCGCGCGCTCGGCCAGCCGCTCACGGCGAAGGTCAGCCTCGCCGACAGCCTCACCGGCCTCGTGCTCCGCGACACGACCATCAATGAAGCCGACGCGATCGACCTCGCGATGCGCACGCGCCCAGATCTCCGCGCCGCCGACGAGCAGATTCGCGCCGCCGAGCAGGAGGTCACGGCGATAAAGGCCGAGCGTCTGCCGTCGCTCGCGGCGTTCGGTGACTACGGCTACATCGGGAAAGACCGCCTGCTCGGCACGTACGACTGGGGGGTGCAGGTCTCAATTCCGATCTTCGACGGCTTGCGTCGCGAGGGGCGAATCGAGGAGGCGAAGGCGATCTCCAACGAGATCGACGTCCGCCGCCGCGATCTCCGACAGCAGGCAGCGATCGAAGTGCGCGGTGCGCTGCTCGATCTCAAATCCGCGAAGGAAGAGGCGGACGCAGTCCGAGAAGCACTCAGGCTCGCGCAGCAGGAAGTCGCGCAGGCCCAGGAGCGCTTTCGCGCCGGCGTCGCGGGTAACGCAGATGTCTTCACGGCTTCACTGTCGCTCAACTCCGCACGAACCCAGGCGGTCAATGCGCTCTCGAGCTATCAGGGAGCGAAAGTCGCACTGGCACGGGCAGTCGGCTCCGTCACGGGACTTCCGTAACTCTGAATTCTTGCAGTCACAGCCTCACCGGCATTAACGACACAGAGGAATAGCAACATGGGGACGACCACCGAACAAGCCACTGCGCAGCCACAACCAACGACGACTCCCCCTGCCGCGCGTCCGCCCGCGCCGGAAGCTCCGGCGAAGGCGACGCGGAAGAAGGTGATCATTGTTGGTATCGTCGGCATCGTCGTCGTGATCGCACTCGTCTGGGGCATCAAGACCTTCATCTACTCGCGCGGTCATGAGAGCACCGACAACGCGCAGGTCGACGGGCACATCGTTCCCGTGCTCGCAAAGGTCGGCGGCTACGTCACCGCGGTGCTGGTGCAGGACAACGACTCCGTGGCGAAGGGAAAGGAGCTCGTTCGCATCGACGACTCGGAGTTGAAGGTGAAAGTCGCGCAGGCCGAGGCGGATTTGGCAGCGGCGCAGTCGACCGCGGGTGGAAGCAAGTTCACAGGTCAGTCGCAAGCGGCGGTGGCCACCGCGACGGGCAATCGCTACGCGGCAGACGCGCAGATTCAGGCGGCGCTCGCGAATCAGCAGAAGGCGAATGCGGATCTCGCGCGCATGCGTGATCTCGTCGCGAAGCAGATCGTCTCGGCGCAGCAGCTGGACGCGGCGCAGGCGGCGGCCGCGGCTGCGGCGGCGGATGTCGAATCGCTGCAGCGGCAGGCGGCCGCGGCGGGCGGCGCGGTGCAGAACGCCCAGGCGGGCGTGAGGCTCGCGAAGGCAAAGCTGCAGGCGGAACAGGCGGCGCTCGACAACGCGAAGCTGCAGCTCAGCTATACGGATGTGCAGGCGCCCGAGACGGGAACGATCTCGAAGAAGCAGGTCGAGATCGGGCAGCTCGTGCAGCCCGGCCAGACGATGATGTCGATCGTCGCCGACACGGGCACGTGGGTGACCGCGAACTTCAAGGAGACGCAGCTCAGCAAGATGGTCGTCGGGCAGCCGGTGACGATCCAAGTCGACGCGTATCCCGGCTGCGAGGCCGAGGGCACGGTGCAGAGCCTGAGCGGCGCGACGGGTGCGCGTTTCGCCCTGTTGCCGCCGGACAATGCAACCGGCAACTTCACGAAGGTGGTGCAGCGCCTTCCGGTGCGCATCGCCATTACGAAGGGGTGCGGGTCGACGCATCCGCTGCGACCGGGGATGTCGGTCGTCGCGCACGTGCAAACCAAGAAGTAAGGAGCCGCGCACCGTGAGTTCCGAAGCCGCGCTGCCGTCTCGAGACGATGCGCTCGCGCTGATGCACGAGTATACCGCGAGTGTGTCGCTGCGCGCGCACATGCTGTCCGTCGAGGCGGCGATGCGCGCGTATGCGGCGAAGTTCGGAGAGGATTCGGAGCGGTGGGGACTCACAGGGCTGCTCCACGACTTCGACTACGAGCGCTTTCCGAACAACGCGCACTCGGCCACCGAGGAGCATCCGGCCGAGGGCGTGCGCATGCTGCGCGAGCGCGGCTATCCCGAAGACATGCTGCAGGCGATTCTCGGCCACGCAACCTATTGCGGCGTCGCGCGTGAGACGAGGATGGCGAAGGCACTGTTCGCGGTGGACGAGCTCACCGGGCTGATCACCGCATCGGCGCTCGTTCGACCGTCGAAGAGCGTGCTCGACCTCGACGGCAAGTCGGTGAAGAAGAAGATGAAGGACAAGGGCTTTGCACGTGGCGTGAGCCGGGAGGATGTCACGCAGGGCGCGGCGGAGCTTGGCGTGGATCTCGACGAGCATATCCAGTTCGTGATCGACTCCATGCGTCCGGTCGCGGAGTCGCTGGGCCTCCAGGGCACGTCTGCCGTCGGGTAAGCCCCGACGGCCAACGCTAAACCGTCGCGGCGCGTATGATCGAGACACCACGATCATCAGAAATGACCGCTATTCCGCTTCACATCCTCGATCGCCCGATGACCGTCCCGCCGGCTGACCCGGCGCCGCTGGACGCTGAGCGCGAGCTGGTGCGGGAGGCGCAGGCGGGGAGTGAGCCCGCATTCGCGATGCTGGTGCACACGCACATGCGCCGCGCCTATGCGGTCGCTCGCGCGATCTGCGCCACGCACGAGGATGCGGAGGATGCGGTACAGGATGGTTTTCTGCACGCGTACAAGGCGCTCGAGCGCTTCCGACCTGAGCAGGCCTTCGCTGCCTGGCTCAACCGGATCGTCGCGAACGCTGCACTGGACATCGGTCGTCGTAGGAAGGTACGGGATGCGGATTCGCTTCCGGAGACGCTCTCCGTGCCGCAGTTCGACCCGTCCGAGCGCTCGGAGCTTCGGGGACGGCTGGGTGTTGCGTTGAACGCGCTCCCCGAGCGGCAGCGTTCGGTGCTGGTGCTGCACGACGTCGAGGGCTATACACACGGCGAGATCGGAACGATGCTGGGAATTCCCGAAGGGACGGCACGATCGGACCTTCATCATGCGCGGGCGTCGCTGCGAGAGCGGCTGCGCGATCTCTGGGGTGAGCGATGAAGCTGGAGCCGAGGATCGGCCCGGAAGGGCGGGACGACGAGTTGACGCGCGCGCTGCGTGTGATGCATGCGCCGCCGGGCGGCGAGGCGTTCTGGGAGCTACTCGAGCGCCGCATTCTGGCGCGCGTCGCTTCGTCGGAGGACGACCAGTGGTGGCGCCAGCTGGCGCGGTGGCGTCGGGGGCTCGCGCTGGCTGGTGCAGCGGCGGTGCTCGTGGCCGCCATCGCTGCGCAGCATTCGAACCATCAGCGCTCGGTCGCGGCGTATCGCGAAATCGAGTCCAGCCGCGTCGCGCCCGTGCAGGTGGCGAGCGAGACGGAGCCCGAGGCCTCTCGCGACGTCACGCTGCGTTACGTGATGGGTCCTTGAACGGGAGTCGGCGATGAGAAAATCGAAATCGCTCGCACTGGGCTTTCTGCTTGGCACCTTGGTCGCCGGAGGCGCGCTGGGCTTCTCGCTCGACCGCGTGTTGACGCGCCCGGCGTGCGACGCGAATACGGACCGCCAAGCGGTTCGCTCTTACATGGCCTCGAAGCTACAGTTGAGCTCCCTGCAACGCGCGCAGGTGGATAGCCTGCTCGACATCCGGCATCGTGAGCTCAGCAAGATCGTCGCGCCCGTCCGCCCGCAGCTCGATTCCGTGCGCGAGGCGACTCGTGTGCAGATCAAGCGCCTCCTCGATCCCGGCCAGCAACGGCGATTCCAGGACTGGGTGGACGAATCGAAACGGGAAGAGGCCAAGCAGCAGTGAAGCCCGCAATACAACTGATCTTCGCCGTAGCACTGATGGGTACGACGCAGCGGGCGGGTGCCCAGAGCGTGGCGGATTCCTCGCGCACGATGTCGTTGCAGGAGGCGGTCACCCTCGCGCAGAGGAACTCTCCGCTCGCGGTGAACGCGCGCGGACAGCTGCGCTCGAGCCGCGCCGGCGTTCGCTCCGCGTACGCCGCCTTTCTGCCGACACTCGACCTCCAGGCAACGAACACGCAGAACAGCCCCGCCGGTGTCGTCATCGACAGCACCGGCCACGTCTTTTCGGGCAAGTGGCAGAACTCGCAGGGCTTCAGCACCGGCCTGCAGCTTTTCGATGGACTCTCGCGCCTCTATCAGATCCGCGCGAGCAGGGCCGAGGTGACGGTGGCGCGCGCAAACGAGGTGACGCAGACGTTCCAGATCGCGCTGCTCGTGTCGCAGCAGTACTACGCAGTGCTCGCGGCGAAGGAATCGGAGAGCGCGGCGCGCGCGCAGCTCGATCAGGCGCAGCAGCAGCTTGCGGTGTCGCGCGCAAAGGTGTTGGCGCAGACCTCGACGAAGTCCGATTCGCTGCGCGCGATCATCCAGGTGGGAGACGCGCAACTCGCGCTGCTACAGGCGCGGAACAACCTGCAGACCGCGAACGCGACGCTGACGCGCCTCGTCGGCGAGCCGTACAAGGTCACCGCGAACGCGGCCGACACCGCCACTGGACCGGCGGTGGAGATCGACAGCACGAGGCTCGTGCAGCTCGCCGATGTGAGTCCGGCGGTGCAGCAGGCGAATGCGCAGGAGGTGGCGGCGCAGGCGCAGTACCGCGCGGCGCACGCGCCGTACTTCCCGAACATCTCGGTGGCGTATAACCGCTCGCGCTATCACAGCGACAGCTCGTTCAACTTCGCGAACGGAGGCTACAAGTACAGCGGCACGCTACGCTTCACGGTGAGCTATCCGCTGTTCAATGGGCTGACGCGCGAGCAGGACGTCGTGAACGCGGACGTCGCCCGGCTGAACGCGGCGGCGGCAGCGCAGGATGCGGCGCTGCTCGCGCAGCAGAATCTCGTGTCGTACATCGGCACGCTGCGCACGGCAGAGCAGCAGATCGAGATCCAGCAGGTGTCGGTGGCGGCGGCCGAGGAGGATTTGCGCGTGCAGCAGCAGCGGTATCAGCTGGGCGCGTCAATCTTGCTGGATGTGTTGACGTCGCAGACGCAGCTCACGCAGGCGCGCCTCGCGCTGATCCAGGCGCGGTACGACTATCGCGTTGCCAAGGCGCAGCTCGAGGCGCTGATCGGACAAACATTGTGAGGCCGCAAGCATGAGGCGATCAGCGTTCGTACTCGCCGCCGCGATGAGCGTGGCGGCATGCAAGGGGAAGAAGGCCGATCCTGCGGCGGGCATTCAGACCGCCGCGATCTCGCGGCAGAACATCGTCGTCGACGTCGAGGCGACGGGGGTGATCCAGCCGATCAACGCCGTGCAGGTGAAGTCGAAGGCGTCGGGGCAGGTGATGCATCTGCACGTGGTCACGGGCGCGCAGGTGAAGCCGAACGATCTCCTCGTGGAGATCGACCCGCGCGATGCGAAGAGCCGCTACGATCAGGCGGTCGCGGCGCTCCAGGCGGCGCAGGCGAGTGTGACGGTGACGAAGGCGCAGCTCGATCGGTCGCAGTCGCTGGCGAAGGAGGGCGTAATCACGGCGCCCGAGGTCGAGACGGCGGTGCTCGCGTCCGCGAACGCGGTATCGAATCTCGTCGCGGCGCGTGCGGCGCTCGACCAGTCGAAGATCGCGCTCGAGGATGTCACGATCCGCGCGCCGATGGCAGGGACCGTGATCGAGAAGGATGTGAGCGAGGGACAGGTCATCAGCTCGGCGACGAACACCGTGGGCGGCGGCACGACACTCCTGACGATGGCCGATCTCGGGCAGGTGTACGACTCGACGCTCGTGAGTGAGAGCGATATCGGAAATGTGAAGGCTGGGCAGACGGCCTCGGTGAAGGTGGATGCCTATCCGAATCGCACGTTCACGGGGAAGGTCGAGCGGATCGCGCCGCAGGCGACGGTGCAACAGAGCGTGACGATGTTCCCGGTGTTGATCAGGCTGGACAATCGCGACGGGGCGCTGATGCCGGGGATGAACACCGACGTGTCGATCCTCGTCGAGAATGCGGACAACGTGCTCGCGATTCCGAACGATGCGGTGCGCAGCATGAAGGACGCGGCGACGGCGGCGACGGCGCTCGGGCTGGATCCGGCGACGGTGCGCGCGAGTCTGGCGAGCCAGCACAGCGGTGGTCGCGGCGGAGCAGGGGGCGCACCCGCGGTGGCGGTGACGCAGTCGCAGTGCGATTCGGTGCAGTCGGTGCTCGCCGCGCATCCCGCGTCGGAGGCGGCGCTTACGAACTATCGGAAGCAGATGCGCACGGACACCGCGCACGCGGCGCAGCTGCGCGCCAGCGCGAAGGCGACGACGGACAGTCTGCATCTCGACGCGGGAGTGCTGCGCGGATGCATGCAGTTGCGCCGCTCGAGCGCGGGCGGCTCCGCGCTTTCCATGGGCGGTGGAGATGAGACGCCGGTGGTGGGAAACACGAAGCCGCACGCGGGGCTCGTCTTCGTCGCCGCCAACGGAACATTCGAGCCGCGCATGGCGATGCTCGGCGTCGGCAATTACGACGTGACACAGGTGCTCTCGGGGCTCAACGAGGGCGACAACGTCGCGCTCATCAACGCGGCGATGCTGCAGCAGAACCGGCTGCAGGTTCAGCAGAAGATTCAGAGTCGCATGGCGCTGCCGGGAGTGAACCAGACGAAGGGCGGTGCGACGGGCGGTGCGACGGGCGGTGCGACGGGCGGTGCGGCCACGGGCGGGCGCGCGGGAGGCGGCCGCGCGGGACGTCCGCCTCCGTGATCGCATGCTGATCGGCGAGATCATCGTCGTCGCCCTGAGCGCGCTGCGCGTCAACAAGCTGCGCTCGCTGCTCACCATGCTCGGCATCGTCATCGGCGTCGGCGCGGTGATCGCCGTCGTCGCGCTCGGCCGAGGCGCGCAGCAGGCCGTGAACGATCGCATCTCGTCGCTCGGCACCACGATGCTCACGGTCATCCCGGGGCAGGTCTTTACGGGCGGCGTCGCTTCGTCGACCGACCGCGCGAAGCTCTACGTGGAGGATGCCACGGCGCTCGCGCAGCGCGGAACGTTTTTCGCCGGCGTCGAGCCCGAGATGTCGCGCTCGCTGCAGGTGCAGTATCGCAACGCGAACACCAGCACGCGTGTGATCGGCACGACGCCCAACTATCTCGACGTACGCAAGTACACGATCGCGGGCGGCCGCATGTTCACGGCAGCCGACGACAACGGCCGCCAGCGCGTCGCCGTGCTCGGCGCGACGACCGCCGCGAACCTCGGCGCGAATCCACCGGAGAGCGCCGTCGGCTGGATGGTGCGCATCAGCGGCATCCAGTTCGAGATCATCGGCGTGCTCGCGCAGAAGGGCGGCGCGAGCGGCTTCAACGATCCCGACGATCAAGTGCTCATTCCGCTGAACACCGGGCGCTTTCGTGTTTTCGACACCAAGAATCTGCAGTCGATCAACGTCCTCGCGGCAACGGAGGCGCAGATCCCGCAGGCGATGACGGAGATCGAGAGCATCATGCGACGGCAGCATCGCCTCCAGACCGGGCGCGACGACGACTTCGAGATCCGCAATCAGTCCGACTTCCTGAACGCCGCGCAGCAGACGACGCAGCTCTTTGGCACCCTGCTCGCCGGCATCGCCACCGTGAGCCTGCTCGTCGGCGGCATCGGGATCATGAACATCATGCTCGTCTCCGTCACCGAGCGGACGCGCGAGGTCGGCATTCGGAAGGCTCTCGGCGCCACGCGACGAAATATTCTCGCCCAGTTTCTCATCGAGGCCGTCGTGCTCTGCGTCATCGGTGGAATCATCGGGATCCTGGTCGGATCCGCCGCTGCGGTCGTGATGCGCTACTCGATGCACTGGAACACCGACGTCTCACCCGCCGCCGTCGGCGCCGCCTTCGTGTTCTCGGCGCTCGTGGGAGTGGTGTTCGGTGTGTGGCCGGCGCGGCGCGCAGCGGGACTCGATCCGATCGTCGCGCTGCGCTACGAATAGCGCCGTGCCCGAATGCGAGAAGCCGGCCCCGCGCAAAGGCGCGGGGCCGGCTTCATCATCGTGCGGCTGCGGCTAGTGCTTCTTCGCGCCGTCGGCGGTGTATTTCGTGTCGTTCTTGTTCATCTTGTCATCAATTTTCTGCTCGGCCTTTCCGAAATTCTTCTGGACATTGCCCTCGGCCTGCTGCGCGCGCCCCTTGATATGCTCGCTCGTGTTGTCGACTGCGTCACCGATATCGCCGCGGACCTTTCCGACGGTTTCCTTCACGGAGCCCTTGATCTCGTTCGCGAGCCCCTTATCGGCCATGTCGTTGTTCTTGTCCATGTGTCCCTCTGCGGTAAGACGTTGAAGTCCGGCTCGCCACCCTGCGGCGCGCCGTTGCCGACTACAAGGGCAAGGCACATGCCGCGGGTTGATGGCGCGTGGAGGGCTGCGAGGGCCCGCTGACCGACTAGTTGGCTGGCGGGTCGGGCCTCGCAATGCACGGTTCTAGGCCGCAGCTTTAGGATTGTGCTTTTGCCTGCCCGCTAGAATACGGCTGCGAGCCTCGCAGCCAGAATCCTCCTTCGCCCTTAATGCCTCGATTGTCGTACCTCCGCACCGCATCGCTGAAGGCGACGACGACCGGATTCACGCTTCTGCTCGCCGCGGCATGCGCCACCGGCGGCGGTGCCGCTGCGGTGAGCTCTCGCCAGGACGATGACTTCGCGCAGCAGCAGCTGCTCAAGCGCTTCACCGATGTCGATTTCCAGCTCCAGCTCTCCGGCGAGATGCTCGTGCGCAAAGTGCAGTACGCCGGCGCCGACGACATGATCATCCCCGCGTATCTCTTCATGCCGCGCGACACGACGCGCAAGCACGCGACGATCGTCATGGTGCACGAAGACCTGCATGGCGACTTCAAGCCGCTCTACGTACCGGAGCTGCGTGCCCTCGTGCACCGTGGGTACATCGTGATCGCCCCGGAGTATCGCGGGAGCACGGGCTACGGCCGGGAGTTTTACGAGGCCATCGACTACGGCGGTAAGGAAGTCGAGGATGTGATCCAGGCGCGCGATTATCTCGCCGCGCTCGTCCCCGAGGCCGATCTCGATCGGCTCGGCATCATCGGCTGGAGCCACGGCGGCTTCATCACGCTGCACGCGATCTTCCGCCGCCCCGAGCTGTACAAGGCCGCCGTTGCGATCGTCCCCGTCGCCGATCTGCAGACTCGCATGCAGACGCACGACGCGGAATACCATCAGCTGTTCGCGATGCAGAAGGCATACGGCGCGACGATCGAGCAGAATCCAAAGCCGTATCTCGAGCGCTCGCCGATCACGCACGCGCGCGAGCTCAAGGTGCCGCTGCTCGTGCACGCAGCGGACAACGACAGCGACGTGTTCATCCCCGAGAACCGTCATCTCCGCGACTCGATGGTCGTCGCGGGGAAGGACACTGCGGGACTCTACACGTACAGGGAGTGGCACAATCCGCCGGGCGGCCACCAGTTTTCGCGCGTGGACACGAAACAGGCGCGAGAGAGCTGGACCGAGACGCTCGCGTTTCTCGACGCGCGGCTGCACCCGGAGCGCTAAATCCCTCTCCCCTGCAGCTCCGCGCGCCTCTTGCACGTGCGCCCATCGTGACCGCCAGCTTTCCGGATGCCGTCGAGCGGCCGACCGTCGACCTGAACCCATCGGGCAAACGCCTCGCCGTCCTCTCGCTGACCGCGCTCGGTGTCGTTTACGGTGACATCGGGACGAGTCCGCTGTACGCGATGAAGGAGTGCTTCCGCGTTGGCGCCAACGGCATATCCGAATCGAGCGTGCTGCCGACGCCGGATAACGTCTTTGGCGTGCTGTCGCTCATCGTGTGGGCGCTGACGATGATCGTGACGGTCAAATACATCTTCTTCATCATGCGCGCGGACAACGACGGCGAGGGCGGGATCCTTGCACTGCTCGCGCTCATCCAGCAGCGGCTACACAAGGACAACGACGCCGTGCGCCTCACTGTGCTCGGCGCGCTCGGGCTGTTCGGCGCGGCGCTGCTCTACGGCGACGGCGTCATCACGCCCGCGATCTCCGTGCTCGGCGCAGTCGAGGGCATCGATGTCGCGACGCCGGCGCTCAAGCATCTCGTCGTGCCGATCAGCGTGGTCGTGCTCTTCGCGCTCTTCCTCGTGCAGCGCGGCGGGACGACCAAGATCGGGCGCGTTTTCGGCCCCGTGATGTTATTCTGGTTCGGCACGATCGCGCTCTTCGGGTTGCTGGAGATCGTGAAAGAGCCATCGATCCTCGGCGCTGTGAATCCGTTCTACGCCGTGAAGTTCTTCATCAACCACGGCTGGCGCGGCATTTTCATTCTGGGTTCCGTCGTGCTCGCCGTGACGGGAGCGGAGGCGCTATATGCGGACATGGGACACTTCGGGCGACTTCCGATTCGTCTCGCGTGGGCGTTGTATGTCTTCCCCGCCCTGCTGCTCAACTATTTCGGTCAGGGCGCACTGCTGCTGCGCGATCCGACCGCATCGATCAATCCATTCTACCGGCTGATTCCGGGCGGGCTGATCTTCCCGATGCTCTTCCTCGCGACGGCGGCCGCGGTGATTGCGTCGCAGGCGCTGATCTCGGGGGCGTTCTCGCTCACGCATCAGGCGATGCAGCTCGGCTACTCGCCACGCCTCACCGTGACGCACACGTCGAAGCACGAGGCGGGTCAGATCTTCATCCCGCAGGTGAATCGCGCCCTCATGATCGGGAGCATCGCGCTGGTGCTCTTCTTCCGGTCGTCGAGCGCGCTCGCGTCGGCGTACGGCATTGCGGTCACGGGCACGATGGTGATCACGACGATCCTCTTCACCCAGATCGCGCGCAGGCACTGGGGGTGGTCGCGCTTCCAGGGGATCGCGTTCCTCACGGTCTTCCTCACGATCGACGGCGCGTTCCTGTTCGCGAACGTGATCAAGATCGAGTCGGGCGGATGGTTCCCGCTGGCGGCGGCATTCGTGGTCTATCTGATGATGACGACCTGGAATCACGGGCGCCGGGCGCTACACACGCTGCTGCGTGAGGGAAGCCTGCCGATCGATCTCTTCCTCGACGATGTGAAGCGGCGCCAGCCCCCGCGCGTGCCGGGCACCGCGGTGTTCATGACGAGCGACGAGAGCGGCGCGCCGGTGGTGCTGCTGCATCACCTCAAGCACAACAAGGTGCTGCACGACCAGGTGATCCTGCTCTCGGTCGTGACGGACGATGTGCCCGAAGTCGCCGCCGGCGAGCGCGTGAAGGTCGATCAGCTCGGTGAGGGGTTCTATCGCGTGATCGCGCGCTACGGGTTCATGCAGCAGCCCAACGTGCCTTCGATCTTCCCGCAGTGCGCGCCGCTCGGGGTGAAGCTCCGTCCGAACGACACGTCGTACTTCCTGGGACGCGAGCAGCTGATCCCGACCGGGCGATCGCAGATGCCGAGGTGGCGGAAGAAGCTGTTCGTCTTCATGTCGCGAAACGCGCAGTCGGCGACGCAGTTTTTCGGGCTGCCCCCCAACAGGGTTGTGGAGCTCGGCGCGCAGATCGAGTTCTGATGCGCGTGCGTAGCGTCGCGAGCTCGGTAGCGGCGGTACTCGCACTCGCATCTGCGGGAGCGGCGCAGGCGCAGTTGCAGGATCCCATGCCCGTTGTGGAACAAGTGAACCCGCACGACGCGCAGCCCGAACGTCCCACCGTCGCGACGCATGCGGGGACCGTGGCGCCCGGATGGGTTGAGCTCGAGGTGGGGATCGAGCGCGACGATCTGGATGGCGCGCACGTCCTCCTCACGCCAACGGTGTTGAAATTCGGCATCGCACCGCGTGTGCAGCTCGAGCTGCTCGGTTCATTCCAGCATCTCTCGGGCACGGTCCCGGATTATTCCGGGATCGGCGACGTTGGCGCGGCGCTCAAGTGGCGCGCGCTCGAGAAGGCTCCAGTACTCGGCGACCTCGCGCTGCAGCCATCGCTCAAGCTTGCGGCGGGATCCGCCAAACATGGTACGGGCAACGGTACGACGGATGTATCGCTGCTGTTGATCTCGAGCCACGACTGGGGTGACTACGCGCTCGACATCAACGCCGGCTACACGCGGCGGAGCGGCGATGGCAGCGGCGCGCCGAAGAACGCGATGCTGTGGGCCGTGTCGTTCGGCGCACCGATATACGAAAAGATCGGCTGGGTGGCGGAGCTGTACGGCTATCCGCGCACGACCGGGCCGGTGGGCGAAGATGGCATCGTCGCGGTGCTCACAGGGCCGACGCTCGAGGTCGAGAAGTGGATCGTGCTCGATGCGGGCGTGATCCTTCCGGTCACCGGAGCGCAGCCGCACGCGGTGTACGCGGGGCTGACGTGGAACATCGGGAAGCTGTAGTTGGAGAGTGTGGCGCTACGGCGCCGCCGGGGACTGCGCGCGCGTGAAGAGATAGCCATCCCGAAAGTGGAAGTCCTGGTCGTCGACGCTGCCCTTCGCGCGGACTTCCTTGCGCGCCGTGTAAAGATTCCGGCGCAGAGTGATCGTGATGCGGACGTCGGCAGGCTTGTCGTTGTCTTCGCCATCGCCGGTGAGCACGAGCACTCCCCGTCCCGTCTTTCGGAACTCATCGAGACCGGCGACATCGTAGGTCGACACCGACGTCTTCACCTTCGACGACGTCTCATCCCGATCCGAGAGCATCGCCTTTCGCGTGGCGGGGTCGAGCACGAAGTCGACGTGCTCGCGGACGGTCTTCGTCGGGCCGTCATCGTAGACGTAGCTGAAGACGAGGGAGCGATGCTCCGCCGACTCGGTGATCTTGAGCCACGTCGGGAGAAAGGTGCGCTCGTTCGTAGTGTAGTCGCGGTATTCGAGCTGCCCGGTCCAGTCGCCGATGAAGGCGGCGTTGAGATCGGAAGGCGCGGTTGCAGGGGCTTGGGCGGCGACGCGAACCGGCGAGCCGCCGATACCGACAACGGCCAGCACCGATAGGCACGATACGAAGCCTGAGTTTTTGGACATGCCGTGCGTCTACGCACGAAGAGCGCCATTTTTTCGCCCGAATCGTCACCTCTCTTGCTAAATTTGAGCATGGCCACAACGAACATTGGCACGAGCGCACCCGACCTCGACACCTTCGAGCATCACTGGCAGGACGAGGCGGACGCCGCCTTCCTCTACCGGATTCTCGCGAAGGCCGAGCCGGACGGGGCGAAGAGCGACATCTATCTACGCCTCGCGGTCGTCGAGGACCGGCATCTCGAGATTTGGGGACAGCTGCTCACGGACGGCGGTCGTCCTCCCAAGCCCTTCCGGCCGAGCGGGCGCGCGCGGCTGTTCGCGCTGCTCGGCAAATGGTTCGGCCCCAAGTTCCTGCTGCCGATGCTGCTGGCTGAGGAGGGACGAGAGGTCCGCGGCTACCTCACGATGCATCGCGCCACACCCGAGGGCGTCGCGGGACGAGGCGAGTCGCTCCTCCTCGCGCGCGAATCCGCGGAGCACGCGAGCACGCTTGGCGAGATCTCCGGGAAGGGAATCGAGCCGTGGCATCGCACCGAGAGCGGCGGCTTCCTTCGCAACGTGGTCTACGGCTTCAACGACGGGCTCACGGCGAACTTCGGTCTCGTCGCCGGCATGATCGGCGCGAGCGCGCTCGCGGCGCATCAGACCATCGTGCTCGCGGGTGTCGCGGGGCTGATCGCCGATGCGCTGTCCATGGGATCGAGCGGCTACCTCGCCGCGAAGAGCGAGCAGGAGGTCTACGCCAACGAGATCGCCATGGAGCGCGACGAGATCGCGCTCATGCCCGACGTCGAGCGTGACGAGCTGGCGCTCATCTACGAGGCCAAGGGGATGCCGCGCGACGAGGCCGAGCGGCTGGCCACGCAGATCATGGGCGATCCCGAGCGGATGCTCGACGAGCAGGTGCGCGAGGAGCTCAAGATCGGCGACCCGAACATGTCCCCGATGCGCGAGGCGTGGATCACCGGTACGGCCACCGGCATCGGTGCCATCCTGCCGGTGGCGCCGTTCTTCTTTCTCTCCGGGTCGGCGGCCCTCGTCGCCGCGTTCGCGGTGGCCATGCTCTCCCACTTCGGCGTCGGCGCCATGCGCAGCGTCTTCACGGGGCGCGGCGTGATTCGCTCGGGGCTCGACATGTTCGTCGTCGGCCTCGGCGTGGCGGTGGTCGGCTACTACGCGGGCGTGTTCGTGAG
>JBDTJH010000020.1:0-5470 GCA_039935955.1 Gemmatimonadaceae bacterium
GAGCCCGCCGTAGTCCCGCGGCTGCTCCGTGAAGGCGATCAGATCCAGATGGGCGACACGACCTTCACCTTCTCCGCTCAGCCGATGCCTCCCGGCATCCGCTCGGTCCAGTTCGAGGACCACGAGGACGACGCCTTCAGCCGCAAGAACACGCAGCTTGCCCAGCGCGCCGTCACGATGGAGCACGGGAAGTACGCCAAGAGCCAGAAGAAGCCGCTTCCCCTCGTTCAGATTATCGTCGGCGCCGCGGCAGTCATCCTCCTGCTCGTCCTCTTTCTGGTCTTCCGTCACCACTAGCGACCGCGAACACGGGGACGCCGTGTTCGCCGAATACCGCGTGGTCGACGCCGCCAGCCTCGCAACTCGTTGTCCAGTCTTTGTTTAGACCGGCACAAGCTCTCGCCCGCATCGTTGCTAATCCCGACAAAATCTATTAGGATTCACCACGCGCAATTGTGTGCGTGATGAGCGGGAAGGAGCGTTGCATGGGCGGTTCCATCGAGACCCTGGTCAACAGGGAGTATCAGTACGGCTTCGTCACGGACATCGAGGCGGAGACCATCCCGCGCGGCCTAGGCGAAGACACCGTCCGCCTGATCTCGGCCAAGAAGGGTGAGCCCCAATGGCTCCTCGACTGGCGGCTCAAGGCATACGCTCGCTGGACCACGATGCAGGAGCCGCACTGGTCCAACGTGAAGTATCCGCCGATCGACTATCAAAACGTCATCTACTACTCGGCGCCCAAAACCGCGAAGACGCTGAATAGTCTCGACGAAGTCGATCCCAAGCTCCGCGAGATGTACGGCAAGCTCGGCATCTCGCTCAGCGAGCAGAAGCGGATGAACAACGTCGCCGTCGACGTCGTCATGGACTCGGTGTCCGTCGGCACGAGCTTCAAGGCGGAGCTCAACAAGCTCGGCATCATCTTCTGCTCGTTCGGCGAGGCCGTTCGCGAGCACCCCGAGATCGTCCAGAAATATCTGGGCTCCGTGGTGCCGCACTCGGACAATTTCTTCGCCGCGCTCAACTCGGCCGTCTTCAGCGATGGCTCCTTCGTCTACGTGCCGAAGGGGGTCCGCTGCCCGATGGAGCTCTCCACCTACTTCCGCATCAACGCGGAGGGCACGGGGCAGTTCGAGCGCACGCTCATCATCGCCGACGAAGGCTCGTACGTCAGCTATCTCGAGGGATGCACGGCGCCCAAGCGCGACACGAATCAGCTGCACGCTGCCGTCGTCGAGCTGATCGCGCTGAAGGATGCGACGATCAAGTATTCGACGGTGCAAAACTGGTTCGCCGGCGACGAGAATGGCGAGGGAGGCATCTACAACTTCGTCACCAAGCGCGGCAAGTGCGCAGGCGCGAACTCGAAGATCTCGTGGACGCAGGTCGAGACGGGCTCTGCGATCACATGGAAATATCCGAGCGTGATTCTGCAGGGCGACAACTCCGTGGGCGAGTTCTACTCGGTGGCCGTCGTCAACAATCATCAGCAGGCCGACACCGGCACGAAGATGATTCACATCGGCCGCAACACGCGCAGCACGATCGTCTCGAAGGGAATTTCCGCGGGACAGGGGAACAACAGCTATCGCGGCCAGGTGAAGGTGCTCCCGAAGGCCGCCGGGGCGCGCAACTATACCCAATGCGACTCGATGCTGATCGGAAATCGCTGCGGCGCGCACACCTTCCCGTATATCGAGATTCAGAATCAGAGCGCGGTGCTCGAGCACGAGGCGTCGACGTCGAAGATCGGTGAAGACCAGATCTTCTATCTCACGCAGCGCGGCATCTCGAAGGAGAACGCCGTCTCGATGATCGTCGCCGGCTTCTGCAAGGATGTGTTCAAGGAGCTCCCCATGGAGTTCGCACTCGAGGCGCAACAGCTCCTCGGCATCACGCTCGAGGGCAGCGTCGGTTGATCCGATAGCTCCTCGACAACTACAGGATTATCGCTTCGTGCTCGAAATAAAGGATCTGTACGCCAAGGCCGGTGATCGCGACATCCTCCGCGGGATCTCGCTCGACGTCGCACCGGGCGAAGTGCACGCCATCATGGGACCCAACGGCTCCGGCAAGAGCACGCTCGCACAGGTGCTCGCGGGAAATCCGGCGTACGAGGTCACAGGCGGAACCGTGACGTTCCAGGGAAACGATCTTCTCGCGCTGCAGCCCGAAGAGCGCGCGCAGCAGGGAGTCTTCCTCGCCTTCCAGTATCCGATCGAGATCCCCGGCGTGTCGAACGCGTACTTCCTTCGCTCGGCCTTCAACTCCATTCGCGCCGCGCGCGGACAGGAGGAGGTCGATCCGATCGAGTTTCTCGATTACATGGAGAAGAAGCTCGAGCTCGTCGACATGGACGTCGAGATGCTCAGCCGCTCCGTGAACATGGGATTCTCCGGCGGCGAGAAGAAGCGCAACGAGATCCTGCAGATGGCGGTGCTCGAGCCAAAGCTCGCGCTGCTCGACGAGACCGACTCTGGCCTCGACATCGACGCACTGCGCATCGTCGCCAACGGAGTGAACGCGCTCAAGCGCCCCGACAACGCGACGGTGGTCGTCACGCACTATCAGCGGCTGCTCAATTACATCGTCCCCGACTTCGTGCACGTGCTCGCGCACGGGCGCATCGTGAAGTCCGGCGACAAGAGTCTTGCGCTCGAGCTCGAGGCGAAGGGCTACGACTGGCTCGTGGAGCCGCAGGGAGCGGTGGCGTGACGGCTCCGTACCTCGTCGACTTCGGCACGCTCTCGAACAACGGCGCGCGCGCGGAGCCGGCATGGCTGCGCGAGACGCGCCGCGATGGCATCGATCGTTTCGCCGCGCTCGGCTTTCCCACCCCGCGCAACGAGGACTGGCACTTCACGAGTGTCGCGGCGATCGCCGAGGCGAAGTTCAGCCCGCTACGCGGCGCGACGGGGCAGATCACCCAGGCCGAGCTGGCGCCCTTCACCTTCGCGCACAGCAACTGGCCCGTGATGGTGTTCGTCAACGGGAAGTACGACGCCTCGCTCTCCACGCCGGCATCGCTCGCGAAGGGTATTCGCGCGGTCGATCTCTCCACCGCGATTCGCGAGGAGCCCACGCTCATCGAGCCGTGGCTCGGCAAGGTCTCACCCGCCGAGGACCGGTCGTTCAGCGCGCTCAACGCCGCATTCATGTCCGACGGCGCCGTGATCCACATCGCCCCGTTCATCGAGGAGGCGACGCCGCTGCACATTATCTTCGTCAGCGACTCGAACGCGGCGAAAGGGGTCGCGCATCTGCGCAACCTGATCGTGGCCGGCCACAACTCGAAGGCGACCGTCATCGAGAGCTACGTCTCGCTCGGCGACAGCGGCTACTTCACCAACGCGGTTACCGAGGTCATCGTCGAGCCGGGCGCGACGCTCACGCACTACAAGATTCAGCGCGAGAGCCAGCGCGCTTTCCACGTGCACACGATCGACGCGAAGCAGGCGCACGACAGCCACTACGTGTCGTTCTCCTTCGCGACGGGCGCGGCGCTGTCGCGCACGAACATCTATACGAATCTCGATGGCGAGGGGTGCGGCGCGACGCTCAACGGCCTCTACATGGCCGACGACGAGCAGCACGTCGATCACCAGACGAACATCATCCACTCGCAGCCGAACTGCTTTAGCCGAGAGATCTACAAGGGAATCCTGAGCGGCTCGGCGCACGGCGTGTTCAACGGCAAGGTTTACGTCTATCCGATCGCGCAGAAGACCGACGGCAAGCAGACGAACAACAACCTGTTGCTGAGCGCGGGCGCGCGCATCGACACGAAGCCGCAGCTCGAGATCTACGCCGACGATGTGCGCTGCACGCACGGCGCGACGGTCGGCCGCCTCGACGAGATGGCGCTTTTCTACATGAAGAGCCGCGGCGTGTCCGCGGATGCCGCAACGCGCCTGCTGACGTACGCCTTCGCCGCGGACGTGCTCGAGACCATCGAGGTGCAGGCCGTGCGCTCCGAGCTCGAGCGCGCGACACTCGAGCGGTTCACCGGAGCCACGTCGGCGCTTTAGAGCTTTCTGCATTCGGGATCGCATGACCGATACGTCCGCGCTCTACCAGGAAGTCATCCTCGATCACAATCGTCGGCCGCGCAACTACGGTCCGCTCGCCAATGCGACCGTCGAGGAGCGCGGCATCAACCCGCTCTGCGGTGACGAGCTCACGCTCTGGCTGCGCATGGACGGGGACCGGATCGCCGAAGCGTCGTTCGAGGGGAGCGGATGCGCGATCTCGCGCGCGTCGGCATCGATGATGACGGGCGCGGTGAAGGGGAAGACGCGCGCGGAGGCGGATGCGCTGATCGCGCAGTTTCGCGGGATGACCACCGGGCAGGGCGACGATGCAGCATTGCCATCGTCGCTGCGCGTGTTCGCGGGGGTGTCGCGGATGCCACAGCGCGTCAAGTGCGCGGTGCTCGCGTGGCACACGCTGCACTCGGCGCTGGCGTCAATCCGAGCGGGCTCGGAAGCGCCGAGATGAGCACGCTCGTTCCACGCTGTGACTTCTCGCTGCTCTCCGCGAATCCCGCACTCGTCTATCTCGACTCGGCCGCCACCGCGCAGAAGCCACGCGCGGTGCTCGACGCGATGAACGACTTCTACGAGACGGACTACGCGAACCCGCACCGTGGCGCGTACGAACTGTCGGCGCGCGCGACCGAGCGCTACGCGCGTGCGCGCGCGACGGTCGCGCGATTTTTTGGCGTGAAGGACGATGCGTGCGTCATCTTCACGCGCGGGACGACGGACACCCTCAACACGATCGCAGCCGCGTGGGGGCGCGCGAACGTGAAGGCGGGCGACGAGATCATCGTGACTCGCGCGGAGCATCACGCCAACTTCGTCCCGTGGCAGCAGCTGGCGATCGAGAAGGGTGCGGCGTTCACGATCTGTCCGCTCGCGGCAGATGGTCGCGCCGATCTCGATGCGATGGCGCGATTGGCGACGAGGAAGACGAGGGTGATCGCCTTCAATCACGTTTCGAACGTGCTTGGTGCCATCAACCCGGTGGCAGAGATCGTGGGCATCGCCCGGGCCGTTGGCGCGCTGACGGTGTGCGACGGCGCGCAGGCCGCGCCACACCTGCCCGTGCGCTTCGACTCACTCGGCGTCGACTTCTACGCCGCCAGCGCGCACAAGATGCTCGGTCCCATGGGTACCGGCATACTGATCGGGCGGCGCGAGATACTCGAGGCAATGCCTCCCTATCAGACGGGCGGCGACATGATCGCCTTCGTGGGGGATGAGCGCACGACGTGGAACGTGCTGCCGCACCGGCTCGAAGCGGGGACACCGAACGTCGCGGGCGTGGTGGGGCTCGCGGCCGCGTGCGACTATCTGACGGCGATCGGAATGGATGCGGTCGCGGCGCACGAGCGGGCGCTGGTGAAGTACGCGTACGAACGCGTCTCGGCGATCGACGATGTGCGCATATACGGGCCGGGCGCCGA
>JBDTJH010000021.1:0-2838 GCA_039935955.1 Gemmatimonadaceae bacterium
CGCTCGGATCTCGTCTGGCGACTCATGCGAGCATGCGACCCCGTGCAACGCGGCCTTCGCCGCGCCGGCTTTCGGGAAGGGTGGCTCGACGAACGAAGTCAGACCACACCTGAGTGACCAATCGACATGGAGGAAGGTGAAATGAAGTCACAACCGATCGGACGAATGCACTGGGCGATCGCCGAAGGCTATATCCCGGACTACAGCAATGGCCCCGAGCCCGAAATGCTGAGCCACGAAACCGTGAGCATGCTCAACGCAGGCGATCACGACGCACACGTGGAGATCACGATCTTCTTCGCGGATCGTGGGTCGGTTGGTCCGTATCGCATCACCGTACCCGCGCGACGTACGAAGCACCTGCGCTTCAACGATCTCACGGACCCCGAGCGCGTCCCGCGCGCCACGGACTACGCGAGCACGATCGACTCCGACGTGCCGATCGTCGTCCAGCACACGCGGCTGGACTCTCGACAGAGTGAGAATGCGTTGATCACCACGATCGCCTTCGCGGGCGAATCGTGACGTGCTGATCGTCAGGGGCGTGCCAGCGTATAGAACGAGCCGAGAATGATGCCGTAGGCGAGGTGGGCGATGAGCACCGACAGCGGCGTCTGATATCCGTAGTTGAGCGCGAGAAATCCAGGTGGCTCGAGTTGCCGAGCCACCGTCGGGCCCTGCGTCTCGCTCGCCATTCGTGGGTGAATGCCCGGCAGCAGCCGCATCCCCACAGTGAGCACGAACGCCGCCTGCACTACGCCGATCGCCGCGCCAGCCCACCAGGTGGCGCGTCCCCATGACTCGAATGCCGCCACGTAAATCAGCGAAAAGAACCAGCCGTTGAGCATATGTAGGGCGAACCCAACAACATTCGCGCGATCACGGTGCGACGTGATCATGGTGCCGAGCAAGTACGGCATGCTCATGCGCGTGAGATGGAGGCCCTGGCTCACCGACATCACGGTGGTCTGCGCCACTGTCGCTACAAATCCCCACAACACCCAGCTTTCCCAGTTCATACTCTCGTCTTTCCCGTGTTTGTGTCGGACGTCGCGCGAGACAGCTGTCGTTCGTGAGGCGCGGCGCCCGACAGTCGCTGCGCCAGCGAGAGACCGGCGTTGATCACGCCGACGTGGGTAAACGCCTGCGGAAAATTTCCGAGCGCGGCGCCTGATGACGGATCGATCTCTTCGGCGAAGAGACCGACGTCGTTCGAGTAGTCACACAGCCGCTCGAAGCAGTGCTGTGCCTCCTCCGGCGTACCACCGCCCAGCGCGAGATACTCGGCCGCCCAGAAGCCGCAGCAGCCGAAGGCGCCTTCCTGGGGGGATTCCCCGTCGCGATACCGGTAGAGGAGACCATCGCCCGCGCCCAGTGTGTCGCGCACACATGCGTACGTGCTTCGCATTCGTTCGGAGGTGGCCTTCGCGAATCCGTACCACGACAGCAGCAGCAGCGTCGCGTCCATCGTGTCGCCGTCCAGCACCGCCACATAGCTGTCCAGCGCAGCGCTCCATGCGTGTTTATCGAGCTCACGGCGAATCGCCTCGCGCGCGTCGCGGAACTTATCTGCCGACACCGCCTCGAGATGGCCCTTCGCGTGCAATTGCATCAATCGCTCGAGCGCCGTCCAGCACAACAGCCGAGAATGCGTGTGCTGTGCGCGTCCGGTGCGCGGCTCCCAAATTCCTTCGTCCGGCCGTTGCCAGTTCGCGCATACGTAGTCGCCGAACGATCCGAGCAACCGCTGCGTGTCGACCTCGAGCGCGCCGCCGGCCTCCACGTAATGCGTCACGGCATCGATCACTTCTCCGTACACGTCGAGCTGAAACTGAGCGGCAGCGGCGTTGCCGATGCGAACCGGTCGCGATCCTTCATATCCGGAGAATCGCTCGAGCACCCGTTCCGCGTGGGGCTGGTTGCCGTGTACGTCGTACAGCACGTTGAGCCGCGGCTGCGTCAATCGCGTCGCCTGGAGCAGCCACTGCAGGAAAGCATGCGCCTCCGCCACGCAGCCGACACCGAGCAGCGCGCGCATCGTTAACGAGGCATCGCGCAGCCAGCAATAGCGGTAGTCCCAGTTCAGTGAACCGCCGATTCGCTCGGGGAGCGACGTCGTCGGCGCGGCGACCACCGCACCGGATGGCGCGTACACGAGCAGCTTGAGCGCGAGCGCGCTTCGCATCACGCTTGCTCGCCGAGGGCCGTCGTACTTCAGATGCGATGCCCAACCGTGCCACCACGCCACCGAGCGCGCGAGTGCGGCACGCGACCAGTCTCCAACGGGAGGAAGCACCGCTGGCCAGTTGGCTGCGAACGTCAACGATGCATGGATGCGCTGGCCGCTCCGCAGCCGAACACGCCCAGTGATCCTGCCGTCGGCCCCGATCTCGAGCGGCATGTCGCTTCGCAGCAGCAGCAGCTCCGAGCCGACCTCGATGCGAATACCAAGCGCACCGGCACTCCGAATGCGCGGCGAACGGTTCCCATACCCCGGTCGCGCGCGCAAGCACATCTCCACCTCGACCTCGCCGCGCACGCACTCCGCGATGCGAAGAATCTCGTGCTCCGGCATCGGGAGGCTGCGCTTGTCCGTTTCGGAGGCGACGGGCATACAATCGGTGATCGTGAGAGCACCATCGCCGGTGTGGTAGCACGTCTCGAGCACGTTCGTATCGTCGACGTACGAGCGGTCTACACGCGGGGTTCCTGACGGTGCGAGACGCCAGCTTCCCGCGTCGTCGTCGAGCAATGCGCCAAAGATCGACGGGCTGTCGAACCGCGGCCAGCAGAGCCAGTCGATCGACCCGTCGCATCCCACCAGCGCAACGGAGCGGC
>JBDTJH010000022.1:0-70276 GCA_039935955.1 Gemmatimonadaceae bacterium
TTCGTCGCGGCGGAAACCTTTCGCCGGAACGTCGTCAACAGATCGGACGCGCGGAACTGCACGTAGTTCAGCACCTCGGTCACAGTGTCACCGCGTACAAGGTCGGTCACCTCGTAGCCACTTTCCGAGAGCCGCACGTGCACGGCGTTCGTGTCTCCGAACAGATTGTGCAAGTCGCCGAGGATTTCCTGGTAGGCGCCCGTGAGAAATATCCCGAGGATGTAGGGCTCGCCGGCACGGAACGGATGAAGCGGCAGGCTGGGGCTTCCGTGCTTGCCACCTACGAAGCGATCGATCTTTCCGTCGGAATCGCACGTCACGTCCTGCAGCGTGCCCCGCCGCTCAGGCTCCTCGTCCAGGCGATGCACCGGCATGATCGGAAATATCTGATCGATCGCCCAGCTGTCGGGGAGTGACTGGAAAACGCTGAAGTTACAGAAGTAGTGATCGATGAGCCGCGCCTCGAGCTCTTCGATGATGTCCGAATACTCCTCGCGATCCTTCTGCGCCATCAGCGCCACGGCGTTCACGGTTGCCGTATAGAGCTGCTCCGCCATCGCGCGCTCGCGGAGCGAGAGCACGCCGCTGTTGAAGAGCGACTGCGCGCGCTCCTTGGCGAAGGTCGCATCATGGTAGACCTCGCGCGCATCGCGACCCGAGATCGACGTGTACGAGTCCTGCAGGTCGTGGAGGATCGTGTGGTCGTCGTCGGTGAGCACCGGAAGCTCGACATCCTGCTGCGACTCGACGTCGATCACATTGAGCAGCAGCAGGGCGTGGTGCGCGGTGAGCGCGCGCCCGGACTCCGAGATGAGATTCGGCATCGGAATCTCGAGCTCGCGGCACATCTCGGCGAGCGTGTAGACGACGTCGTTCGCGTACTCCTGCACGGAGTAGTTGACGCTCGCGGTGACCGTCGAGCCGGATCCGTCGTAATCGATGCCGAGTCCGCCGCCCACGTCCACGTGGCTCACGCGCACGCCGGCGGCGTGGAGCTCCGCGTAAAAGCGTGCGACCTCCTGAAGTCCGGACTTGATGTAGCGAATGTCCGTAATCTGCGAGCCCAGATGGAAGTGGATGAGCTTGAGCACGTCCAGGCGTCCCATTGCGCGCAACTTGTCGACGACGCGAATGAGCTCGCTTGCGCTCAATCCGAACTTCGACTTCTCCCCGCCGCTTTCGGCCCAGCGTCCGTAACCCTCGGAGGCGAGCTTGATGCGGACGCCGGCCTGCGGTACGACGCCCATCTCGTCGGCGACGCGGAGAAGCACGTCGAGCTCGCCCTCCTGCTCGATCACGATGAAGACTTCGTGTCCGAGCTTCTGCCCCATGAGGGCGAGTCGCATGAACTCCTCGTCCTTGTAGCCGTTGCAGACGATGAGATGATTGGCGGACTCGGTGAGCGCGAGCACGGCCTGGAGCTCCGGCTTGCTGCCGCACTCGATCCCGACGCCATACTTCGCGCCGAACTGCACGATCTCCTCGACGACGTGTCGCTGCTGGTTGACCTTGATCGGATAGACGAGCGTGTACGTCCCCTCGTACTCGAACTCCTTGATCGCGCGATCGAACGTTCCGCAGAGTGTCTCGATGCGGGACCGCAGGATGTCGCTGAAGCGGAGGAGGAGCGGCAGGCCGACACCCTGCGCGGCGAGATCCATCGCCATGGTGAACAGGTCGAGCCGCAGATTTGGGCGGGAGAGATCGGGACAGACGACCGCGTGTCCCTGCTCATTCACGTCGAAGTAGCCGATCCCCCAGCCTTCGATGTTGTAGAGCGCGCGCGACTCGTCAATGCTCCACGTAGTCGCTGCGACGGAAGGAGGACTTGCCTCCACTCGAGTTGCCATGCGGCGAATCTTACGGACTGACGGTGCGCTTCAACAGTACCGATTCGGTCACGGAAAAAGGCGGCGCATCGTCCAGCCGTCACCGTCGCGCTCGAAGAGGCGGCGCTCGTGCAGGCGAAAGTCGCCCGCGTGCCAGAACTCGATGCGCGCGGGAAGCACGCGTCGGCCGGTCCAGTACGGTGGGCGAGGCACGGGCTTGTTCTCGTAAAGCTTCTCGACTTCGAGCACACGACCGCGCAGCTCGTCCATGCTCGAGAGCGTCTCGCTCTGGCGGGACGCCCAGGCGCCGATCTGGCTCTCGCGCGCGCGCGACGCGAAGTACGCGTCGGCCTCGGCGTCCGTGACACTTTCGACGTTGCCTTCAACGCGGATTTGTACGTCGAGCGCGGCCCAGTAGAAGCAGAGCGCGGCGCGCGGAGTCGCAATGAGCTCGCGTCCTTTTCGCCCATGCATGTTCGTGTAGAAGACGAAGCCACGCTCGTCCACCGCCTTCAGTAACACGATGCGCACGGACGGCGAGCCGTCGGTGCTCACGGTCGCGAGCGACATGGCGGTCGGATCGGGCAGACGTGCGCGATCCACGGCCTGCGCCTGCGCGAAGAGCGCGCGAAATTCCACAATGGGATCCATGCGCGAAAGCTATTCGGGTGGCGGCGGATTCGAAGGCGAGAGACGTTGCGCAAGCCATGTTTTTCCCGTCCATTACCAGCCGTGACCTACGATCCCAGGCTGGTTCCCGTCGCGCCGACGCAGGGCGCGTCCACATCGATTGCCCTGACCCCGTTCTGGATTGGCTCGGCGCCCACCTCGGCGTTGACGCTGCTCCTCCCCGGTGTCGCGTCGCGCCACGTCGCGATCATGGAACGCGAGGACGGCTTCTACCTCTCGCCGGTCGCGAACGTCCACCCTGCACCGCTGTTGAATGGGCGCGTCGTGTCAGGGCTGACGCGCATGGCGCACGGCGATGTGATTCAGGTCGTCCCAGGCGTAGTGTGGCGCCTCGAGACGGGTGAGCCGCTGCCCGCTGCCGACGATGGGGAGGAGGACGGCTACGTCGGCGTCGCGGCTCGCAGCGGGAAGAAGAGAAAGAAGCGGAAGGCGCGGCGAGGCGGGGAAGGCGGCGGCCCGTGGCGCGCGATCGCGATATGGGCCGCGGTGTTCGTGGTGGCGGCGCTCCTCGTCGTCGCCGGCATTTCAGTGTACCGCGGCGCGACGCACGAATCGCAGGTCACGCCGCTCTCCGACAGCGACGCGGCGCTCTTCGACTCGCTACTGCTCGTGAGCTACGACCACATGGAGCGCGGCTCGACGCTGCTCGATCTGGGACTGTCGGACCAGGCGCTGCAGGAGTTTGCGCGATCGACGAATGTGATCGAGACGAGCCGGCTGCGCGACAATCCATGGGTGAAGCCGCGGATCGCATCACTCGAGGCGACGATCGGCGAAATTTATCGGACGCGAAGCCAGAACGTGCCCGCGCAATATAAGAACGCCAAGGCGACGGTGAGCACGGCGACGTCGCTCAAGGCGCAGCTCAGCGCCGCGGACTTCGCGACGAGATTCGGCGCGATGGAGACGCGCTTCGCCTCGCAGTTTCATCGACAGGTCGTAGTCACCGGACGCGATCATCCGGAACATCTCTCGTTGTACGGCAGGGGTGGAGCGATCGACATGCGCGTGAATGATCTCTCCCGCGAGCAGGTGCAGTGGATCGTGAGCAACTGCCGAGCGGCGGGAATTCGCGTGAAGGACTTCTCTACGGATTCGGTGTTGCAGGCGCAGATCCAGAGCGCGATCAAGGCGGGACTATCGGATCGCGCGGGAACGGGGGTGCATCTGCACGTGGATCGATTTGCGGACCGGCACGATCGATACACGGTAAGTTAGGGCGCGCTCGCCACCGCCGCATCGAGCAGCTCGAGGAGCTTGGCGACGGATTGCGGACGCATCGATGAGTCTGCGGCGAGTGCGGAGTCGATGAGCTGCCTGAGCGCCGGGGAGAGCTCGTTCTCGCGCGCGGTGAGATCGCGATGCGCGCCTGCGATAATGCGCGCCCGGAGCTCGGACTCCGTCTCCGTACCTCGCATCATGTGTGGTGGTGCGCCGAGCAGCAGCTCATGGAGCAACGCGCCAAGACCGTAGCTGTCGACGCTCTCCGTGTTGGCCCTCGCGGGATCCCGCAGGAGCTCGGGCGCTGCGTAGCCCAGCGTGCCGGCGTGCAGATCTTCCCATCCCTCGGCGGTGGAGCGGGCGCCGCGGCGGACGGCGATGCCGAGGTCGGAGAGCCTAATCTCGTTCGTGGCGGTGAAGAGGATATTGCTCGGCTTGATGTCGCGATGGATGATACCGTGCGCATGCGCGTGCGCTGCGGCTGCGGCGACCGCGCGAAAGCTTGTGAGCGCCGCGGAGCGCTCGAGCATGGTGTCGGAGAGATCTTCGTAGCTCGGCGTGAGGCGAGTCGCGAGCGAGCCACCGGTGACGAACTCCAGCACGAGAGACGCCGGGTCGCGATGGATTTCGTAGCACCGGAGAATGCCGGCGCCGCCGTCGAGCTCCTGGAGCATCGCGCCTTCGGCGAGCAGGCGTGCTTCCAGCGCCTCGCGCTCCGATGCATCGGGTACGACGCGCTTGATCGCGCGGAGCTTCTCGATCGAGGCGGAGTCGCTGGCGATCGTGACTTCGAACGATCGCCCGAGTGACATTAGGTAGAGCTCGAGTCTCGAGGACGGTGCACGAATGTGTAGATCATGCCAACGACCAGTGCGAACGGCAATGGCGACAGGAACCACGGCACACGTTCACGTGAACAGGAACTTGATGCGACTCACATCCGCCAGCACGAACTCGTCGCCGTCGTCGAGGTTGTGATCCTCGCCGCGATCCAGCTTCTGGTCGTTGAGCGAGGTGCCATTCTGCGATGAGTCGACGAGCCAGAAGCCGCCGTCCTTCTTGATGATCGAGCAGTGGTAGCGCGAGATCACATTTTCACTGTCGCTCAGCACCAAATCGTTTTGCTCCTCCGGCTTGTCGCCCATCGCCGCGCCGATGCGGAACACATCCTTATCCAGGGCGATCAGCTTCCCGCGTCCTACGCCGTCCACGACCTTCAGGATCGCCTTGCGCGCGGCGGCCGCGGCCTTCGCTTCCTTGTCGTGATCGCGCTTGGCGCGCAGCAGCTGGATCACCAGCAGCACCCCCGCGATCGCGACCGCGAGCACGACAGCGCCGATGATGAACAGCGTCTTGCGCGTCGTCGCCGACTTCCGCTTGTCGGCGATCGTCGCCTTCAGCGAGAGCGCGCGCGGGTCGTCGGGGGATGTCGAGAGCACATCGTCGACCTGTGTGTCGGCGGTCTTCAGATCGCCGGCATCGATCGCCGTCTCCGCCGCCCGCAGCTTGTCACGCTTCGCGGCGACGGCATCCTCCTTCGACTTCTGCGACGCCGCATCGCGCGCGTGCGCCGCATCGATGTCCTTCTGCGCCTGATCGAAGCCCATGCGCGCTTCGGTATCCGACCCGTCGATGATGAGAACCATCTTGAAGAGCTCCGCCCGCTCCTCGGCGCCCGCCTCGGTCGTGTCGCGATTCAGCGCCTTCTCGCGCGCCTGCTTGATCAGACGATCCTTGTCGGCCGCCTGCTCTGGCGTGAGTGCGTTCGGCGGTGTGACCGGCGGTGCCTGCGCGGCAGCGGCGGCAGGCGCTGCCGCCGGTGGGGGCGGCGGTGGCTTCTTTTTCTTCCAGAAGAAGATTCCCTGCGCGTGCGCGCTTGCGGGCGCGAGTGATGCGATCGAGAACGCCGCGCCGATGAGCGCCTGACGCAGTACGAGCCCTCGCGAGAAGCGCATCGCCGTCAGACCGCCGCCGGCTCGGCGGGAGCAGCGCTCGCGGGCGCGGCCGCCGCAGCCCCGGCCTTTGCCTTCTTGCTCGCCTCGACTTCCGCGGCATCCTTCGCCACCTGCGCCTTCGTCCCAGTCACGATCAACACGTCGTCGTCCTCGCGCATGATGCGCACGTGCGACTCCGGCGGCAGCTCGCCGGCGATGATCGTGCGCGACAGCTCCGACACGACGAGCCGCTCCACGGTACGCTCGACCGGCCGCGCACCGTAGGCCGGATCGTACGCGAGCCGCGCGAGCAACTCCACGGCGTCGTCATCCGCTTCGAAGGTGACCTGATGCTCCTCGATCAGCCGCGAGCCGATGCTCGCGAGATTCATCCGCACGATCTTCTCGAGTATCGGAAGATCGAGTGAGTTGAACGGGATCACCGCGCTGATGCGGTTGAACAGCTCTGGCCGAAGCGACGACTGCACCACCTTCATGATGATCTCCTTTCGCTGATCGAGATCATCCGTCGCGGCCATCGCTTCCTTCACGCCGAGGTTCGACGTGAGAATGATGATCGTGTTCGTGAAGTCGACGAATCGTCCCTTCGCATCCGTCAGACGCCCTTCGTCGAGTACGCCGAGGAGGATGTCGATAACCTCTGGATGACCCTTTTCGATCTCGTCGAAGAGCACGATCGAATACGGCGAGCGACGCACCTGCTCCGTCAGAAATCCACCCTGATCAGATCCGATGAGCCCCGGGCGCGAGCCGATCAGCCCCGATACCGAGCCTGCATCCTTGTACTCGGCCATGTCGATGCGGATGAGCGCCGAGTCATCATCGAACAGCGCCTCGGCGAGTCCCTTGGCGAGCTCCGTCTTGCCGACGCCCGTGGGCCCCACGAAGAGAAACGACGCCGGCTTCCGCTTCTTGCGGAGGTCTGCACGCATGCGTCGCGCGGCGTCGGCGAGATGTTCGGCTGCATCGTCCTGGCCGAGTACGCGCGCGCGGAGACGTTCCTCGAGCTTGAGGAGTCGCTCGCGCTCGCTCTCCATCATCCGTGAGATCGGGATTCCCGCGCGTCGCGCGACGACTTCGGCGATCATGTCCGGCCCGACCTCCGCTGGGACAAGCACGCCCGCGGCGGAGAGCTTCGCCCACCGCGCATCGAGATCGGCCTGCTGTTCGCCGAGGAATTTCAGCGCGCCGTAGCGAAGCTCGGCCGCCTTCGCGACGTCGCCCGCGGACTCGGCGGCATCGAGCTCGCCCTGCTTCTCCTGCGTTGCCTTGCTCGTCGCCTGCAACCCGTCGGAGACCGCCTTCTCGTCTTTCCAGCGCGCACGGAGCGCATCGAGCTCTATCTGCTTCTTCGCGGCATCGGCGGTCGCGTTCTTGAGCTCGTCGCCCTTCCCTCCTCCGGAACCCTTCAAGGCTTCGATGCGCGCGTTGAGGCGCACGAGCTCGCGCTCCTTCTCATCGATCTGATTCGGCTTCGACTCGAGTTGCATGCGAATGCGCGCTGCGGCTTCGTCGAGAATGTCGAAGGCCTTGTCGGGGAAAAATCTGTCGCGCAGATGGCGCCGCGCGAGCTTCACCACCGCGTGCAGCGCATCCTCGCTGATGCGCACGCCGTGATGCCGCTCGAAATTCCCCTTCACGCCGCGAAGCATCGCGAGCGTCATGTCGTCGTCCGGCTCCTCGACGATCACTTTTTCGAAGCGGCGTGCGAGGGCACCATCCTTCTCGATGTGCTCGCGATACTCGTCGTGTGTGGTCGCGCCGACGCAGCGTAGCTCGCCGCGCGCGAGGGCGGGCTTGAGGATGTTGGCCGCGTCCATGCCGCCAGCGTTGCCGCCTGCACCGACCAGCGTGTGCAGCTCGTCGAGGAAGAGGATGATGTCGTCGGTGCCACGCACTTCGGCAACGATCGCCTTGATGCGCTCCTCGAACTCGCCGCGATACTTGGCGCCGGCGACGAGCGCCGTGAGATCGAGCGAGAGCAGCCGGCACTTCCGGAGCGACTCGGGCACATCGCCGGCGGCGATGCGAAGCGCGAGCCCTTCGACCACGGCCGTTTTCCCCGTTCCGGGATCGCCGACGAGCACCGGATTGTTCTTCGACTTGCGGAGGAGCGTCTGGATGAGCGCGCGCGTCTCGACGTCGCGGCCGATGACGGGTGACAGCTTCCCGTCGCGCGCGCGCTGCGTCAGATCCGTCGAGAACTTCGCGAGCTGACTCGCACCCGCGTCGGCCGACGTCTCCTCCGTTGGCTGCATCACCGACGGGTTGTCGAGCGCGGCGCCGATCGACTCCGCCGTCCATCCCGCATCCTTGAGCGCGGTCGCGAGCTCGCCCGAGCGCGAATCCGTCGCGGCAAGAGCTACTTCGAGCGCGCCGACGGTGCTGCTGCCGCGCTTGTCCGCTACCGCGAAGGCGCGGTCGAGCAGGTCGCGCAGCGAGCGCCCCGCGATCGGCTGCCGCCCCGGCTCGAGCTTGGTCGCATCGCGCTCGTCCGGCGTGCGTTCGACCGCCGCGAGCGCGCCCGCTGCATCGAGCTTCACCTGCGCGGCGACGTGCTGCAGTGCGCCGCCCTTGTCGAGCAGCACCTGCATGAGGTGCTTGGAGTGGATGTATCCCGAGCCCGCGCGGGCCGCGACGCGCCGCGCGGACTCGAGCGCGGCGGAAAGGTCCATGGCGAGACGACTCAGATCCATCGGTGGCTCTCCTTGAAAGACAACGTGTGCGGTGCGCCGGCGCGACTCGCGCGCCGGACGCCGCTCACTTCGGTTTCTTGAGTTTGATGACCGGCGTGCCCATCGGCGTTTCCGAACGCGGCTGCGAGCCCGGTGCCGGAGCCGCGGGGGCGACGGGCGACACCGACGGCGCGGGCGACGTCATCGCCGGCGGCGCGACGCTGCCTTCCGCGATGAGCCCGAGTCTGCGCTGGTAAAGCAGCGCGCCGCGGACGCGATGACCCGGCTGCACGGTGATCGTGAGCCCCGAGATCGTCGCCACGTCCGGCGGTGTATCGAAGTTCATCGCGAAGTTGCGCTGCCCCGGAATCTCCGCCGCGATGTTGCGCGAGGTCGGCCGACTCGGCCCCGCCGTCGAGTTGATGCGGAGATCGACGCGAAGCTCCTCGCCTACCTGCCAGCTCGACGTGCCCTGCGGGTCGCCCATGAGCACGATGCGGTATTCATGGCGCCCGGTGAGATTCATCTGCGAGAAGACGAAGGTGAGGATGTCGCCATCGCGCTGCGGATGTCCCGGCGTCGCCACCGACACGTAGAAGTGCTCGCCGCCCCGGTCGAGCAGGAAGCGCAGCGAGTCGATCGAGCGGTTGATACGATAGTCGACGTACTTCCCCTCGAGCGCTTCGCAGAGGCGTCGCAGCTGTCCGATCGTCTGCTCGGCGCGCTCGAGCGAATGCCGCAGATCATCTCGCGGACTCAGCTCGCGTCGCGTCGAGAGGGCCTGGCGCTCCTCCTCGAGCAACGTCGCGTAGCTGGCGTCGGCGCCAGTGAGCGTCTGAAAGAAGCTCTGCGTCGATGCGCTGAGGTCGAGCGCGACGGCTATCCGACGGCCGCAGCGATCCACCTGCTGGAAGAACGCGAACGGCGACATCGCGGGATCGAACGTCTCGTACGCGACGGTGTCGAGCGCCATCACGCCCCGCTCGATGAACGAGAGGATGTCGGTATCGGCGCGAACATCGATGCCGCGGCGCGAGACCTGGTCGGCGTAGCGCGCCACCGCGCGATGCAGCTCCGCGAACTCGCCCGCCAACAGCACGATCTCCGCCTGCAACGAGCGCCATCCGCCGTACAGTGAGCTGTGCGCCATCAGCGTCGCGCACGTCGGGATGAAGCGCGGGTCGAGCTCGAAGCCGAGCGTCTCGGACGCGCGACGCACCTTCCCGATGGCGATCGAGTGCGGAAGCGCGTCGGCGTCGACGCCGAGGGCGATCGCGTAGCGGTTGCGGCGGAGGGCGGCGAAGTTCGGATTCGCGTCGTCGCTGCCGACGCTCTCCGGATCCTCTTCCTTTCCACTGCCGGCCACCAGATAGACGAGCAGCTCGGTGGCACCGGCGAGATCGCCGCGAGGGATGCTGCGTCGCACGACGCAGCTTTCATCAATGTCGACGATGTCCCCGTGCGATGTGAGCCCGCGTGCCTGCCGGACCGAGATGCTCACCGCGGTGCCATCATCCTTCACGTCGACCTTCGGGTCGTGGACGCCAAGCCCGCGCTGCGCGGACTCGAGGCGCACGCCGCCGCCCACCAACCCCGTTGCGGTCAGGCAGTTGCGAAGCACCCAGCCTACGGTGTTGTCGATGTACAGGTCCTGCAGCTTGAAGTGCTCCGGCGTCAGGAGCATTCCCGTGGTCCAGTTGACCGACTTGAGCCCCTCTCCCGTCTCCTCCGGCATTACGCGGATCTCCTTTGCGTCGGTGCGCCAAGATAGCTGTTCACTCCCAGGACCGCTGCATCTTCATTCACCTTCGCGCCGCCGACGCGAGCCGGCTGGCTCGCATCCCCCACGCGCCACCGCTCGCGTACCGAGCGTGCGAGATGCATCGGAAGCACGAGCCGATACAGCTCATCCCGCTCACGGCGCGCGGCATCGCCGGCGTGCGCGAGATACATGGCAAGGTCGATCGGGCCGTAACGCACCTCGATCGATGCCTCGTCGCGCAATCCCGTGCCGGCGATGGAGTCGACGCCAAGGCGCGCATTGCTGACACCCAGACGCGTCGTGCCGCCCGCGAGCTTGACCATTCCCGCGTGCATCGTGACACTCTCTACCGGCAAGGTAAAGACGAGCCGGCAGGCGACGCGTAGCGCGAGCTCGCGTCCGGCGATGCGGTGCAGCGCCGGCAGCAGCCGCGCGACCGCGAACCAGCGATCCTCGCGCCATCGCTCGGCCGAGAGTTGAAAGATTTCCTCGATCCAGCGGCGCGTGCGAACCATGTCGTCCGGCGAGGCGACGAAGTAGTCACCTCCACGACGCACGCGATGCGCGAGCTTGGCGAGCGGACTATCGAACAGTGCGAAGAAGCGGTCGGATCGGAACTCGTACTCGTCCTCGTCGCGCATCGCGAACGGCAGCGAATCGATCGCGCTTGCTCCCGCCACTCGGAGCACGACGCGCGTGCGAGGGGTGAGCGGCGTGCCCGGCGCCGGCGATTGCTCGACGATCGTCCCCGGCTCCCAACCGCGCCCCGCGCTCTCGATCACGACGCGCGAGTCGTCGACGCCGAGCGCGTAGAGCGTGGTGAGCGCGGAGTCGACGCTCTGGCGCGCAAGCCTGCGCGCGCGCACGAGGTCGGGCATCCCGAGGCGCGCGTCGTCCTCCTCGGCCTCGGAAACAGGAGCAACCAGTGTGGAGATCGCCTGCTGTGCCGTACTCGCCGGCGCTGCCGGATCGTTTGCCGACTTCCGCTTAGGCAACGGAGAGCACCGACACGCGCACTGCGCGCCCCATGATCACGCGCTGCTGCAGATGCGCCTCGAGCAACGTGCCGAGGCGCGGGAGCTCCGATTCCGGATCCGCGAAATCGGAGGGTGTCACTCGCACATCGACGACGTCGACCTGGCGAACGCCCTGCGGCCCGAGCTCCGATGTCGTCGAGACGTCGATCGCCTTGATGCGCGGCTCGAACGCACGCGCAGTGATCGCGACATCGTCGATCGTCACGACGCGCTCGCGCGTCCGGAGCAGCTCCGCGAAACGAATGCGCGCGTCGACATACGGGGGCGGTGCTCCTCCGCCGCGCGAGACCGCGAGGTTCGTAACTCGCGCCGTGATGTTCGACAGCGGCGACGCGATGCGCTTCACGGCGCCCACCTCGACGCCGTTCGCCCTGGAGCCGTCGCAGAAGAGAAAGCGCGCCATCGCGTAGCCGTCGAACCGCCCCGTGGGTTGGCGATGCGGCCGGCTTTCGAGCTGGCCGCTCCGAAAGCGATAGCGCCCCGCCTCTGCAGGTGCCGAGATCGACGAGTCGTTTACGTAGGCATCGCCCTTCTCTCCGCTCACACTCAGGAGGCCGAGGAGGTGTTGATCGGTGCGCCCCTCGGGCCGCAATGTGACCGAGCTCCCCATGCGATCGAACTGGATGCGCTCGTTGTAGATCTCGATGTTACTGGCGGTGACAGAGTGAAGCGCGACGCGTTGCAGCTCATCGGCCACGCGCGCGAGGCCGGCTGGGAGCGGCACCTGCACCCAAATCAACGGGCGCTCGAGCGCATCCTGTTCCTTTTCCGGGAGCAACATCGCGAGCGCCTCGGCGAAGCGTGCCGGCGGCTGCGAAGTCGTGCGACGCTCGGGAGGCACGGGTGGAAAGACGACGCACTGCTTGCCATAGCTGCCGGCCGAGAGTTCGAACGCGCTCGCCACATCGGCGGCCTCGTCGGAGGGGGTGGCGGCCGCCACGATCTCATCTTCGACCGCACGCGATGAGTCGTTCCAGACGAGCCTCGTCACGCCACCGCGGCCGCGATTGGCGCGCAGTGTTCCTTGCTCGGAGACCGAGCCATCGGCCGAGAGGATCTGCCAGGGGCTCCGCGAGACCGCTTCGACGAGTGCGCTGTCGACGCTGGTGACATCGAGAAAGAGACCGAGTCCACTGAGATGCGCGGCGTCGCCATCGAAGGCCAGGAGAAGCGTCGGAGGCGCGTTCCGAAGTGTAAGGGGCGTGCTGCCCGGGACGATCGGGGCGCTGCCCACTCGCGCACCCGCGACGGCGTGGACCTTCCCGTTCTCGTAGACGCCCGCAAAGGCCAGCGTCATCGCGGAGATCTCAATCGATTCGTCGATAGTGAATCGAATCTGCTCTCCGTTCGACGAGCTGCCGATCAGCTCCGTATCGAGCGCGAGTCGCTCGCGCTGATCGACGCTCGTGAAAGACACGACGGTTTGCGCCGGGTGCGCGAGTCGTGCCGGCAGGGCGAGTCCGTTGAGCAGATCGTCGAGCACGGCCACCGGAAAGACATACTCGGATTCCTGGTAGATGCGCTCGAGCTGCACCGCGAACGCCTGGAAGAGCGCGCCGAGGACGGGATCGGGCTGCGGTTGCGTGCCGAAGCGAGTCGCGATCGCGGACTCGAACTCACGGCGCATCTCGGCGGCGAGATCTGCCGCGGAACGTGTGGCCCCGCCGAGCACACCCGCTCGCCGGGCGCGTGTGGCGGCGCTAGCGCGCTGGCTGGTGGTCATGCATCACTCTTCACGAGACACCTTGAACTCCTGCGTCGGCTTCGGATTCTCACGCGCATTCGCGACGCCGTCCCGCGCTTCCGGCTCGACGAAGATGCTGCCCTGCGTCGGCGGCATCACGAAGGCGGGCGGATTGATGTTCGTCAGCTTTCCCGAAACGACGTTCTGGACCGATCCCAGGGTGACGACATTTATCCCCTGCAGCACCACGCCGGTGGATGACAGCTCCGCGGTGCTGCTGCCGACCAGCAGGGCAATGCGCTGATCGGACTGGTGGACATCTTCACCGGTGACCTCGATGAAGCGCGATCCCTTGATCGACGTCTGATCATCGCCCTTGATGATGCGCGTTGCATCCTTTTCCACGAGCTCGACGAGATTCTTGCAGCTGAGCTGAATCCGGTCACCGGCGTTGAGAAAGAGATCGCCATCGGAGTGGATCGTGATGCGAGCCGCGCCATTCACGCCGTTGCTCAGCTGTACGAGGCACACACCGCTTGGCGAATGAATCTCGACGATGCCGTTGTCATCCATGACGATGGCGTTGCCGCTCTTCGTCACGATCCGCTTGGGCGCCGCGCCCGGGCTGACATCGGCGCCGTTCCAGACGCTGCCGATGATGTACGGATGTTCGGGATCACCCTCCTCGAATCCGACGATCACCTCATCGCCGATCTCGGGGAGAAAGGCGATGCCGCGCCCGTTGCCGGCGAATGGCGTGATATATCGCGCGAACTGATCCAGCTCGGGGCGCCCCTGCGGACTGTCCTTGAGCCGAATCTGAATGCGCCCGAGATTCAGTGGATCAACGTTGTTTACGACCTCCGCGGTCGTGAGTCCGAAGACCAGCTCCCTCGCCGGCTGGACCGGACTCGCGTAGTTCGCCCAGGGCGAGGCGACGAAACTGTTCGTGTACTGATTGCCGTCGAACAGATGCGTCAGCGCCGTGAGCCCGACCACGCCGGGCGGCTTCGCCAGCTTGAAGTTGGCTCCGGCACGAATATCCACCGTGTCGCCGACGACGAGCTCGATGTTCGTGGAGCTCCCCTCGATCGTGACGGCACCGCCGCTCACACGCTCGGATTCGCGAAGCAGCGCGTCGCGAAACTCCGTGAGGACGCTCGAGCGCGAGATCGTTTCGTAAATGTTGGCGACACCGCCGCTCTCAAGAGCCTTTCCGACTTTCGCGACGGCGTCGGTGAGCTCCGTGGCGCCCGACGCCACCGCATCGAAGGTGCGATCATTGAGCGCGACCTCACCTTTCCGCTGAAACTCATAGTACGAGCCCTTGAAGAAGTTGTTCCTGGGCACGATGCGCGACGTGAGCGACTGCAGATTCTTCCCGAAGGTGAGATCGTGACGGTTGTCGTCGAAGCCGTGGCGAATCTCGATCCCCTTCTCGAGCGGGCGCACGAAGCACTCGTGATCATCGGCAAGGCGGCGCAGAAACTCGAAGTCCGACAGCCCCGCCATGCGGAAGTCCGCGGTGCGCACACGCAGCGGTGTCGAGCCCAGCTTCACATCGTCGAACCGCTTCACGATGGTCTGGAGCGTGGCGTTGATGAAGTTCCCCTTGTGGTGTCGTGCGCTGAACTTCGCCGAGTCCGAGAGCGCGGTGATCACGAAGAAGGAACCGCCCTGCAGTTGATGCTGCTCGGAGCAGGAGCTCACGACGCCGATGAACGCTTTCGCCGTCTTCTTCGTCACGTCGTCCGTGAGGGTGACGATGACGGGCGGATTCACGAAATCCGCGAGGTTGAGCGGCTTGCTCGGATCCCTGTGAAAGGTGATCGAGAAGCGGTGGTGATCGCCGATGGCTTGCTTGATCTCGAGATGCTCGATCTCGCGATCGCGCAGGGCGAGCGCTCCGATCTTGACGTCGATGCGAATGGCCATGGGACGCTACCCTGCGATCGGCGAAGAGCCTGCCACGTTTCCGTAAGCCGGCTTGCCGTCGACGAGCAACGTGATGTCGAAATTACGCTCACCCGGAACGCGCGTCTGCGGTCGTCGCACCGATGACACCCGGGCCCAATCGATGCCCAGGCCGGCGAACGATGCGTTGAGCGCCGCCACGATTCGCGGATGCTCCTGCACGTCGATGCTTGCTTCGGTGAAGAGCTCCTGAAGGCCGAACCAGGGCGCGTGCGGCCAGGCCTGGCGCGACGTCGCCGCCATCGCCTGGACCATCGCGAGCAGCGAAGTGACCGCATCGGTGCGCTCCAGCTGCCCCTCCGGCGTGATGCGGAGCGGCAGCGAGAGCATGCGCGAGGATGCGTGCGGCGTCGTCACTCGGTGATCGTGAAGTCGCCGATGTTGTCGTCATCGGTGACGATGGCGAACGTGCAGTGGAGCAATTGATCGGCACGACCCAGTCGCGTGTTGGCCGACCCCTCGGACGTGCCGAACTCCGCGGAGCCGGTGAGCTCGGGCCGATAGAGCTCGAATCCCGCGCACCACCCGGAGAAGGACAGCTCGCGCACGATGGTGACGGCCTGCGACAGCGGGTTGGTCCATTGGAGCTTGAATTTCTGCACGATGTCGTCGGCCTGGATCGAGATAGCGAAGAGCTTTGGCACGAGATTGTTTCCCGCGGTTCCCAGCAGGTCGATGATGATGTGCACGCGAACGTCGAGCGACGTTCCCGTGCGGCGCCCCTGCGAATTCACGTCACGGGTGATCTCGAGGCGCGCGTCTTCCACCTCGAAAAAGATTGCGCCGTCTTCGATGGTGAAGAAGATCGAGCCGAAGCGCGCGTTCCCAACTGAAGTGCCCATCGACTCGTCGGTTGCGGGTGCGTGCAGGTGCGCGGTGCGGCGACGATCGCCGCACCACGCGACTCCCTACTTCGTGAACTTCAGTGCGCCGTATCCCTTGTCCGTCGTCGTCGCCGCGAACGTCACGAGCATGATGTTCGACATCAGCATCGACTCGTTGCGGTGATCGGCGATCGACATCCCGCCCTTCCCCGGGCTGTCCGTGAGGTCGGACGTGGGCGAGCCGGGATTGAAGAACTCGAAGCCGGTGACGCTGCCCTGGAATTCGAGGTTGGCGAGCACGTTCGCGCCCTTCGCCTCGTTGGTGAACCAGGTGATGGAGATCTTCGTGATCAGCTCGTTCGCGAACATCGACTTCCACACTTCCATCAGGACGTCCTGCGTGATCCGCGACTCATCGCTCGCGTTGACCCACGCGCTGATCCCCTGAATCTGATGACGTCCCGTGGCCAACCCGGTCGCCGCGTCGCGCGGTGACGCGATGCGCACGCGCGCTTCGTTGGGCCACAGGTCGATTTTCCCGCCTTCGATGTGACAGGCGCCGTAAGTACGAGCAGCCATCGTTGCCGTTCCTCGTTATGGGGTTCGTGGAGAGCCGACGGCGATCGCCGGCGGGATGAGTCGGGGAAACGATCACCGCTCAGCGGCGCGTGAACAGCCCCGTGAGCCAGCTGACCACGCCGTCCTTATCGGACGCATCCGGCGGCGTGGGCGGTGCGGTCGGTACCGGCGACGGCACCGGTGCGGAGGCGACCGGCCGCACCGGCGCCGGATCTTTCTCCGCGACCTCTTCTCGCGGAAGTCCGCGCGAAGAGAAGCTCAACTTCGAAAAGTTCGCGCCATGCCCGCGCGCGTTGCCCCCCGTGTTGCGCAGATCGCGCGAGACGTTCACGCCCATGTCGGCGTGCGAGCCCACACGCAGATCGGGCGTGCGCGATGCCGGCGACTGCTCGACGCCCTCGTCGGACGGCTTCTCATCACCGGCGGCCACTACTTGCCCTCTTCCTTCGAGAAGTTCGGCGTGTCGATCTTCAGGTTGAACGTCTCCGCCGGACCAACCGGCAGTACCTCCAGCCCCATGTCCAGCACGCCCATCGCGAACTTCTCCTCGGCCATGTCGATGTCGAGGTTGAAGTCGTAGATAGTGCCCTTCTGCTTCTCGCTGCGGAGGAATTCCTCGATCGGATCGCGCACTTGCGACTTCACCAGATCGCGCGTGAGCCGCTGCTCCGCGACACGGCGCAGATAGACCGAGATACGACGCTCGAGATAGCGCAGCACGCGATACGATGTGAAGAACTTGAGCACGCCGTTCGGATCCTCGGCCTGCGACCGGCTGCCGACGAAGCAGAGATCATTGTCCTCGTTGCGGATGATGGAGACGACCTGCCGCTCCATCGACAGATGCTCCATCTGCGAGATGCGCGGCTCGATGCGCGACTTCTCCACCCCGCGGATCTTGCCAAAGATCATCCCGACAGGGCCCTGTGCGATGCCGCCGCCAGTCGTGCGGTCCGCGCGCGCGAGCGAGCCCGCGAACAGCATCGACGCCGGCGAATAGAGATCGGCGTCCTCGGAATCGCCATCCGGCTCCTCGAACCAGTGCTTCTCACGCAGCTTCACATAGCCCGCGATCACGACGTCCGACGCGGCCTTGTCCTCCGGACGCTTCAGGAATTCGTACGCGCCGCCGTCCGTGCGGAACTGATCGCTGAGCGAGCGGAAGCTCTTCTCATCCTTCAAATCGCCGATGAGCAGCATCCCCCACTTGTTCGAGATGTCCTCGAGCCGCTTGCGCACGACGTCCGGTACGTAGCCCGGCACAACGAGATTGCAGATGAACTGGCGGAAGTTGAAACTGTCGTTGCGCCCCTGCACGAACTCGTCGAGCGCGACGATCGTCGAGCTGTCGACGTCGCTCGTGATCGCCTTCGTGTCGGCGTTGAAGATGAAGAACTCGACCGGCGGACGCTGCACGTTGTCGCGCACTTCCGAGTTCTCGAAGAAGAGCTGGATCTGCTTGTAGCTCTTCTCGAGCGGGCGAATCTGCTTGTAGACCGCCTTCAGCACCTCATCTCGCACCTTCTCCATGTCGGCGATGGCGGCGTCGAGCTTCTTGAGCGCCTGCGCGTGACTATCCGACTGTGAAAGCAGCGCGGAGAAGCTCGAGACTCGATCGAGAAACTGATTCGCGGATTCCGCCGTGAAGATCTCGCCCAGCGACGTTTTCGGCGGCGCAGGGTGGATGACGTTGAAGATCTCCTCGATCGCCTTCCCCGCCGTCTTCTTGCCGATGATGTCGAAGGTCGTGCGCGCCTTGACGTCTTCGCTCATGATGCCGCTCCTTCGCCGCCGGCGATGTTGCGAAGCTGCTGCTCGAACTCCGCAACGGCGTCGATGATCTCCTTTCGCTGGTCCGTATTCTCCCACGCCTTCTTTACCGACAGCACGGCGAAGCGCTCGCGCATGCGATGCAGGAGGTCGATGCGACTCTGCAGATCCGCGAGATCGTTGCGCTTGCCCGGCTCGCGCGAACGGATTTTCTTCGGATCGAAGTCCTTCAGACTCTTGAACTCGAGCTCGGCGACGAACTCGGTCCCTTCCTCACCGACGGTCGTCTTGAAATCCAGCTTCGGCTTGAACTTCTCGAACGCCTCGGCGAGACTGCTCACCTTCGTCGGCTGATCGTCCTCGGGACATTCCTGGCCGACGCGGTCGACCGTCATCGGAAGGACCGTCGCGGTCGTATCCGTCGGCACTTCGCGTGGTGCGGAGCGGACACCCGCCCGCGAAACCTTCACAACTGGCATCTAACTCCTCCTCGGGATGAACCGCGCACCATCACCATGAACCAACACTGCGAGCCTGCGGACGACAACCTGATCGCACTCCGTTATCGAGCCGTTACTTGGCCACACGACGGGCGCTAGCCGCCGTGACGTCGCCAGGACGACGCGGCGGAACTTCCGTGACCCCGCGAAGACCACCGCCTTTCGCCGAGGCAGCCTCGGGAGCGACGGCTTGCGCCGCAGCGCGGGGCGAAGAAACCGGCGCGACGCTATCGGCCAGCTTGGGAGCCTGCGGGCCCGCCATCGCTACAGACTCGTCCGGCCAGAGCATTCCCGGAAGCAGAAACCACAACACGAGCGCCAATACGGCAAAGAATCCGAACACGAGCACGTTGCTGCCGACGCGAGGCTGCCCCTGCTCGAACGAGGTAATCCCCTTCGCCGTCGCAGCCCCGGAATCAGCAACGCCGCTGAACGCCGGCAGCGCGTAAAGCGGAGGCGTCCATCGCCCCGCTACGGCCGCTGCGCAGCAGCCACGACCGTCGCCACGGCTCACCGTGAGCACGGAGACTCCGCGCGCGAGCCGTGTGCGAGCCCAGATTGGTGCGGGATAAGTCAATGCGCGCGTTGTAAATAGCGCCTCGCGTATCCCCGTAAACACCCGATGCAGCAGCAGTGGATCCTCGGCTACTAAATACCGCTCGCCGTTAGTGCCCGCAAGAGCCTGCAGGTCCGCGCCATCGGGAGCATCGCCGATACCCACGAGCCACACGTAACTGCCGCTGCTCGCGACCGCGTTTACCGCGGCATCGCGTCCCTGCGGCCCGGTGAGCAATCCGGGATCGTCGTTTGCGCGCACATCGTTCCGGCCGTCGGTGATCACGAGCAGCGCGCCCCACGCATCCTTCGGAGCGCCCTGCAGCGCTCCCTTGACCACTTCGGATCCAATCTCGACAGCGCTGTACAATCCCGTGTTGCCCTCGGGCTGCGGAAGTGCATCGACCTGCGCCAGCGCGCTCTGCGGATCTGTGAACGCCGCCGCACGAATGCGCGGCGCGAGATTGCGGCTCGCAAACGGTGCGACCGCGACGCGCACGGAGCTTCGCGGAAGCTCGGAGATGAACGTGCGCAACGCCGAGCGCGTGAGCTCGATGCCCGCGCCCTTCATGCTTCCACTGACGTCGACGAGCACGAGCAGCGTAAGCGGATGCGCGATCGTCGCCGTCGAGCGTGCGATGCCTCCCGCCAGCGGCACCCCGGCGATCTCTCCCTTCCAGTCCGATGCGCCAGTGGCGTCGCCCGACGCGCGCGCCTCCTCCGGGCGCAGCGGCACCGTCGCGTCGATGCACGGCACGTCCGAGCTTTCGCTGCATCGCACCATCGTCACGGGCGATGCCGCGCTCGCCACCTGCGCGCTCCCGCGCAGCGCGAACGATGCGCCGAGCAGCATCGCGAGCGCCACCGACCGCGCCAAACGCATCACGTGCGCACCCGGCTGCGCCGCCGGAAGCGATACTGCGCGTCGCCGATCGCGATGCGGTCCTCGTTGACGAGCTCCGTCGGCGCTGCGATCGACTTGCCGGAGACACGCACACCCGCCCCAGCCGGCACGATGCGGCATCGCGTCGCCTCGCACACCACGCTCGCGGCGGCGGCGCCTTCGCGCGCGAGCGAAATCGTCGCGCCATCGAGCAGCCCCCACTCGCGAAGACGCGTGAGTCCGATGCTCCCGCCGCTGCCGCGCTCGAGCTCGAGAATCGCCACCGAGCGGCGGAGCGACGGCGCGCACACGCCGGTGCCCACCCCCGCACCAACGACTCCGAAGGCGAGCGCCTGCCAGAACTCCGACGGACCCGGCAGCGAATACAGGATGCCCGCAACGAGTCCCGCGAGCGCGCCGTACGCCGCGCCGTCGACGGAGCGGCGCTCGTCGTCCTGCCACCATCGCATCCCGAGGATGAGCCCGAGCGCCGCACCAAGCACGACCCATGCGACGATGCGCGCGACGGGAAAGGAGGCTGGCGTCAACCGCGGCGCGAGTACCCCGCCGAGCCCTGCGCCGGCCGCGCCGCCTGCCACGCCGCCTGCGAGTCCGAGCACGATGCCGAGCAGAATTCCGATCGGCATGCTCTCACGGCGGCGAAGCGCGTCACTCCCCGCGATGAATGCGCCCGCGAACACGCCGATCATCCCACCTTCGGCGAGGTCGAGGCGCGCGTACGTCGGCAGCGCGTCGCTTAGATCCGTGATCGTCGAGCAGACGAACCACGCGACCAGCGCGCCCGCCATGCCGCTCACCGCCGACGCGTACGCACCCTTCGGCACGAACGGCGCCAGCGCCGGGATCTTCACCGCGCGCGCCCGACGCTTCATGTGGAGCTCGATCGTGCGCTGCGGAGAGATGCCGAGCTGCTGCGGAGCCTGCGTCGTGTCGAGGTCGCGGCCGCCCCACATCACGGTGAGCTCGTCCTCCGCCGCACCCGAGATCACGACGCCGCTGCCGCGAAGCTCCTCGAGAATCTGACGCACCTGTGGGCCGAGCGGTCGGTCGTCATCGAGCGTGAACTGCGTGCGCTGCAGCCCGCGCTCCGTCGTGAACTCAACCGCGTATGCAGGCATCGATGTCGGTTAGCGCGAAGTCAGAATTTCAGATTGCGATGCTTGGCTTCCTTCATCGCGTCGGCATATCCCTGCTTCGCCGACTTGATGTACAGATCGTTCGCCGCCGAATCACTCTTCGCGATCCCGCGTCCCTTCGCGTACATGGCCGCGAGATTGAACTCGCCCTGTGCGTCTCCCTTCGCGACCGCGGCCTGGAACAGCTTCACACCTCGCGCCTCATCCTTGTGCACGCCCTTGCCGTCGATGTACATCGCGCCGAGCCGATTGAGCGCGTACAGGTTGCCCTGATCGGAAGCCTTCTGGAACCACGCGGACGCCTCTTGTTCGTCCTTATCGACCGCGTCCCCGCTGAGGTACGCGCGACCGAGCTTCACCTGCGAGTCGGCGTCACCGAGAAGCGCAGCCTTGCGATACCAGTCGAGCGCCTGTTTCGGATCCTTCGGCACGCCGCGCCCCTGCTCGTACATCGACGCGAGCTGAAACGTCGCATCGCGATTGCCCGTCAACGCCGCCTTCCGATACCAGATCGCCGCCTGCGCCGGATCCTTGTTGACCCCGAGCCCCTGATCGTAGATGACGGCGAGATTGCGCTGCGCCTGCTGATTCCCCGCGTTCGCCTCGCGCGTGCACGCGAGCAGCGCGGCGGCGTAGAGCTTCTCGCTATAGGCGTTGAGACAGTTGGGCGCGGCCGTGGGCGGCGGCACGACTGGAGCCATCGCCGGCCGAGGCGCGGCCTTGGGTGCGACGGTCGCCAACTGCATCGTCGGCGCGAAGCTCGTCGTCTGTCCGGCCACGACCTCGAGGCGACGCGACTCCGCCTTGAATCCGGGCGCCGTTGCGATCAGCTGATACTTGCCAGGGAGCAGCGCCAGCTGCCGGTCCGTCACCGTCTTGCCGTTGAGCGTCACGCGCCCGCCCGCAGGGAGCGCCCCGATCGAGAGGGCGCCGCTGTCTGGCTTCGTCGCGATCGGTGGCGGAGCAACGGGCGGCGCCGCGGGAATCACGACGTTCGCCGGGGGATCCGGTGTCGCATCCGGCGCGCCGTGCTTCGAGTCGGAGAAGATGAACAGCCCCCCGCCGATGAGGAGCAGCGCGCTGATGACGGCGATCGGGATGATCGGCGTGCGCTTCTTCGGACCCGTCGGCTCCTCCTCGTCCGCCACATCGTCCGGCACCATCACGCTGGGCGGCGTCGGACTCTTCGCGGTGGGCTGCGGCGAGCGCGGCGTGGGTGCGACGGCGCGTGCGGGCGGAACGTTCGCAGCCTGCATCACGGACGTCGGTGAGGCGTACGTCGCGCCGAGCGATGCGACGAGCGGCTTGATGACCTGCGTGACTCCAAGCGCGTACGACTCGCTCCCGTCGCTCTCCTGTTCGCGCGTGAGACGCAGCGCGACGAGGCGTCCGCTCTTCAGCTCGCGCGCGAAGTACACCACGCCGCCGCCCTCCGAGCGCTGCATCTCGCCGAGCACTTCGTACTCGCCCTCGGCGGCGCTCTGTACGGCTTTGAGCAGCTCTTCCTGCGATGCCTCGCCGGAGCGCGTGCCCGAGAGATCCTTCCCGCAGTTGCTGCAGAAACGTCCCCATCCGACGAGATCGACCTTGCACGATGGGCATTTGTTCCCCATTGCGGGAACGGATGCATCGAGCTCGCGCACGACGCTGAGCTCGAACTCAGCGCCGTCGGGGCGCAGCTTCAGCGCGGCGAGCTTCTTCGACACACGCTCGCGAGCGAGGTAGACGACGCTCCCGCGCTCACCTCGGCCCATCTCGCCCAATATTTCATACTCCGCGGCTGCGGCGTCCTTCACCGCGCGCAACAACTCATCGTCACCACCCTGGCCCCCCGGCGATCCAGTCAGCCTGGTAGACCCGGTCTGTCGCTCCATAACATCTCCGGCAGATAAGTCGTGAGCAATCTACTGCTACAGTAAGATGCCGAGGTGCGTATGGAAAGGTTTGTGAACAATGAATTTACGGAATTTACACCGGGGGCTTATAGGTCTTCGGTTTGAAAGTCGGCGGCTTCTGTTGGACGTCGCTGCCGACCGAGTCCGCGCGATGACGGGCGCTGTCGTCGATCATGTTCGTGATCGCGTCGACCTTGATCGACGGCATGCGCGGCGCGGAGAATTCCGGGTCCGTGTCGGCCGGCTTCGCCGCCACGTGCGTCGCGTGCGTCGCGTCGGCCGGCGGACCTTCGTCCTGCGCTGAGGCGGCGGCGGGGGCAACGGGGTTGAAGACGGGCTTGATGACCGCCTGCTCGGACTTTGGAGCCGCGGGCTCCGCCTTCGGAGCGACGGCCTCCGGCTTCGTAGTCGGCACGATCGCGCTGGTGACGCCTGGCTTCACGACACTCGCAGGCGGGCCTGGAGGAGCCGCGGCGTGCTTCACCGCGAGCGTATCCGTCGGAGCTGCGATCATCTGCTTCGCCTTCGTGGAAGAAGCGGCGCCCGCCGGCGGCGCAGCACCCTCATAGCGCGAGAGGAAGTACCAGCCACCGCCCGCAACGCCGCCGAGCAAGACGAGGCCGACGACGATCTTGAGCCACGGGCGGCGCGGCTCGAGCGGCCACTCGAGGCTGATCTCCGGGCGCGGATCCGAGATGCGGTGCGTCGTCGGTGGCGGCGAGTCCTCCACGATCGAATTGCGCCCCGATGGCGTCTCAGCCACCAGTCGCGCGAATGAGTTGGTGAACGGGCTCTTCACGTGCGCGTGCTCGACATCGTGCTCGAGCTCCGCTGGCGCACTCGATGCGCTCGGCGTTGCGCTGCGTGCAACCGGCGCTGCCTCGGCCATCGGATGGAAAGCGAGCGGCGATTCCTGCGGCGTGACCGTATGCGAGGCGGCGGCCGCCGTGTGCGAGCCGTTGCCGTTGCGCGCCGGAATGGCGATCGTGCCGTTGGATCCGCTGTCGCGCGGAACGGAGGGCGGCCGCGTGCGATCGAAGGTCGGTGCTTCGGTGACCTCGATCCAGGGGAGCGACGTGCTGCGCGTCGTGCGCGCCGGCGGCGGGGACACGTTGAACGACGGTGGCGCGACGACGGGCGGCCGCATCGCCGGAGGTTCCGCGACGGGAGCGACGACGGGGGGAGCGACCGGCGGCCGTGCAAGAGGCGGATGCACGACCTGCGGTTGCGAGACGACGGGAGGCGCAGCGACGACCGGTTTCGGCGGAGCGAGCGAGGCGCGACGCGCGTGCAACGCGGCACGCGCCGCGAGAACCACCGGGTGATCCGCGCCCATCGCGCCTTCGCGGACCAGCAGCGCGCGCTCCCGATGCTGGATCTCGATGTCGAACCGTCCGCGCGCGCTGTTGATCTCGGCGAGCGTCTCGAGCGCCGTAGCCACCGCGAGATCGTTGGGAAGCTGCAGCTTCTCGCGAATCTCGAGCGCGCGACGCGCGAACTGCTCTCCGCCGTCGTAGTCCTCCTGGTGGAGCCGCACCTTGGCGAGACTCGTCAGGATCGCGGCGATCTCCGGATGGCTCGCGCCGAGCGCCTGCTCCTTGATCGACAGCAGCCTCGCGAGCAGCGGTCCGGCCGATGCGTACTCGTTCCGGCGAAAATACAAGCGCGCGAGATTGTTGAGCGTGACGGCGACGTCGGGATGGGACTCGCCGAGATGCTGCTCGCTGATGCCGAGCGCGCGCTGGAAGAGGGGCTCCGCCTGATCGAACTCCCCGCGCGCGTAGTGGAGCGCCGCGAGGTTGTTGATGTTCTGCACGAGACCGAAATGCTCGGGACCAAGCACACGTTCGCGGATGGCGAGCGCGCGATGGAAGAGCGCCTCTGCCTGCGCGAAATCCTTCTGCTTGTACTTGAGCTGTCCCAGATTGCTAAGACTCGAGGCGAGGCGCACGTTGTCCGCGCCGAGCTGTGTCGCTTCGCGAATGGCCGCGAGGAACGATTGCTCCGCACGCGCATAGTCGCCGTCGGTAAATGACAGGCGACCAGCTTCGTTCTGCTGTTCCCAGCGGGTTTCGATCGTGTCGTTCATTTGCTCCTCCCTTCGATAAGACGCGGAGGGGCGCGTGCTGTAACCGGCTGAGCACGGCAAGATTCAGGCACGCCCAAGGGCATGAAGCCGTCGCTCTTGCGGTTTTTGTTCGGGTGTGTAAGTTGGCGCCTTCCGACGCTCGTTCACCTGAACCCGAGAGTTCGACATGTCCGCCGACACCCACCCGAAAGGGGGCTCCGGCTTCCCCGCCCTAAGGGGGCTGACGCCCGTGCTCATCGTCGAGAGCGTCGCCGAGTGCCTTCCCTTCTGGACCGACAGGCTCGGCTTTGAGATGACCACCCAGCTTCCTGGGCCGGATGGCTCGATCGTCTTCGCGATTCTTCAGCGGGAGACGATCGAGGTCATGTACCAGAGTCTCGCGAGCGTGTTGGCAGACGGGGCCACCACGGCGACCGAGGTTGCGGGACATTCGGTGGCGCTCTTTCTCACAGTCGATTCGATCGACGACGTCGAGCGGGCGATCGCGGGCGCACCGGTCGTGAAGGCGCGTCACGACACCTTCTACGGCAGCACTGAGATCTACGTGAAGGAGCCAGGCGGAAACACAGTCGGCTTCTCGCAAATGCTGTGATTCACGGGCGATAGCTCACGGATGCATAGAGTTGCGTGTGATGGCGCACCGGGCCCGCGAGCGTGTATCCGATGCCGCCGAGCAGCGTTGCGCCAGGCACGCGCACGATCCAGACACCGTCCGTGTGCCAGCCGCCTTCGATGCCCACGACCTGACTCCACGTTCCCACGCGATCGTTCGCGCTCCCGATCCAGTAGTATGGGCGCCAGATAGGCCCCGGAAGCGAGACCCGCAGCGTTGCGATCGCATCGCCGGTCGAGCTCGCGATCGGAAGGACCGGCATCGAGATACGTTGCGCGAGCAGCGACGAATCCATGAGCGGCGGAGCGAGGCCACCAAGCGCGAAGCGCTCGAACTGCGGCGATGATCCCGACACGAATCCATACAGTCCGTCGATCGCGAGTTCGTGTTCGAAGCCCTTGACCGCAAGCGCTCCGGTCAGCACCGCGCGCGTCCAATCGTCGCCGCCAGTCGTGCCCGCGTCGCCGGTGATCGTTAATCGTTCTGCGAAGCGCCAGTCGCGAGGCGTCTGCAACCCGCCGGCATGGAGCGACAGCTGCGCGACCGCTCGCTTCATCGATGGCATGCGCAGCGGATCGACGATTCCGTACGACGCCATCGCGCGCGCGCCGACGTCGCGCGACTGCATGTCGCGGTCGAGCTCCGTCCACGCAGACACTGCGCGATATCGCGCGTCGAGCACCGCAGGTGCGTCGAAATCGTGTTGACGCGACGGCTGATTTTTGATTGCGAACGCCTCGACGCCGAACAGCGGGCGGTTTCCGCGAAAGACCGCGCCGATCGATGCACCGCGCCAGCTCGCGCGATCGCCCCATTGCCCCTGCAGCAGCCATGTGAGCTTGCCGACGGGATCCGTGCCGGCGTAGGCGAGGCCAAGCGCCTTCCCTTCGCGCGCCCAGCTTCCGGACACGAGCACGCGCTGCTCCCGAGGACCGAGCCCGTACGTTCGATCGGCCGGAATCGGCGCGGTGCTCAGCGAGTCGAGCGTCGCGGTGACGGGTTGATCGAGCACCCATGGGAAAGGCCCGCGCAGCGTATCCGGGATCGGCGCCGCGGCGTTGAGGCGCACGCGTGCGAGGTCGAGCCCACGCGCGTGCAGGCGAAGAAAATACACCCACCCGCTCTCACTCACCTCCGGATCGATGGCTGCGCCGCTCACGTTGGTGAGCGACGTCATCATTCCCGTGATGCGGTCGATGCGCGCGATGTTCGGCACACCGCCAAGCTCCGTAGTGGCGACGAGATCTGCGCCCGCGTGCGCGAAGGCGGGCGAGTACGCGGGTGCGCGCGCATCGCCGATGATCGTGATCACACCGCCATCGGCCGGCATCGTCGCGAGCCGCCAACCATCGGTGCGCTGCACCGCGAACGCGATCGTGCGGCCATCGCGGGAGAAGCGCGGGCGATTGTAGAGGTGCGTGCGATCGCCCGTCGCGAGCATCGCGATCGCGCCGGTCGCGAGATCGATGCGCACGAGATCGCATCGTCCACCCACGCATCGATCGGCAACGGCGCTACGACCATCGGGCGACGGATCGGCGTGCGGGATGCCCGCGCCGTGCGTGATGCGGCGTACGTCGCCCGATTTCCAACTCCACTCGAACAGGTCACGCCGATACACACCGTCGCCGCGCGCCGCGAGTGCCGTCACGAGCAGGCGACTTCCATCCGCGAAGAAGCGCGGCTCCGCGAACGACATGCCACCGCGCGGATCGAGTCGCGCGATGACCTCGAGCGCCGCCGGGCGCGATTCGATGGCCGGCACATCCTCGGGGTCGAGCGCATGCGCGCGCGCGGCGCGAAGCAGCGACGCGCTATCGGGCGCGTGCCGATGCAGATCGAGAATCACGACGCGCGGTGAATGCTGCGGATCGGTGCGCACGAGCGCCAAGAGCGAATCGTCGCGCGAGAGCGCCGGCGCTCCCGTGGCCCAATGCAGCCGCTGCACGAGCTCGCCTTCCTCATCCGCACCTGCGGTGTCCGTCGCCGACGCGAGCAACGCGCCTCCGCGGCCGCCCTCGCGCGCGGCAACCGCATCGAGCGCATCGTGTGTGAGTTCCGCCGCAAAGATGCCGTACAGCTCATCGGGTGGCGCGCCATACACGCCGGTGAACGCGTCGGCGAACGTGCGCGGCACGCGCGCGGACATTCGCCGCCAGAGATGAACCACGCTCGAATCACCGGTGCGCGCAGCGAGCCACTCGAGAAACGCCGAGCCCGCGAGATACGCCATGTCGCCGCCCTCGAAGCGCGGTGAGCCGTCGAGCGCGGCGTACGTCGGAAGCTGCCCTTCGATCGCCCACTGGCGAAGCACGGCCGGCCGCCAGGCGCCGTGCGGCCTCCCAACGCCTCGCACGATGCGCCCCTCCACGAACGTCGCGTAGCCCTCCGTCACCCAGCGCGGCGCATGGACCGCGACCGGCCCGAAGCTGACCGGCAGCAGCGCCGTGAGACGCCGCACCCCCGGATTGCGCGACTCGCGCGTCAGATGCGCGATGTGCGCAAACTCGTGAATCGAGAGTTGATCGCTCCACGCGCCCGTGCCCAGCAGCGTCGATGGATCGGGGGGCGTCGGCCAGAGAAAGATCAGCGGATGATCGAGAAGCGGAAGCGCGAAGCCGTTCGAGACGTTGTTCGGATCCTCGACGATCACGACGACGCGCTGCGTCGGCGCGCTGCCGACGAGCGCCGCCACGGCCTCGTGCGCAGCGTCGATGCGCGCGGCGACGTCGCGCGTCCACGGCGTGGCATCCGCCGTGAAGAAAAAGCGGAAGTAACGCGTGTCGAGCGTGCGCCAGCGCAGATGCGGAATCGTCGTCTGCTGCGCGGCCGCGCCGCCGGCAGCAAGCGCGGCCGCACAGAGCATCGAGACCAGCAAAAAAGTACGGCGAACGCCAGCATGCATTGCGCCAAGATGAACGAGTGCGTCTACTCCTACAACGATGTGGTTCACATGGCCGCTTCCACGGTGCATCTTCCATGCATGACGACCGGTGCGAATTCGATGGATGAAAGTGTGATGAAGGCGATCGTTGCCCTGCTGCCGTACGGTGGATGCGCGACACCGGATGTCGCGACCTCCGGACAGCCGGGTGCCACTGCCTGGAGCGACCTTGCACGGTCGGGGTTCAAGGCGGTCGTCGACCTCCGCGAGCCGAGTGAGCCTCGCGGACACGATGAGGCAGCTGAAATCGCCCGGGCAGGGCTCACCTATCTTCCGCTGCCGGTGAGCCATGAGACCCTCGTCGATCGTCAGTTCGATGTGCTTCGTGACTTCCTCCGCGATTCGCGCAACCGTCCGGCGCTCATCCACTGCCAGTCCGCGAACCGGGTCGGCGCACTGCTACTCCCGTACCTGGTGCTCGACCAGCACCTTCCGATCGACGAGGCGCAGCAACGCGCCGCCGCCATCGGGCTTCGCTCGCCGGATTACGCCGCGCTCGCGCTGGACTACGTCAAACGCCACGCTCAGACGGAAGGCTAGATGATCCTGCGCCGTTTTCACGAACAACAACTCGCCCAGATGAGCTATCTCATCGGGTGCAGCGCGACGCGCTCGGCGATCGTCGTCGATCCGATTCGCGATCCCGATCAATACATCGAAGCGGCTGCGGCCGCGGGGCTCCACATCACGCATGTGGCCGAGACGCACATCCACGCGGACTACGTGTCGGGCACGCGCGAGCTCGTCGCGCGCACGGGCGCGCAGCTGCTCCTCTCGGCAGCCGGTCCCCCCGACTGGCGCTACGAGTTCGCCGAGGCGGACGGTGCCACGCTCCTGCACGACTCGGACATGTTCGACGTTGGACGCGTGCGCTTCACCGCGCGACATACGCCGGGACACACGCCGGAGCATCTCTCCTTCGTCGTGCGCTCCCTCGACACGGCGGAGGAGCCCGTCGCGATCCTCACCGGCGACTTCGTGTTCGTGAGCGACGTCGGCCGCCCCGATCTGCTCGAGCGCGCGGCGAACGAAGCGGGAACGAAGGAGGCGAGCGCACGTCAGCTCTTTCTTTCGCTCAGCCGCATCCGCAAGCTCCCCGACTATATGCAGATCTGGCCCGCACACGGCGCTGGCAGCGCGTGCGGCAAGTCGCTCGGCGACATGCCGTCATCGACCGTCGGCTACGAGCGACTGTCGAACTGGGCGTTCTCCGAGCGCAACGTCGACACCTTCGTCGACCGCGTGCTCGACGGTCAGCCGGAGCCGCCGGCGTACTTCGGCACGATGAAGCGCATCAACCGCGACGGACCCCCTGTGCTCGGTGCGCGCGAGGAGCCGCCGTCGCCTGCACCGGACTCACTGGCGGAGCTGGGCCTCGCGGGCGCACTCGTGATCGATGTCCGCGCACCCGAGCGCTTCTCGCGCGCGCACGTGCCGGGGACGCTCAACATTCCGTGGGGCGGGTCGTTCACGACGCTCGCCGGCTCGCTCCTTCCCTACGACCACGACATCTACCTGCTCGCCGATGAACGCGCAACGGCGCTCGCCGCTGCGCGCGCGCTGACGCTGATCGGGCTCGATCGGATCTCCGGCATCTTCAACGAGGACGCGTGCATCGCGTGGGTCGATGGCGGCCGCGCGCTCGGACGCATCCGCCAGTTCTCGTCCGAGACGCTGTTGAAGCAGGTGGAGAACAAGGCCGTCATGCTCGTGGACGTACGCTCGAAAAGTGAGTGGAACACGGGCCATCATCGAGAGGCGCATCATATCCCGTTGGGTGATCTCCCGCGCGCACTCGCGTCGCTGCCGCGCGACCGGCCGATCGCGGTGTACTGTCAGCGCGGGGCTCGTTCCGCCGTCGCTGCGAGCCTGCTCTCCGCCGCGGGGATCGAAGCCATCAACGTGCCCGACGGATGGGTCGGCATCGACGCCGCGCAGAAGGCATCCTGAGCGCCGGCCTCACCCCATCGCGCGCTTCCTGAAGCTGCGGAGCCCGAGCGTCCAGAAGATCGCGATGATGACCATGAGTGCACCGCTTACCGCACGCAGATCCATGTGCGGCATCCCCGGCGTGAGCACGCCACGCATCCCCTCGGCCACGTAGACGAGCGGGTTGATCAGCACCGCGTACTTCATCACCGGGAACACCGAGAGATTCTCCCACGGATAGTACGCGCATCCGAAGAAGATCATCGGGGCGACGATCACACTGAACATCAGCCCGATCTGCTGCGGACTGACGAGCGATCCCATGAGCAGCCCTAGCACAGAGAACGCGGTGGCGCCGAGGAGGACGATGAAGATCACGAGCCCGAAGTGCGCGGCGGTGAGACCATCGATGGGGCCCATGATCAGGCGCGCGATCGGCAGCACGAAGAGCGCGGCAATCAATCCCTGCAGCACACCGGAGACGATTTTCTCGAGCGCGATGAGCTCGAGCGAGACAGGAGCGAGCAGGCGGTCCTCGATCTCGCGCGTCCAGCCGAAGTCGGCGACCATCGGAAGCGCGACGGACTGCACGCTCGAGAACGCGAGGCTGACCGCGAGCACACCGGGAAGCAGCGCGGCCTTGTACGCGTTGCCGACGTAGCCCATCCGCGGCAGCAGCAACCCGAAGACGATGATGAAGAGGAGCGGTTGCAGCGTCGTGCGCAACAGGAAGTACGGCAGCTCGCGCCGCGCGACGTTGATGTCGCGCCGGAGTAGCGCGAGGAAGATCCGTCCCGCGGCGGGGCGCTGCGCGAGGTCGGTGAGTGCGCTCGTCATGTGAGCTGCCTTCCAGTGAGCGAGATGAAGAGCGTTTCGAGGCTCGGCGGCGCGAGATGGATGTCGCGAATCGCACGGCCGTGCGAGGTCGCAATCGTGACGAGCGCTGCGATGACTTCGCCACCCCGATCGCTGTAGACGCGGACGCTGTTCTGCGTGAGCTCCCCGCTGGACACACCGGGCACCGCGCGCACATCGGCGAGCAGCTCGGCGCCGCTGCCGTCGAGCACGAGCTCGATTATCGTACCGCCCGGCGCGCGTGCCTTGAGCGCCTCCGGGGTGTCGATCGCGAGAAGCTTTCCCTGGTCGACGATGGCGAGTCGGTCGCAGAGCTTGTCCGCCTCCTCCATGTAATGAGTCGTCATCACGATCGTGCGCCCCTGGGAATGAAGATCACGAAGGATCGTCCACAGGTCGAGGCGCGCCTGCGGATCGAGCCCCACCGTCGGCTCATCGAGGAAGATGACGCGCGGCTCGTGGATCAGCGCGCGCGCGATCATGAGGCGCTGCTGCTGTCCTCCGGAGAGCTGCATGACCTTCGCCTCGGCGCGCTCGGCGATTCCGAGCTTCTCGAGCAGCGCCATTGCGCGAGCGTTCGCGACGGAGCGTGAAATGCCGAAGTACGCCGCGTGGAAGACGAGATTCTCGCGAACGTTCAAGCTGCTGTCGGGATTCGGCCGCTGCGGAACGACGCCGATGCGCTGGCGCACGAGCGCGGGCTGCGTGCGCACGTCCGCGCCCTCGATGATCGCGGTCCCCGACGTCGGCAGCACGCGCGTGGTACAGATGCCGATCATCGTGGTCTTCCCTGCACCATTGGGGCCGAGGAGGCCGAAGAACTCGCCGGACTGGATCTCGAGATCGAGCGATTCGAGCGCGACGACCTCGCTCCCGTTGCGGCGCTCCGCCGGCGCGCGCGATGCGTCGGCGGCGATGCCGGGCGCGCCGCGCCCGGATTTCGGCGGCGCGGTCGTGTAGACCTTGCGGAGTTTTTGGGTGCGGATGGCGGCGTCGGGCACGGCGGAATGTAAAACGCCGGCGGTAGGCCAGGCGAGCGCGGCGCGACGCGCGGCGGGTGGCTGCGGACTGGCGCCGAGGATAAGATGGGTTTCCTTCTTCCCTGACTCGACATGCGCTTCGCGCGTTTGCTGCTTCTGCTGCTCGCCACTCCGCTTGCCCTCGCCGCGCAGGGCTCGACGCTGCTCGTCCCTGCGCGAGTCTTCGACGGCGCGACAATGCACGTGGGGTGGGTGGTGCTCGTGAACGCCGATAGAATCGTCGCCGCGGGCAGTGCGGAGTCTGTGCACGCACCTGCCGACGCGAAGCGCATCGATTTACCCGGCGCAACGCTCCTCCCCGGTCTCATCGACGCGCACTCGCACGTCTTTCTGCATCCGTACAACGAGACGCCGTGGGACGATCAGGTGCTCCACGAGCCGCTCGCGCTTCGGGTCGCGCGCGCGACCAACCACGTGCGCAACACGCTGCTCGCGGGCTTTACGACCATCCGCGACCTTGGCACCGAAGGCGCGGGGTATTCCGACGTCGGCCTCAAGCAGGCGATCGAGCAGGGGATCATTCCCGGACCACGGATGCTCGTGGTCACGCGCGCGATCGTCGCGACGGGAGCGTACGGGCCCAAGGGCTTCGACCCGCGCTGGGAAGTTCCGCAGGGCGCGGAAGAAGCGGATGGAGTCGACCCGCTGATCCACGCCGTGCGCAGCCAGATCGCGAAGGGCGCGGACTGGATCAAGATCTACGGCGACTATCGGTGGGGACCCAACGGCGAGACGCGTCCAACCTTCTCGCAGGAAGAGGTCAATCTCGTCGTACAGACCGCGCGCGCGAGTGGACGCGCCGTCGCCGTGCACGCATACAGCGACACGGCGATTCGGCGCGCGGTGCTCGCGGGCGTCGAGACCGTCGAGCACGCGGATGACGTATCGGCTTCGACGCTGCAGCTCATGAAGGAACGCGGGATCGCGCTCTGCCCGACGCTCGCCGCCGGGGACGCGATCGCGCAGTATCGCGGCTGGAAGAAAGGCGTCGATCCCGAGCCGGCATCGATCAAGCATCGCCGCGCGACCTTCGCGCTGGTGCTTGCATCGGGCGTCACGATCTGCAACGGGAGCGACGTCGGCGTGTTCCCACACGGCGACAACGCGCGCGAGCTCGAGCTCCTCGTCGACTACGGGATGACGCCGATCGCCGCGCTCCGCGCCGCCACGAGCGTCGATGCGAAGGTGCTGCATCTCGATAAGAAGCTCGGCTCCGTGAAGCCCGGACTTTTCGCTGATCTCGTCGCGGTCACAGGCGACCCAACGAAGGACATCCACGTGCTGCGCCAGGTCGCGCTCGTGATGAAGGGCGGAGTGATCTACAAGAGGCCGTAGTCGCATGGCGTAACGATTCGTGACGACCGTTGCGCCCCTCGGCGCGCGCTCGTCACCCGAGGATGCTGCTTCCCTTCCTCGCCCTCCTGTGTACGATCGGCAGGCCCTGCCCGCTCCCGGCGCGCGCGCCGGACAGCGTGGGGATGTCGGCCGCACGCCTTGCCGCCGTCGATCGCGTGCTCGAGGAAGGCGTGGCCGCCGCGGGCTTTCCCGGCGCTGCTGTGGTGATCGGGCGGCGCGGGAGCACCGTGCTCTCGCGTGGCTACGGCACCCTCGACTGGTCGCCCGCGAGCACAGCAGTCTCGCCGGAGCGCACGCTCTACGATCTCGCATCGCTCACGAAGGTGGTCGCCACCACGAGCGCGGTGATGGTGCTCTACGATGCGCATCGCATCTCGCTCGACGCGCCAGTATCGCGCTATCTCCCCGCTTTCGCGCGCGGCGCCAAGGCGCGCGTCACGATTCGTGAGCTGCTCGAGCATCGATCCGGGCTCCCCGCGGGAAGTAACCTCTCGCATCGCACACACTCACCCGCGCGCGCCCGCGCGATCGTGCTCGCGACCGCGCTCGAGAATCCGCCCGGCACGGTGCAGCAGTACTCCGACGTCGGCATGGACGTCCTCGGCTTCGTCGTCGAGGCGATCGCGCACGAGCCGCTCGACCGCTTCGTGCATCGCCGGATCTTCGCGCCGCTCGCGATGACGAGCACCGGCTATCGGCCCGTCGCATCGCTCCGCGCGCACACGGCGCCGACGGAGATACACAGCGCACGCGGCCACATGCTGAAGGGTGAAGTGCACGATGGCGACGCCTACGCGCTCGGAGGCGTCGCCGGCCACGCGGGACTCTTCTCCACCGCATCCGATCTCGCCCGCTTCGCGCAGATGCTCCTCAACGGCGGCACGCTCGACGGCAGGCGCGTCGTCGCCGACAGCACCGTCGCGCTCTTCACGCGCCGTTCCGCCGGATGGCGCGCGCTCGGCTGGGACACCTGCGCGGGCGGCGCGAGCTGCGGCCAGCACATGAGCGAGCGCGCCTACGGACACACGGGCTTCACGGGGACCTCCTTGTGGATCGATCCTGACCGCGGCCTCTACGTGATCGTGCTCTCGAACTGGCTGCACGAGCGCCCCGATGGATTCACGCCACCAAATGCGATTCTCGCCGATGTTCGCGCCGACGTGGCCGACATCGCGACCGTCGCGGCGGACAGTGATCGCACAGAGCCATCGGAGTGGAGGGCCGATCGCATGATCGGCTGGCGGCGTTAGGGCTTCGCTACCGGCGTTTCGGTCGTCGTCTTCGTCGTGCTCTTCCTCTTCGTCGCCTTCGCCTTCGAAGCAGCCTTTGGCGCGACAGGCGGACGCGTCGCGTCGACCGCGCGTCGCATCGCCGCGAAGAACAGTACCGCCTCCCGTCGCTCGAGCGCGAGCGGAAACTTCCCGTAGCCGCGCGTCGAGAAGAGCAGCTCGAACGTCGTTGTATCCGACGCCGCGCGACGCAGGAAGCTCAGGGCCGCGCCGCTGTCCGCCGCTTCGGAGATCGTGCTGCGCTGCAGCACGACGATCGTCGCCTTTTTCGGCGCCGCGCGAGTCGTGAATCGCCGCGTAGAGTCCGTCCACGCGCGCGCGTTGCTCGCGGTGAAGGCGACCGTCGCCGCGCTGTCGCCCTGCGCGCCGGCGACGGCGATCACTCCGCCCTCGCGCACGCTGATGACGATCGCACCGTCATCGAAGCCGTAGCGCGCAATCGTCCGCGGCGCCTGTGCGTGCAGCACCGCGGGAGCAAGAGCGAGACATAGAAGTCCAAACAGGGAGCGCACGACGCGAGTAGCTATGCGATCACTTCGTTCCGCTGGTCGGCTCGTGCTGCGCCAGCGTGAACAGATCCTGCTGCGTCGTTCCCTTCCGCAGAAGCTCGACCGCGCGCACCAACTGATTGTCGTCCGACAGCTCGCGGCGCTTCGCCGTCGAGTCACCGAACGCGAACCGCGCAACACGATCGCCGAGTACGCGATCGACTTCGGGGGTGGCATCGGTGTAAAGCTTCTTGTCGATCGGAACGCCGGCCGCGGTGAGACGGCGGTAGAGCTCATCGCGCCACTCGGGGGTCACGACGAAGTCGGGATGGACCTTCTGCTTGAGCTCCATCGCGTAGTTGTACAGCGTGATGTAGAACTCCTGCGATTTCGGCGTGATCGCCTTCAGGAACTGCTGCTCCGGCGCGTCGAGCGTATCCGGCTGCACGACGACGTCCGGCGTGATCGCACCGCCGCCATAGATCGCGCGGCCAGCATCGCTCTTGAACTGCGGGCGGTTCTTCTTGACCGTGTCCGTCTCGAGCGAATCCGGCTCCTCGACGAGCCGCCCATCGACGACCTTGCGCTCATTCTGGATCGAGCGGCCGCTCGGCGTATACCACTTTGCCGTCGTCAGCTTGAGCGCCCACCCGCCATCCAGCGTGAAGAGCGACTGTACGAGCCCCTTTCCGAATGAAGTCGTGCCGACGACCAGCGCGCGGTCGTGATCCTGGAGCGCACCCGCCACGATCTCGCTCGCCGACGCCGTGTAACCATCGGTGAGCACGACCAGCGGCAACGTCGGCGCCAGCGGCGTTTCGCGCGCGGCGTAACGCTGCACCTCGCCCGAGCGCGCACGCACGGTCGCGATCTCGGCGCCTTCCTTCAGGAACAGGTTGCTGATGTCGATCGCCTGATCGACGATGCCACCGCCGTTGCCGCGAAGATCGATCACGATGCCCCGCGCACCCTCCTTCGTGAGCGTCTGCACCGCCTTCTGGAACTCATCGCCCGACGTCTCGTTGAACTGCAACAGCGGGAGATAGCCAATCTTGCCGTCGAGCAAAATCGTATACGGAACCGCGGGGATATGAATGACCGCGCGCGTCAGCTTGAGCGAGATCGGCAGCGCCACACCGGGGCGCGCGAAGGTGACGCTCACTTGCGTGCCCGGGTTTCCCTTCAGCGCTTCGGTAACCTGCGGGAGCTTCCAGCCGTGCACCGGCTGATTCTCCACCGCGACGATGTGATCGCCGTCGTGCACACCGCCCGCTTCGGCCGGCGTGTGTGGATAGACTCGGCTCACCACCGTGACGCCCCGCTGATCCTCGACGAGCATTCCGAGTCCCGCATAACGCCCGCCCGTGCTCGCCGTGAACTCGGCGAGCTGCTTTGGCGAATAGAGCGCCGCGTACGGATCGTTGATCTCGCGCACCAGACCGCGCGCCGCTTTTTCGTACAGATCCGCGCTCGGCACCGTATCGACGAAGCGATCGGAGACCAGCGAAAGCACCTGGTCGAACAGTCGCGCGCTGTCGTGCGTCGAGCGTCGCTCGATCAGCCATGCGCCAGTCGTGAGCGGTACGAGCAGAACGGCAGCCAGCATGGAAACACGGACGCGGGTCATCGGCCCTCGGGGGTCATGCGTGATGTCGGAATCGCTGCTGCAGTGTAGTGCGGAATGCCCTTCGGGGGAATCGCCGGGGCGCTTCTCACTGAGACACTACATCAGCCACGGTGTTGCCTGCGCACTTTCAATGCCCTCAGGCGCCATGTATCCTCCTTATACATGGAAAATACGCTACTCGCCGAGGTGACCTCGGTGCAACGCTGCCTGCGCTGCGCACGGGAGCTGGACGAGCTCGACCCACGCCCACAATGCCCATACTGTGGAGGGTTGCTCGAGCTCCGCCACAGCCGTCCGATAGAGCGAGGCGCGGCGCTGGCGTCCCGATTCCGCACATCGACGTCGACCTCCGGGGTGTGGCGCTTTGGTCCACTGGTGCTCCCGAACGGCGCGGCCGCCGCGGTTTCGTGGCCCGAGGGCAACACGCCGCTCATCGCACGGAAGAAGATTGCGGATTGGGTGGGCGTGCCCGCGCTCCAGATCAAGCACGAGGGGATGAACCCGACGGGGTCGTTCAAGGACCGCGGGATGACCGTCGGTGTCACGCAGGCGGTACGCGTCGGCGCGACGGCGGTGGCGTGCGCGTCGACGGGCAACACGAGTGCGTCAATGGCGGCGTACGCGGCGCTCGCGGAGATTCCGGCGCTCGTGCTCGTGCCGCTCGGGAAGGTGGCGCTGGGCAAGCTCACGCAATCGCTGGCGTACGGCGCGCACACGCTGCTGGTGCGCGGCGATTTCGACGACTGTCTCCGCCTGGTGCGCGAATCGAGCGAGGCGCTCGGCGCGTATCTGCTCAACTCGATCAATCCGTATCGCATCGAAGGGCAGAAGACGATCGTCTTCGAGATGCTCGAGCAGTTGAATTGGGAGGCGCCCGACTGGATTGCGCTTCCGGCGGGGAATCTCGGCAACACTGCGGCGTTCGGCAAAGCGCTGCGCGAGGCCGTCGAGCTCGGGCTCATCACGAAGGTGCCGCGGCTGCTCGCCGTGCAGTCGGATGGCGCGGCGCCGTTCGCGATGAGCTTTCGCGAGAACTTCCGCGTGCGCCACACCGTGCGCGCGAACACGATCGCGACCGCCATCAACATCGGCGCGCCCGCGAGCTATCAGCGCGCGGTGCAATCGATTCGCGAGACCAACGGCGTCGTGACGTCGGTGAGCGACGGTAACATCATGGAGGCGAAAGCGATCATCGATGCCGCTGGCGTCGGCTGCGAGCCGGCGAGCGCGGCGAGCGTCGCCGGGGTGCGGCAGATGCTACTTGCGGGCACGATCGCTCGGGATGCGAGCGTCGTCTGCGTGCTCACGGGGCATGTGCTGAAGGATCCTGAGTCGCTCGACCGCTACCATCGCGGAACGGAGCCGCCTCCCGCGCACGCGAATCGTCCGATCGAGATCGACGCCACCGTGAGGGCCGTGGCAGACGTCATGCGCACGCTTCGCAGTACCTGACAATTCGGACAGGCATCATTGACGTACTCTGGTTAGTATCAATGGACAAAGAACTCTTGATGTTGGGCCCATTGCTGGTATAACACGGGCATTTCCGATAATTTTTCTGTCGCCTGAGCGCGCTGTTTCCCTGTAGCTGCACGAGGCACGATGCACGGATTCTGACGTGCGATCGTATTCCCAATTTCATCTGATTCGCGGACGGTATACGTGACGAACGTCGAGACGCCAGAGTGGGTCGCGGGCTCCAAATCCCGTGAGATCTTCGACGAGGAGCAGCTACACCTCGCACCCGGCGCACAGAGCTTCGCCCTCTTCAGCCAGATCTGCATCGACCATGGCGAGGGCGCGTTGCTCTTCGACGTCGACGGCAATCGTTTCATCGATCTCATGGCCGGCATCGGCGTCGCGAGCCTCGGCTACGCGCATCCGAAGTACGTCGCCGCGATGCAGAAGCAGATCGCGAAGATCCACGTCGGCAGCTTTACCTCCGAGAACCGCGCCGTCCTCGTGAAGATGCTCGCCGATCTCGCACCAGGCGACATCAACCGCACGCAGCTTTACTCCAGCGGTGCCGAGGCAGTCGAATCAGCGCTGCGCCTCGCGAAGTCGTACACGGGCAAGAATGAAGTCATCGGCTTCTGGGGCGCCTTCCATGGCAAGACGGCGGGTGTGCTCCCGCTGCTCGGCTCCAACTTCAAATTCGATCTCGGGCCGCTCGTGCCGGGACGCTACCTGTCGCCGTACGATCCCGCGCACCGCTGCGGCTTCGACAAGTCGCACCGCGACTGCGATTGCGACGCGATCGGCTTCCTCAAGCGGAAGATTCAGTTCGAGACCTCGAACGACATCGCGGCGATCATCGTCGAGCCGATCCAGGGAACGGCCGGCAACATCGTGCCGCGCCGCGGCTTCATGAAGGCACTGCGCCAGCTGTGCGACGAGATCGGCGCGCTGCTCATCGCGGACGAGATGATCACGGGCTTCGGTCGCACCGGAAAATTCTGGGGGATCGAGCACGAAGGCTCCATCGTTCCGGACATCATGACGTGCGGCAAGGGCTTCGGCGGCGGCTTCCCGATGAGCGGGTTGCTCGTGCGGGAAAAGGTTGCGTTCGCGAAGCCGTGGGCGAATCCGAGCGGCAGCTCGTCGAGCTACGGCGGCAACCCGATGGCGGCTGCGGCGGCGCGTGTCACGATCGAAACGATCCAGGAAGAGGGACTCGTGGAGAACTCGCGCAAGGTCGGCGAGAAAATGCTCGCCGAGATTCAGCGGTGGGAGCGTGAGATCCCCATCATCAAGGATGCGCGCGGCCGCGGTCTCATGATCGGCTTCGACATCGTGGAGCCGGGCACGGACACGCTGGTCGACAAGAAGATCACGCGTCAGATCTTCGACAAGTGTCTCGCGCGCGGCGTGCTGTCGATGATCTACAATCCCGAAGTGCGCATCAACCCGCCGCTCGTCATCAGCGAAGAGCTGGCGATGGAGGCGCTCGCGATCACCGAGGACATTCTCCGCGAAACTGCGGACTCGCTCGCACGGTGAGTGAGCGTGCAGCAATGACCGCGTCGCCACTACGGGACGCGGTGGCCGCATCGCCGCGCACGCGGAAGCATCGCGGTGCGGTGATCGGACTCGGCGGCGTCGCCCGGGGGTCGCACATCCCCGGCTTCATGTTCGACGACGCAATGCGCAATCGCCTCGAGATCGTCGCGACGGTCGATGCAGCGCCGAACGTCGTGCCACTGGCCGGCGTTCCCCAGCTCACGTCGCGCGATTTGCTGCGCACGATAAGCGATGTGGACTTCGTCGACATCTGCACGCCGACGTCGTCGCATCTCGATCTCACGCTGTGGGCGCTCGAGCAAGGTTATCATGTGCTCTGCGAGAAGCCCGTCGCGCTCACGACGGCCGAGGCGCGCCGGATCGCCGACGCATCGCGCGCGGCCGGCCGCGTCGTCATGCCCTGTCACCAGTATCGCTACAATCCGGTCTGGGTGCAGCTGCGCAAGTGGCTGGCCGACGGCGCCATCGGTCGCTGGCATCTCGCGGAGTTGCACGTCTACCGGCTGATGGCGGATCGCGGCACGAGTGCCGACGCGACGCCGTGGCGCGGCCTGCGCGCGGATGCGGGCGGCGGAATTCTTCTCGACCACGGCACGCATCTCATCTACCAAATGCTCGACGCGGCTGGCGTCCCTCCGCGCGTGCGCGCGTGGACGGGGCTGCTGCGCCACCGTGACTACGATGTCGAAGACAGCGCGCATCTCCTGTTCGAATATCCCGAGCGTCTCGGCGTGATGTTTCTGACGTGGGCCGCGCGGCATCGTGAGAGTCACGTTCGCTTCATCGGCGACGCCGGCTCGATCGACTGGATCGGCGGCGTGCTGCGTCTCGAGCGCGAAGGGGAGGTCGAGTCGTTCGACTTTTCGGCGCAGCTCGACAAGTCCGCCTATCCCTCGTGGTTCGCTGGACTGTTCAATGCATTTGCGGACGCGATCGACGCCGATGATCTCGAGCCTTCGCTGGCGGACATCACCAATGTGGCTGCGGTGCTCGAGGCAGCGTACGAATCGGCACGATCAGGAAAAGCTCAGGATATCGCATCAGGCTGAACGCAACGGCTTGGGCTGCTCCACTTGCGCAATGGTGGATTCAGCCCCATGCTCTTGCCGCGAAAGAGACTCGTGTGTGATGCACATCACATCGCACATTGAAAACGGACACGCTGGTTCACCTCATCGTGCGAGATAATCATGGCGGGCATGCTCCAGGAGCAGTCCACTGATGAATGCCGATGCGCATGTCATCGCGCCGGCGCCGTCGTCATGCACATACTCGAGTGCTGCCGACCATGTCCCAAGTGCGCGCGATCGATCGTGACATCGCGACACGCGGCGCACGTGGCGTCGTGCCGGCCGGGCGGTGGGATGCGCGAGCGCGACACGTCGTCGCCGCCGCCGCCCTGACTCAGCGCGATACCGCGATCTCGTACGCGCGCGACTCGAACTCCGCGCGGGCACGGGAGATCAGCTCCAGCACCGACGCCTTTTCCCCGGCGCTATTCCATCCCGCGTGGCGCTCAGCGCCTTCGCGCAGCCGATCCACCCAATCGATGAAAAAGCGAGCGTCCTCCGGCGAGCGTGGAGGGATGCCGGCGACCGTGAGATAGACGGGGCTCGTCGTCGCAAACGGATAAATATCAAGGATGGGCGGAGTCGCGTGATCGCTCCACGCGCGCAGCGTGATCCAGCCGCTGCGATCGACCTTCACATCCAGTCGTGCCGCCGCGCTCTTGTGGTCCGCCGACATCGGCACCGTGGCCACGACCTTTCCATTCTGCACGAGCTCGAGGTGATCGACGGCGACGATCGAGTGCATCGTCGCGCGTACGGACATCGTGTGCGACCCGAGCGGGAATGCGATCTCGTCTCCGGCTTCCTTGCCGTCTGCGACGAGCGTGAGTAGCGGGCCATTCGTCGCGAAGGTCTTCCCCGCCTTGATCGCGCGCATCCAGCTCGCGTGATTCAGCGGCGTGCCGCTGTGCACGTAGACGCGGTTCATCCCCACGGGGCCGCGCAGCGACGCGAAGTTCGTCATCGCATCGGTGCCCGCCCCTGCGGGGATTCTGAAGCCGCAGTTGAGCAATCGGTACCACACGGCGGCCGTCGACCGATGGTCGCTGAAGCCCAGGATCTCCATGTAGTCGACCTTTCCAAGCGCGACGTCGACGGGGAGCTCGCTTGTGACACGCGAGACAGTGTCCTCCGGATTCGGGATCTCGTCGAACGGATGGACATAGCCCGTGAGCGCGCCCTGCGCATGTCCGAGATCGAAGACGTTCGCATTCGCGGGATAGAGGCTGGCCGCGGGTGTGTTCGCATACGCGGCGTAGCCCGGTAACAGAATGTTCTTCGTCAGCCCGAGTAATCCGCTGTGTCCCCAGTAGCTGGTGTGGAATTCCTGCCCGTGCACGATGAGCATCGACGGCGTCGACACGGGATCGGGCTTCCCATTGTCGAAGTACGAGATATCGGGAACGCGCTGCTCCTTGTTCACGATCAGCTCTTCGATCACGTGCAGATCTTCGGCGCGCGCCATGAAGGCGAGCTGCGCCGGCACCGTTCGATAGGTGCCGCCATAGTTCATGTGCACGTGGAGATCGCCGCTGAACCAGCCGCCCGCGGGGAGGTTCACGAGACGGTGCATGACGACGCGCAACGACTTCGTGCCGTTCGCGCTCACCGATACCGTCCGCGTGGCGACGGCATACTCGAGCCCTTTCGTCACCTCGACCGTCGTCGTGCCCGCGGGCACGGTAACCGTCGATCCACCGGAGCTGTGATAGTAGCCGACCTCGTAGTGGCGCTCGCTGCGATCGAACGAATCGTCGGCATGCATCAGCGCGCTCGCGGGCGCCCAGCTTCGGCCATCTGCACTCGTGACGGAGACGCGCGCGTCGAGCGGCTTCCCTGCATCATCCGTAATCGAAATGGTGAGCGCGCCCACAGGCTCGATGTACGTGAGACTCTTCGCCTCGATCTTCCGCTTCGCCGCGCCGGGCACGTCGAGCACCCACAGCGCAGTGTTCCCGCCCTCGTTCGAGATGTACGCGATGTGCCGCGCATCGTGCGACCAGCGAGGGCTCGTCTCATCGAACGATCCGTACGTCAGCTCGAGCGGCACCCCACCGTCACTCGTCATGAGCCACAGATGGTTGTACTGCGTGCCGAGATACGAGCTGTACGCGACGCGCCGGCCGTCGGGCGACCAATCCGGACGCCCCTTCCACGTCGTCTCCTCGAAGTGGATCAGCCGCATCGAGTCACCCGGCTCGGAGCTCATCCGCCAAAAGCCGCCCGTGCCCCAAATCTGCCCGCGATTCGAGATCACGATCAGCTCCTTTCCATCCGGCGACCAGGAAGGCGACAGATAGTGATCATACACGCTGTAGTAGTAGCGCGGGAGCTTGCTGTCGCGATCCGTCGTGATGCGCTTCGGCTCCGCACCGCGCCCGTCGCGCATCTCCATCGTGTACACGTGCCAACGTCCCTCGAACGCCGTGCTCACGAACGCGATGCGCTTTCCGTCCGGTGACCAGCGCGGCTCGAGGTTCACCGCGTGGTTGCTGGTCACCGCTGCCACCTTGCCTGTCGCGAGCTCGAGTATCTCGAGCTCGATTTCGTTGCCATCGTAACGGTCGAACACCACCCACTTCCCATCTGGCGAGACATCCGGCTGATAGTCATAGCCACCGCCTGCTGACAGCTGCGCCGCCACCGTCGTGCCGAGTGTCTGCTTCCACAACGATCCACGCATCGAGTACACGAGCGCCGAGCCATCCGGCATCCACGCAGCGGTGCTCGGCCCAGTCGTGAGTTGCGGCAGGTACATCTCGCGGAAGTAATACGGGTGCGGCACGTTGATCTGCTTGAGCACCGCCTCCCGCTGCGCGGGGAGCGAGCCGGCGGCACCGAGAGTCACGACAGCGAGCAGAATGCGGCGCACGAGAGTCTCCTTGAAGGTCGTCACGCGAAGATCAGAAAGACATCGTACAGCGCGTGCGTCCACGCCACGATGCCGAATCCGCGCAACAGGTAGAGCGCGCTGAAGAAAAGTCCGGCGATCAGCCGGAACGTGAACGACTGCACGGTGAATACATCTCCGTACGCGCCCACGTAGTGAAATGCCGAGAAAATCGCTGCGCCGAGCACTACAGCGAATGCGCCGGAGATGCGCGGGGTCATCCTGAGAATCACCCGCCCGAACGTCGCCAGCCCGCTCACCAGTATCACACGGAAGAGCAGCTCCTCGTACAGGCCGGCGCCGAGCGAGACCATGAGCTTCGTCGGCGTGTCGAGCTGCTGCATCGGCGCGAGCGACAGCATGTGCAGCGTGCCGAGCAGTCGCGCGGTGATCAGACCGACGACGACACCGAATACCAGGGCGAGCGCGACGGACTCACCGAGCATCCACATGAAGAACGATGCGCGCAGCGGCTCACCGTTCGCGCGCGCATCTCTTATCGCACCCCACAAGAAGATTCCGACGAGGAGCCCGCCAAAGGCCAGCGGTCCCCACCGCCCGAACGCAGCGTAGAACACCGATTTGAGTATGACGTCGGCGCCGTTGCGCACCCCGTGCGTCTCGCCGAGCGGAAGGATTGCAGCGAGAAGCTCGTACAGCGCGAGCAGCGGGAGCGCGAAGGTGAAGCTGTAGCGCGGAGCACGACTGGCGCGCCAATACGCCTTCACCGCGCCGGAGGCCACTCAGCTCCCCTTGAGAAACAGCTTCGCCGGATCGAGCACCTCGCGCAGCAGCCGCAGCTCCTCCGCACTCGGCGGCGCCACATCCTCCAGTGAGTCGCGCACGCGCAGCGTCCAGCCGACGCGCGAGGTGACATCCTCCGTCGTAATACCGGGATACAGCGCGGCGAGCTCCATCTCGCCATCATCTTCCGACGCGACGAGAATGCCGCGATCGGTGATCACCTTCACCGGCCCCGCGCCCGGCATTCCCCACTCCTTCCGCGACTTCCCCTTTGAACGATTGCCGGGACTCGTGATGAAGTCCACCGCCTCCGGAAAGGCGCGCGTGCTCAGGCGCGAGATGATGAGCGTGCGCTTCGCGTGCGTCGCAATCTCCGCAGCGCCGCCGCTCCCGGGCAGCCGCACCTTCGGATTTGCGTAGCTGCCGACGACGGTCGTGTTGATGTTACCGTACTTGTCGATCTGCGCGCCGCCGAGGAAGCCGACCTCGATGCGTCCGCCCTGCAGGAAGAACTGGAAGATGTCCGCCATTCCCGTCGTCATCAGCGAGCCGGTGACGAGCGATGGATCACCGATCGACACCGGCAGTCGCGCGGGCAGCGCGCCCACCGCGCCCGACTCGTAGATGAGCACGAGATTCGGTGCGTGCGTTGCCCGCGCAAGGTTGCACGCGAGATTCGGGAGCCCGATGCCGACGAAGACGACCTCGCCATCGCGCAGCTCGCGCGATGCAATCACCGTCATCATCTCCTCGGCCGTGTACATCATCTCAGTAGCCGTAGTTCACTCCTCCGCACATCATCGCGCGCGCGGAAAGCCGCTCGGTGAGCCCGGGAAGGAGCGCGAGATAGCCGGCGCGATCCTCCACGCCCATCACATACGCGTCGAGATAGCTCTGCAGCGACGCAGGATCGCGCGAGATCCTCTCCCACGCAACGTAGAAGTCGTTGTCGCGGTCATAGTGTCCCTGCGCGTACGATGGGTGCGCGCCCCACGGCTCGACGACAACCGCATCGACGATGATGCCGGGGATGAGGGTGCGATTCGGATCCGCGCGTACCACTGCGCTATCCACGAGCTCCTCGACGACGACGATCACATGCTTCGATGCGAATGCGGCTTCCTTCTGCACGCCGAGCAGCCCCCAGATCTGCGCGTTCCCGTCCACGTCTGCGCGCTGCGCGTGCACGATGGTCACATCGGGATTGAGCGCGGGCACCGCCGCGAGCTTCTCTCCGGTGAACGGACACGTCACCTGGCCGATGCGCGGATTCACGACGGGAATGTCGGTACCGTCGTAGTCGCGCAGCGGCCAGAACGGGAGATGCGCCGCACCCGCGCAGAAACGCGCGACCATGCCGAAGTGCGAGTACTCCTCGATCTCGAGCGGCGGCACACCGGCTTCCACCGCGCGGCGAAAGGCGTGCAAGGAGCCGACGCCGGGATTACCGGCCCAGGAGAAGACGAGCTTTCGCGCGCAGCCCGCTGCGATCATCTGGTCGACGATGAGATCGGGGGTGAGCCGGCACAACACGAGATCGCGGCGTTTCTGCCGGATGATCTCATGCCCCGCCGCGAAGCTGATTAGATGCGTGAATCCCTCGATCACGACGGTGTCGCCGTCGTGCACGAAGCGCGCGATGGCATCGCGCATCGACACGACCTTGGACACGGCGGATGATGGCGCCGAGGGCGCCGAACCACTCACGTCAGCGATGTCAGCGCGCGATCGATGATCGACACCGCGATGTCGATGTCCTGCTCATCAATCACGAGCGGCGGAGCCAGCCGCAGCACGCTCTTCCCGCACGTCAGCAGGAGCAACCCTTCCTCGAACGCTTTCTCGACGAGCGCGCGCGCCAGCTCCGGCGCCGGTTCGCGCGTCGCGCGATCCTTCACGAACTCGACGCCGATCATGAGCCCTTTGCCGCGCACGTCGCCGATCGACGGATGCTTCTTCTGCAGGTCGCGCATCGCGCCGATCAGCTTCTCGCCAAGCGCCGGGATCTTCGGCAGGAGCTCCTGCTCGACGACGTCGAGCGTCGCCATCGCGGCCGCCACCGCGACGGGATTCCCGCCGAACGTCGAGCCGTGCGCGCCGTTTTCCCACTTCGTGATCGACTCCTTCGCGATGATGGCGCCGAGCGGCATGCCGGACGCGAGCCCCTTTGCCGTGAGGAGGATATCCGGTTCGATCCCGGAGAACTCCGTCGCCCACATCTTCCCCGTGCGACCGACGCCGCACTGGATCTCATCGCACACGAGCAGAATCCCGTGCTTGTCGCACAGCGCGCGCAACGCGGGGAGGAACTGCGGCGGCGGCACGATGTAGCCGCCCTCGCCCTGGATCGGCTCGACGAAGATCGCCGCCACGTCTCGCGGATCCACCTGTCGCGCGAACAGCTCCTCGATCGCACCTATGCTGTGGAGGTGGCAATCCGCGTGCGCCTGTCCGCACTCGCAACGGTACGGATTCGCATACTGCACGTGATACACATCGGAGAGCAACGGGCCGAAGCCCGCATGCTGCTTCACCTTGCTCGAGGTCAGGCTCATCGCGCCGTACGTGCGGCCGTGGAACGCGCCCTTGAACGCGATCAGTCCGGCGCGGCGCGTGGAATTGCGCGCGAGCTTGATCGCGCCGTCGACCGCCTCCGCACCGGAGTTCGACAGGAACACGCGCTTCTTACTCGGGCCGGGCGCAAGCTTCGCGAGTCGCTCGAACAACGTCGCGAGCCCCTCGAAGTAGAAATCCGAACCGCAGATGTGCAGGAACTTGTCCGTCTGCGCCTTGATCGCCGCGACCACCTTCGGATGTCCGTAGCCCGTCGACGCGACGGCGATCCCCGCCATGAAGTCGAGGAACCGGTTGCCATCGACGTCTTCCACCATCGCCTTCTCACCGCGCGCGATGACGAGCGGATACTCCTTGATGTAGCACGGCGAGGCGAACGCCTCGTCCTGCGCCACGATGCGTCGCGCATTCGGCCCCGGCACGGGCGTCACGATGTTCGGATAGTTGCGCGCGGCCGCCGGAGCGGTGGTGGGACGGACGGTGGCGGTCATGGCTCTTGTTCCGTTGTGTGGATGGTCGTGCGACTCTGTTCCCGCATGAACTGCATCACGTAATACGGCCCGCATCCACCCTTTCCGCTGGAGCCCGAGCCCTTCCAGCCCGTGAATGCCTGCGCGCCAGGCCACGCACCGGTGGTGGCGCCGGTGCGCTTGTTCGCGTAGCAGACGCCGGCTTCGATCTCATCGAAGAAGCGCGCGACCTCTTCGTCTCTGCCACTATAGATCCCCGCCGTGAGGCCGTACTCGCTCCGATTGCTCTCGGCGATCGCTTCCTCGAACGAGCCGACCTCGGCGATCGCGAGCAGGGGCGCAAAGAGCTCCGTCCGAAAGAGCGTGCTTTCGAGCGGCAGCAGCGCGATCGCTGGCGAAACATAGTGCCCCTTGGCCTGCGCGCCGCGCGTCAGCCGCGTGCCGCCGTGGAGCAACGTCCCCTCGGACTTCGCCTGCGCCACCGCGCGCTCGTAACGCTTCACCGACTCCTCGTTGATCACCGGCCCGAAGTACACATCGCGCTCTGAGGGATCGCCGATCGCGAGCTTCTCCGTCTTCTCGATGAGCGCATCGGTGAACGCCTTCGCCACCGACTTGTGGACGTACACGCGCGACGTTGCCGAGCACTTCTGATTCTGCAGACCGAACGCCGACTTCATGACGCCTTCCGCCGCCATGTCGATGTCCGCGGTGTCCATTACGATCGCCGCATTCTTTCCTCCGAGCTCCAGAAGACATGGCCGCGCCCACTTCGCACTGAACTCCGCGAAGATCCGCATTCCAACTTCCTTCGACCCCGTAAACACTACGCCATCGACGCCGGGATGCCGCCAGATCGCGTCGCCGATGAGATGCCCGTGCCCTTGCACGAGATTGAACGCGCCCGCGGGAATGCCCGCATCGCGATAGATCTCGTACAGCTTGAGCCCCGTCCACGGCGTTTCCTCCGCAGGCTTATACACGATCGTGTTGCCGGCGACGAGCGCCGCAGACGACATCCCCGCCGAGAGCGCGAGCGGGAAGTTGAAGGGCGCGATGCAGGCGAAGATGCCGAACGGCCGCAGCACATCGACGTTGCGCTCCATCGGCGTCATGCGCGCCATCTCGCGGGTGAAGCCAAGCGCGTCCACCATTTGCTGGCAGTAATAATCGATCAGATCCGCCGACTCCTCGGCGTCACCCATCGCCTCGAGGCGGCTCTTCCCCACTTCGACGCTCATGATGGCGGCGAGCTCGAACTTCCGCTCGCGAATGAGCTCCGCTGCGCGACGCAGCAGCGCGATCCGGCCGTCGACGCCGAGCGACACCCACTCCCTCGCGGCCGCGCGCGCAGCGCGCACCGCGAGGTCGATCTGCTCCGGACGCGCCGTGTGGAAGGTACCGAGCACACGCGACGTATCGATCGGCGACGTGTCGACGATCTGCTCGGCCGTCGTCCGCACGGCTTTGCCGTCGATGTACATCGGATATTCCTTCCCGCTCGCACCGCGCACGCGCACGAGCGCCTCGTCGAACAGTGAATGGAACTGATCGAGATCGACGTTGGTCGAGGTGTACGTGATCTTCTGCACTGTCGCTGCGGTCATATCGCCCGGATTGGGAATCAGGTCGTCGCCAGCGCGCCGGCGACGGAATCGTCGTATGCAACTCGAAAGAGGATCAGGAGCTCGTCGATCTGTGCCGGCTCGATGATGAACGGAGGCGCGAGCATGATGATGTCGCCGGATACGCCGTCGACATGACCGGTGTTCGGCCACACCACGAGCCCCGCGCGCTGCGCGGCCTCCGTGAGACTCTCGGCGATCTTCGCGCTGCGCGGAAACGGCGCGCGCGTCTCGCGATCGAGCACGAGCTCGATCCCCGCGATCATGCCGCGACCCCGCACATCGCCCACGTGCGGCAGCTCGAGCAGTGCGGCGAGCTTCGCATGGAAGACGTGTCCCATCTCCGCCGCGCGCGCGATGAGCGCGTGATCGCGCAGGTAGCGCACCGTCGCGAGGCCGGCGGCGCAGAGTACGGGGTGATGCGAAAATGTCTGCGCGTGCATCAGCGAACCGGAACCGCGTGCGAGCACATCGACGATGCGGCGCGGCGCGGCGATCGCCGAGAGCGGCACGTAGCCGCCGGCGATCCCCTTCCCCATCGTCATGATGTCAGGCGTGACACCGTATGGCTCGAGTGCGGACCAGGTGCCCGTGCGACCAGCGCCGCACGCGACCTCGTCGGCGATGAAAAGCACCTCATGCCGGTCGCAGATCGCGCGCACGGTACGCCAGTAGTCGTCGCGTGGCACCGATGCGCCGGTCGACGAGCCGCCGACGGGCTCCGCGATGAACGCGGCGACGCGATCTGCTCCGAGCTCGAGAATCTTCGCCTCGAGCGCGGTGCCCGTGCACACGGCGCATGTCGCGTCCGTACCGCGACACGCGCATCGATAGGCGAGCGGCGCGGGCACGCGATGCACATCGACGATCCACTCGCGAAAATAAGTCGCGTAGTGCGGACGTGCGGAAGCGGAGAGTGCGAGCAGCGTGTTCCCGTGATAGCCCGGCGAGAGCGAGATGATCTCCTCTTTCGCCGGCCGTCCCTTCTCTACCCAATATTGCCGCGCGAGCTTGAGCGCGGCCTCGACGGCCTCGGAGCCGCTCGAGAGAAAATAGATGTGGTCGAGATCGCCCGGCGTGAGCGCGGCGAGCTCACGCGCCAGCTGTTCCGCGGGATCGTTGGTGAACGCCGTTCCATTTACGTACGCGATCATGGCGGCCTGTGCCCCGATCGCGTCGGCTACCTCGCGCACGCCGTGCCCGATGTTCGCGACGAACGCCCCGCCGCAGCCATCGAGATAGCGACGGCCGCTTTCGTCCCACAGATAGCACCCCTCGCCCCGCACGATCTCGGGAAAGTCGCGAGTGAGCTTCCGGTAAAAGACGTTGCTATCGGGGTAGCGATGCGTGGCAGCGATCGGTCGTTTCCTGGGGGGGAAGAAGGCTAACTTATCGCTCCGCGACGCCCGCAAACAGGGTCTTACGCGTGCTTACGACGCCGCGGCACGCCTTACGCAAGATGCGTAAGGGAAAAGCCGAATCCTTTTGCCAAGAGGTATAAATGCGATTTACCGCAACGCTACTGGCGACCGCGATACTCCTGGCCGGATGCGCGAGCCACGTCGGCACGGGAAACCCATCGCCGACCAGCTGCAATCCCGGCGTGAATTGCCCCACGGGTACGCCGAACACGGGCGATCCCCCGACCACCACTACCCCCACAAACCAGCCGCCGACAAATCCGCCACAGCGTCGGTGAGTAGAGGAGCAGAGTCGGGACGCACGGGGAGGAGTTCCGAAGATGTATCCGGATTCGACGAGGACTCCTCTGCAGTATCCGCACTCCGACTGAATGCAGTACCACTCGAACAACGAAAGACCCGCGCGGCTCTCGCCGCGCGGGTCTTTACGTTCACTCGACTTCCTTGTTACCTGCGACCGCTAGACGACGCGTCGGCCCGAGATCAGGCGAATCAGCACGACCACGATCGCGATGACGAGCAACAGATGGATCAACCCGCCCGCGACGTGAAAAACGCCGAAGCCGAGGATCCACAGAACGAAGAGAATGACCGCAAGTGTCCAAAGCATTGTCGGAGCCCCCGCTGTAGGATAAGTGGCACGCCGCATCCATAAGCAACAGGCGTACCGCTGGGTTCGGACCGCTGTCGGGCGGACAACGTTCGTTTCGCCTTGCTGCCCCCCATGCGCGCGCATACACTCCCGCTCACGGCATTTCCCTCCCCGCACCTAGCCCTGTAATGATCCTCGCCACCCCACGGCGCGCAGCCTTCGCGCTGCTGGCCTGCACCGTCGCTCCTACGAGCGCCCGCGCGCAACAGGCGCCGCGCCCACTCGCCGTCGCGGACGTGCGGCGTTTCCACCAGGTGAGCGATCCGCGCTTGTCGCCGAGTGGAGATTGGATCGTGTATACCGTCTCGGGGATCGACACTGTCCGCGACCGCAGTAGCGGAGATATCTGGGTCGCACGGTGGGACGGCACGCGCACCGTGCGCATGACGTTCGGCGCCGACGACGAGCACTCCCCGCAATTCGCCGGCAGCGACCACGCAATTTCCTTCCTCTCCACGCGCGGAGATACGCACGACTCCGATCAGCTCTGGCTGCTCTCGATGAATGGCGGCGAAGCACGCAAAATCACATCGGTGAAAGACGGCATCGATGACTATTCGTGGTCACCCAATGGCAAGCGTGTCGTCCTCGCCCTGCGCGACTCCACCGCGACCTCGGATAGCGCGCCGCATCCGATCGTCATCGATCGCTATCAGTTCAAGCAGGATGTCGAGGGCTACCTCGACAATCACCGCGTTCATCTCTGGCTGCTCGACGTCGCGACGCAGTCGCTCACGCAGCTCACCAGCGGCGACCACGACGACATGATGCCCGAGTGGTCGCCGGACGGCTCGCTCATCGTGTTCTCATCGAAGCAGCAGAAGGACCCCGATCGCTCCGACAACTGGGATGTCTTCGTCATTGCGCCCATCGCGGGCGCCACAGCCAAGCAGCTCACGATCAACGATCTCGACGACGACGATCCGCAGTGGGGAAGCCGCGCGGTGTGGAGCCCCGATAGCAAGGAGATCGCCTTCCTGCAGGGTGGCCCGGATTCCCTGCTCTACTTCTCACTCCAGCATCTTGCCGTCGTCCCCGCCGCCGGCGGGCCCGTACGCATCCTCGGCGCCGCCCTGGATCGCAACTTCGTGCATCCTGCGTGGTCCGGCGACGGCAAGTGGATCTACGTGCAGCTCGAGGACGATGGCTCGATGATCCTCGCACGCATCGCGCGCGAAGGCGGCGCCGTGCAGCGCGTGCTCGATGGTCGTCGCGTCGTGAGCGCGGTGACGGCGGCGGGCGCGCACGTCGCGATCACGCAGAGCACCGTCACGCACCCCGATGAGCTCTTCGCGATCGATGGAGACAGCGCACGCGCGCTCACGAACGCCAACGCATGGCTTCGCGAGATCACGCTCGTCGAGCAGGAGCCAATCACGACGAAGAGCAAAGATGGCATGAGCATCCATGGCTTCATCATGCGCCCCGCCGGCTACGAGCGGGGGACGAAGGTGCCCGCGATTCTCCGTCTCCACGGTGGTCCCGTCTCCGAATGGGAGAACGGCTTCGAGCTCTCGTGGCAGCTGCTCGCCGCCAACGGTTTCGCGGTGATCGGCATGAACCCGCGAGGCAGCTCCGGCCGCGGACTCGCGTGGGCGAAGGCGATCTATGCGCACTGGGGCGAGAAGGACGTCCAGGATGTGCTCTCCGGCGTCGACTACGCCGTCGCGCACGGCATCGCCGATCCCACGCGGCTCGGCGTCGGCGGCTGGAGTTACGGCGGCGAACTCACCGACTACGTGATCGCGAGCGACACGCGCTTCAAGGCCGCGATCTCGGGCGCAGGCATCGGGAACGTGCTCGCCGGCTTCGGCACCGATCAGTATGTGCGCGAGTACACCGACGAGCTGGGCGTGCCGTGGAAGCACCTCGACGCATGGCTCCGCGTCTCCTACCCATTTCTGCACGCCGATCGCATCGTCACGCCGACCCTCTTCATGGCCGGCGACCTCGACTTCAACGTCCCGCTCGAGAACTCCGAACAGATGTACCAGGCCCTCCGTTCAGTAGGCGTCGAAGCTCGCCTCGTGATCTACCCGGGCCAGTACCACGGCCTCACTCGCCCATCCTTCCTGGTCGACCGCATGCAACGCTACATCGACTGGTACGGCAGCCATCTCGGCGTGACCAAGCATTAACAACGACAGATTGAGAATCGCCAAATCGCTACCACGCGATTTACATCGGATCGATGAAGATCGTCGAATAGTTCCTGTTCGTCTGCACCTGCAGCTTGACGTACATCATGGATCCGGCAGCGTCGAAGTAGTACACGTTCCCCGTGCTCGCATCCAGATCGGCCAGCGACGCGGCAGCAGCGATCGGATGCCCTGAGTCGTAGTCGCGCCAGACCTTCACGCTCGCGTTGGTCCAGGGAAATCCGATGCGCGCGTTGTCTCCCGGCGCCGCATCGCGCCAGTACAGACGCGGCTTGCTCGGCACCAGCGCGGGCTGCAGCGTGTACTTGCGACCACTCAGCAGCGACATGTTGATCGAGGTGAGCGAGCCGCCGCTTCCTGCCATGGTGCCCGTGACGTTGTCGTCACGCCTGATCATCAGCGGCGCGATGTTCTCCGCCGTCGCCGCGCCCGTCCCGAGCGAGAACAGCCCATACGCACCGCGGCAGACGTACGCATTCCACTCGGTGTGCGACGTGCACGTGTTGTCGAGCAGGATCGGCATGTTGGCCGCGACATGCGCGCCCGCCGTCCCCGTCACGCTTCCATCCGCATCGAGGAAGACGGCAGCCTTATCGCCATCCTTGTCGGCGTGTGGATCCTCGAGATACACATGGTTCGAATTCAGGAACGAGGCATTGTCCGTAAAGTTCTGCGTGTTGATGCTGAAGGCGTTGTTCCTGTTGTAACCGTACGCGCTCGCCTGCCGCGTCCCGTTCGGCGTAAAGTTCACGAACTGCACGCGCTGCGCACCGACGCGCCCATCGTAGAACTCGTAGCCGCGAATCGGATACGTACCGAGCGTGGTCGCGTTGTTCGCGCTCTCGCCGATGACGACCGCGTCCTGCAGGAAGGTCTCGTTGGCGGCGAACGTCGCGCCGATGTCGTTGTCGGCGAGCAGCGCGTGCGTGAGCCGCAGATTCGCGCCGCGCATCCACGCGCCGCGATTGCGATTCTTGTATCCCGTGTAGTGATCGAACGATGTCACCACCACCGCCGAGCTTCCGTTCGTCGGATCGACGCGCGGATCGTAGTACGTGGTGCCGACGGTACCGTCGGGGTTCGGACCATCATCGATGTTCATTCCCGTCGATCGATTCGAATGTGCCTTGTTGTTCGAGAAGTTCGTGAACGCCGTCCGTCGCGGCCACACGGCGTCCGTGGCGGACAGCCCGTTCGGATGCAGCGGCAGCGCGATCCAGAAGCCCACGCCCATCGAGCCTGCCGCGACGTTCCCCGTGTACGTGTTGTCGGGATTCGTGATCCAGAACGTCGCGGGACGCGTGTCCGACGCGAGAACCTGCTGCCCCGCCACCGGTGTCACCGCGAGGATGCCGAGATTGTTCGTGATCGTGTTCCCGTGCTCAATGCCGTCCTCGAGGAAGTAGCCGTGCCCGAGATGGTTGTAGCAGAGGTTGCCCGACACGAGCGCCATGTTCGTTCCGTGCACGGTCACACAGCGGTTGAACGTCTTCCAGATGCTGCTGTTCCGGATGTACTGCCCCGTCACGTCGCCCGCGACGTGCCAGTGGAACGGGTAGCGCGCGAGCTTCGACTTCTGTCCCATCTGATACAGCTCGACACCTTCGACGTGCGCGATGCCGCCCTGGAAGACGATGATGTGCCCGCAGTAGCCGCTCGTCACGCACTCGTCGTTGCCGCGAATCGTGATGTTGCGCGAGAGCAGCCCGATCTCCGCACGCTCATCGAGCGTCGCGCCCCCGATCGTCTGGAGCGTACCCCAGTGCGCGTACTTGAGCGCCGTCGTCAGCGTCACCTGTTGCCCCGACACCGACTGCACGACGAGCGCTTCCGCCTGCGCCGGATCGAAGTCGGTCGAGGCGAGCACGATGTTGTCCCCCGCATGCCAATCGACTCCATGCGCCACCGTCACCGACGTCGCACCCTTCGGGGCCGACGCCGAGAGCGTCGTCCACACCACGCGCGGCGCGCCGTGCAGCTCGAGCGACGCGCCCGAATTCACGGAGAGCGCTTTGCTCGCAAGCCCGAGCACACCCTCGTTCGAATCGTCGCCCGTGAGCGTGATCGTCGCGCGATGCGTGTACGGCCTCGCTTCGGACCCGATCAGTAGCGCGCCTTTTACCTGGACGTAGTTCGCCGAGAGCGCGAGATCGGTATCGGCAAATGTCAGTGTGCCCTGAATCGAGATGCTCTTCAGCGCGGGCGGCGTGATGTCGAGAATCATGGCGGTGCCGACGGGGACCACCACATCCTCGTTCGCCACCGGTACCGCGTGCGACGGCCAGCTGGAGGCATCCGACCATTTGTGTGTCGACGCGGGCGGAGGCCCCGGATCAGTCGGCACCTTGCTATCCGCGCTACATGATCCGAGGATCGCAATCGGGAGCGCGATGACGGCGACGACACGCGCCAGGGATTTGATCGAAAGCATGGGCATCCTCATTGGAATGACGCGCCGCCGCGCGGGTGCGACCGGAGGCAAGACCCAAAGATTGGAGCCCCTGCTGAGCGCGCCAGAGCCGACCCATACCGTGACACCCATTGCCGCGGCTTTCGGTCATTTTGCATGGGAGGATCGTAATGGAACGTGTCGGTGTTGCATCACCGTAGAAGCAATCAGCTTTTCAGTATCTTCCTCGCGGCCCTCGACGGGCACTCAACGACTTGCATCGTGCCGAGTTCGGCGCGTCGATTGCATATAACCAACGCGTGACTCCCACTATGTCTATGAGCCGCTCGCCTTCGCTGGCGCTCTCGGCCGGCCTGCTCCTTTGCTTCGCGGCGGCAGCCTGTGGCCCTCGGCGAGTCGCGCCTGAGCCGCAGCCATCGCTCGCGGCGGCCGATAGCGCTAGAGTGGCAGCGGAGCTCGCGGCGATCGACTCGACGCGTCGCGCCGATTCCGCGCGACTGGTCGACAGCGTCACTGCTGCCGGGGAGGTCGAGGCCGAGGCGAAGGCGCACGTGATGCGCTTCGACTCGGACGCCGACAGCGTCAACTTCGAACGGAATCGCGAGCTCGCCGAGCAGGCGACTGGGTATCGCGTGATCGTCTCCCTCTTCGACCGCCACCTCTGGGTCGTCGATGGCACCGACACCCTCCGCTCGGCGCCCGCCGCCGTCGCGATGGACTCGACGCTCGACTACGCGGGGCGGTCGTGGAAGTTCGGCACGCCGCGCGGCAAGCGCACCATTCACGGGAAGACTGACAACCCGCTCTGGATTCCACCCGACTGGCACTACGCCGAAGTTGCGAAGGAGAATCACCTCGCGCTTTCACGCGTGCCTGCGAAGGGTGTCGTGAAGATCGCGAACGGTCGCAAGCTGCAGATGCGCAACGGCGAGGTCGGGATCATCGTCCCGGATTCAGGCTGGACTCCGCTGCCGCTCGACGAGGAAGTCGTCTTCGACGACACGCTCTACATGCCGCCGCTCGGCTCCAAGAACCGCCGCATCTACGGTGAGCTCGGCAGCTATCGCCTCGACATGGGCGACGGGTATCTCATTCACGGCACACCGGAGGAGTCGACCGTCGGCGACGCGGTGACGCATGGTTGCGTACGACTGAAGGAAGAAGACATCGCGTGGCTGTACACCAATGTCCCGATCGGAACGGGCGTGTACATCTACTAGCGAGAACCGCGCGACGAGCGTCAACAATCCAGATAGCGCTTGTGTCTCGGCGCGCCGTGATCGCTCCGACTACCGCATCGCCCGCAACACTTCCATCGCCGCATTTCGGCCATTTACCGCCATGACGCTGCCACCCGGATGGGTCGCCGCGCCGCAGAGCCAGACGCCTTCCATCGGCGTGCGCGCGGTGAGTCGCTTCTCCCACATGTGCGCGGGGAGAATGTCGCCCTGAAAAATGTGACCGCCGGTGAGCCCCACGCGTGCTTCGATGTCGGGAGGGCCGAGGACTTCAAGATCGAGGATCGCATCTGGGAGATTCGAGGTGAAGCGCGCGATGGAAGCGACGACGCGCTCGCCGACTTCCGTTCGCCGCGAGTCCCAATCACCCCGCGCGAACGTGTGTGGCACGTATTGCGCGAACACACTCAACGTGTGCACGCCGGGTGGTGCGACCGACTGATCGTAGACGGTGTGGAGATAGAGCTCGGTCCAAATGCGATCAGGTAGCTCTCCCGCATTCGCCGTGCGATGTCCCTCGTCCCACTCCGCGATCGTGAGGGGCGTGTTGACTTGCCCCGTGTGATGAGGCTCGTTCGTGCCGGGGCGCGCGCGAAAGTTCGGGAGCTCGTGCAACGTCATGTTCACCTTTACCGTTACACCGTCGATCGGTACCGCTTCGACATCGCGGCGCCACTTCGCATCGACGGCGTCGCCGAGGAGACGTACGGTGACGCGAGGATCGGCGTTGGAAACGACGTGGCGCGCGACGATGCGCTCGCCGGACTCGAGCTCGACTCCCTCGCCTGGATGAATCCGCGCGACGCCAACACCCGTCGCGACGACGGCGCCCGCCTCGCGCGCGACATCGCAAAGGATGAAGGAAACCGTCCCCATGCCGCCGCGCACGTATCCCCACGCACCCGGCTGCCCGTACATGCGCCCGGAACCGTGATGGAACCAAACGGATGCGGTGCCCTTGTCCGACGGTGATGCGTTCGTCCCAATGACGCCCTGACCGAGGTAGGCCATCTGGAGCCGTTCGTCGCGGATGAAATGCTGCACGCACTCGAGCATCGACCAGTCGTTGAGCAGCGAGCGCGCATTCTCGTCGGTGCCGAGACGGCGATCGATCTCCTCTCGGGTGGGCGCGGGATCGAGCCAGAGATCGCGATCGTCCGCGGGGCGGAGCAACTCGCGCAATCGGCCCTTGAGCGCGATCATGTCCTTCCAGCCTTGCACATCGCCCGGCGCGAGCTTGCGGACCTCGGCCTCGCACTGGTTGTCGTCGTTCCAGAGCTGGACGCTCGATCCATCCTCGAAGGGCACGAACAATCCGCCAGAGGCAGGCATCCAGTCGAAGCCGTGCGCCTCGAGTGCGAGCTCCTCGATCACCTTCGGATGCAGCAAACCGCAGACGTAGGCACACGGCGAGAAGCGAACGCCCGGGAACGGCTCCTCCATAGTACAGGCGCCGCCGACGCGGTCGCGCGACTCGAGCACGAGGACGCGCTTGCCCGCTTGCGCGAGGTAGGCGGCGCATGCGAGCCCGTTGTGGCCGGCGCCCACTATGATGACATCCCAGCTCCGGCGCGCGAGCGCCGAAAGTGATTCGGGGAGGCCAATGCGGCCAAGAACGACGGCGGCGGGCTGATTCGAGACAAAGCGACTTTGCATGGCCGGTATAGTGCCGAAAAGAGCCGGCGGTGGTAAGTGATTTCACACTTTCGCCGTTCGATAGTAGCGGTAACTAACAGCGCCACAGGCAATTAACCCGCGTGGTCAGTCGTTGTGTGTGTTTGTAAATGACGCGTCCGTCTAGCTACAACAGCTGTTCGCGACAATCTCGTGCGTGTCCAAGGGGCGCGACCAACACGCAACGCACAGGAACTCGACCATGCGTCGTACCGTCCGCAAAGGCTTCACCCTGATCGAGCTTTTGATCGTTGTCGGCGCGACGACCAAGAAGTGCTACGCCGGCTTCGGTAGTCAGGCTGCTGCGACGACGCTCGACGGTATCATCCCCTGCGATCCGTGATCTGAGGCGCGGCTCCCGCAGCGCACCCAGCTCGTAGAAACGCCTCGCGCTGATCCAGCGCGGGGCGTTGTGCATCCTGTCGCGCCAAAGCATTCCAACATCCACACGAGCTTCTTTGTGCCCGGTTCGCGCAAGGAACTTGACTATTGTAATCTGCGGGAGTAATCCGTATTGTGCCGTAAATATTTCATAATCCGAACGAATCTTTGTAACCTAAGTCCATTTTTATCAATGAGTTAGCGATCTCAGCTCGAGTGGTCTCTCCTCTGCCTTGCTGGTTGCCGTGAATTAAACGGCGCCCATCCGTTGTGGGCAGGCAGCTAACGCAGGAACAGTCACCCGGGAGCATCTCATGTACCGCACACGGAAGGGCTTCACGCTGATCGAGCTTTTGATCGTCGTCGTGATTATCGGTATTCTTGCCGCGATCGCGATTCCGAAGTTCGCGAGCACCAAGGAGAAGGCGTATCTGGCTTCCGAAAAGTCGGATCTGCGTAATATGGCGACGTCGGAAGAGGCGTACTTCTCCGGCTTCCAGACGTACACGACCGATCAGAGCGCGATGAACTTCACGACCTCACAGGGCGTGACGATCACGGGTATGGTCGCGGATGCGAAGGGTTGGAAGGGCACGTCGCAGCACAGCGCGACGACCAAGAAGTGCTACGCCGGCTTCGGCAGTCAGGCTGCTGCGACGACCCTCGACGGTATCATCACCTGCGACCCGTGATCCACGGGTAGGTGTACGAGGCTCCTGCAGCATGGCAAGCGACGACACCTCGCATCGAAAGATGCGGGGTGTTTGTCATTTCCCTCCTGTCTATCTCGTAACGGGCGGGCGCCGCGAACAGTCCATCACACAGAGCCGTTCGCGCGTCTGCGACGGCTCGGCACAGTAGACCCATGAGGCGCGCATGAAAGCGATGATCTGGATGGTCGCCACGACCGTCGGCGGCGCGATCGGATGGTGGGCTGGGATGTTCGTGGGGATCTTCACCGCGGTGAGCCTGAGCGCGGTTGGCAGCGGTATCGCGCTCTACTACGCGCAGCGAATGGCGAACGAGTACCTGCCCTAGTGCGGATGCTCGTCGAGTGATCTCGCCAGCACACGGTCCTGCTGCGGGTCGTCGCCGAGCATGAAGGTCTGACCGCCGACGTCCTCGTAGCCCCACTTGGTGTAGAATCGGATCGCGCGCGGATTCTGGTCCCACACGCCGAGCCAGAGGGTGCGACCTCCTCTCTGTCGCGCATCCGCTGCGCACGCGTCCATGAGCGCCTGCGCGATTCCTGTCCCGTGAAAATCGTGCTTCACGTAGAAGCGCAGCACCTCCACCGGCGACGGTCCGGTGATACACGCGGGCGCATTCCCGGCCCGCACCTGCGCGTAGCCCGCGACCTGCCCCTCCATCTCAGCGATGAGATACGTGACCTCGGCGCTCTCGAGCTCGCGATTCTGAATCTCGACGCCGAACGCCTTGGCGAGATGCATCGCGATATTGTCGGGCGTGTTCTGCGCGCCGAAGCTGGCCGTGAACGTCTCGGCCCCGAGCCTCGCGATGAGGGCCGCGTCCGCGGGAGTGCCGCGACGAATGTGGAGACCGGCGGGACCGGGATTCGAATCGGAGGTCATCGGGTATGCGAGGGGATGGTGGGGGTCCGGTTCATGTGAGCTAGCGATGCGAGGAGTCGGGAGCGACCGCCTGATTCCACATCTCGTCGTGGAGCCGCCACTTCCCGTCAACCCCACGATGGAGCACCAGGAGCATTTTCCCATAGCCGTCGAACGGCGGCTTCGCCGGAAGCGCCACCAGCTGATGCTCTGTGCACCACTCGGAGGCCCAGTCGCCCGACTGCCGGATGTCGAAGCACTCGCTCTCGAATTTCGTCATGCGCGCGCCGGGAATCGAGGACATCACGTCGTGCATGAATTTCGTGATCGCAGCTTTCCCCGCAATGGGGCTCGTCGACGGAAGAAGGCTGACGCCATCGTCATCCCACATCGCGAGAATGGCTTCGGTGTCCATGCGCCGAGTGGCGTCGGCGAAGGCGCGATTGAAAGCATCGATGCCGGGAGGAGGATTCGTCGGCTGCGCCGCAACGGGGAGCGCGATCGAGAAGGCAAGCGTGAGCGCGGCACGAAGGAGGCGCATGGACGGAGCTCCGGAGATGGGAATGCCAACAGTATCGTCGCCGGAGCGCTGGCGCGGCAAGTGTGTTTGTACGCGGGAGGGGGCCGGAACTCTCAGATAATGGTGGCCGGGTCGGCAGGCAACGGTTCTGCGATCGATCGGGGCAGGCGCCCGCAGGGTGGAGCGGGGCCTGGCGCAACTCGAGCTTGTGTTCGCGCTCTTCGGGACCGCGTTGTATTCTGCGTGTCGCTGGTACGTGCCGGTGAAGCGAAAGCCGCCGCGGTGCTGACGTGGCTGTGATCTACACGAGGAGCAAGGAAATGAAGAATTTATTTGATGCGGAAAGGGTCGCGGAGATCAAGGGGCGACTCGCCGAGCTGCGCCCCGAGAGTGAGCGACGCTGGGGAACGATGAGCGCGACGCAAATGGTCGCGCACTGTGCGGTCGGCTCCGAGATGGCGACCGGCGACCACAATCCGCCGAGATTATTCATCGGGCGCGTGCTCGGGCGGCTGATCAAGCCGCTCGCACTCCGCGATGACGCGCCGATGAAAAAGAATTCACCGACCGCGCCGAGCCTCGTGGTGAAAGGCGATCCGGACTTCGAGAAGGAGCGCGCGCGACTGCACGAGATCATCGACCGCTTCGCCGCGGGTGGGGCCAAGGGATGCACGACCCACCCGCACTGTTTCTTCGGCCCGATGACGCCTGACGAGTGGGCGGTGCTGATGTACAAGCACCTCGATCATCATCTGCGGCAGTTCGGAGCGTAACGGCAGAGCGACGCACGGCGGTATGCGTTCGCTCGCAGCTACGTTCCTTTGACCGAGGGCGCGTTTTAGCCGCCGGCGGGCGGCTCCCACAGCTCGACCTTGTTTCCCTCGGGGTCGATGACCCAGCTAAACTTGCCGTACTCGGAGTCATCGATCTTGTCGAGGACGTTGCAGCCTTCCGCTTTGAGCGCCGCGACGAGCGCGTGTAGATTCTCGACGCGATAGTTGACCATGAACGACGCGTGGCTCGGCGCAAACTGATCGGGCTCGTCCGGAAAGACGGACCACGCGGTTGTTCCGCCTGTCGGCTTGCCGTCCGCGTCGACCCAGTCGAAGGCGGCACCACCCCACGGCTTGACATCGACGCCCAGATGTTCCTTGTACCATGCCTGCAGCGCGGTTGCATCCTTCGCTTTGAAAAAGATGCCGCCGATGCCAGTGACACGCCTCATGTAAACCTCGGTTGAGCTACGGGTAAGAAAATTGTTGTATACGTTGTGACGCTTAGATCCGCGACGTGCGAAGCCGCGGCGATATTACACAAAACCGCGTCGAAAGTCGTGACCCTTTCGAATGATTTTCGTACTGGGGCCAGCGATTCACTCGTTGTCGGTGCGGTGTCGCGCCGGGAATCACACGCGCCGAGCACTTGCACGGTGTTTCTGACTTGCACTGAATTACGCAGATTGAGCATAAGGAAAAACAGACGTTCGCCTGGCGTGGCGCGGGGCGGGTACAGCCGAAATCTGGTCCGCGGGGGAGTGGCGTTTTGACATCGTAGGCGGCTTGGCCCAAACTCCGGGGATCGGAGCGAGCGAGGACCAAGCAATGCGGAGCAGCAAGTTCACAAACGAGCAGAACGTCCAGGCCCTGTGCCACGCCGAGAGCGGCACCACGGTGGCCGACATCTGCCGAAAACTCCAAGTCACGGAGACGACGTTCTACCGGTGGACGAAGAAGTTTACAGGGTTGGACGTCAGCGATCTGCGCGAATTGCGACAATTGCGTGAGGAGAACCGGAAGCTCGAAGGCTTGGTCGCCGAGTTGAGCCTACAACACGGTGCGGCCCACACCAGAGCTTAGCGAATGATCGAGTGCGGTCGACGTGAACTTCGTCCCGTTGTCGACTTGTATCACGTCCGGCAGTGCGGCACGAGCGTCCCCCACCTCGCTCAGAATGGAGGCGACGTTGCCCGCTGGCCGGCGACTTCGTGCGCGGCACTAGTCGCCATCGGCTTTGATCACGCGAGGTGGGGAGAGTGCGGAGGCCGCCGCGGCAGACTCTCGTGTGGAGTTGTCAAGATACTCGTCCCGATTAAAGAGGTCGCGAAGTCGGGCCGCCCGACCGAGGTGAAAAGGCACCGCGATCGTCACGACGTTTGCCTTGAACAAGAAAGCCGTTCGGAGATAGAACGCGGTCTGGTTGTGGAGCAGGAGCTCCCACCATTTTCGCGTGACGACTTCGGCGACGACGACGCTCACAAGGTCGGCGTCGCCACTTACGATCAGCGACTCTACGTACCGCACGATCGGGCGCACGACGGAGCGATACGGTGAGGGGAGAATCACCAGATCGACCCCAATGTCCCAGGCCTTCCACGCGTTCACGAATTCATGCGTCAACTCTGGATCGAGCTCCACGAAGAGGGCACGCACGTCCTCTGAGATCGTGGTGGCGTACATGAGAGCCCCTGCACTGGCGTTCGTGATCCCATTCACCGGCACGACTACAGAGTGATGGAGGAACATGAGCGGTGACTGGCCGGTAAACCTGACGTCCTCGGTAAAGCGATCGTAGTGCGAGTGGATCGTGCTCAGTACCCAGATGATGAGCGGAATGAGCAACACGACCACCCACGCGCCCGTCGTGAACTTGGTGACCACCTGAATCACCGAGACGATGGCCGTGGCAACAGCACCGAGCCCATTGAGTGTCGCCTTCCAGCGCCATCCGGAACTCCGAGCGCGAAACCAATGCACGACCATTCCCGCTTGCGAGAGCGTGAAGCACACAAACACGCCGATGGCGTAGAGGGGCACTAATGCGTTCGTCTGCGCGTGGAAGAGCCACACGATAACAATGGCCACGAACGCAAGCGTGACGATTCCATTGGAGAACGCGAGCCGGTCCCCGCGAGCGGCGAGCTGTCGCGGCAGGTATTTGTCCTTCGCCAAGATACTTGCCAGTCGTGGGAAGTCCGCGAAGCACGTGTTGGCGGCCAGCACGAGGACGGTGAACGTCGAGTACTGCAGGAGGTAGTAGAGGATGCCGCCGCCCAGTATGTGATGTCCGAGCTGCGAGAGCACAGTCTCATCAGCTGTGGGCACCACAGCGTAGTGCTGCGCCAACCAGCTCACTCCCAGGAAGAAAACCGCGAGTATGCCGACCATCCAACTCAAGGTCGCGGCCGCGTTCTTCGGCGCCGGTGTCTTGAAGGCCGGCACTCCATTGGAAATCGCTTCGGTGCCAGTCATGGCTGCGCACCCTTCGGCAAAGCTGCGCAGGAGGAGATATATCAGCGCAAAGCCAACGTATGGAGAGCCTTTCGCACCCGATGAGGATTGATGCACCGAGACCGAATCGACGAGCGGAGTTCCGAGGACCGGCGCCAATCCGTGACCGCCCCAAGCTTGGAATAGTCCGGCCGCAATCAGCGCCACCATCATGATGATGAATGCGTACGTTGGGAGGCTGAAGGCCGCCCCCGACTCACGTACGCCTCTCAGGTTCACGACAAGGAGCAACCCGATAGACAGCGTAGCGAGCAGCACAGCGTGCGGTGCAAGGGACGGATAGGCCGATGTGATGGCGAGAATGCCACTGGAAACGGACACTGCTACCGTCAGGACGTAGTCGGTGAGTAAGGCAGCTGCCGCCACCAAACCCGCACCGGTTCCTAAATTGTCCTTCGCCACTGTGTAAGAACCACCACCATTCGGATACGCGAAGATGGTTTGGCGGTAGGACAATCCCACCAATACAAGCAGGCCGACGATGACGGCCGAGATGGGAACGACGTATCCCACGGCGGATGAACCCAGCACCGCCAGTACAAAGAGAATCTGATCGGTAGCATATGCGACCGACGAGATCGCGTCGGATGAAAGCACCGCCAGCGCTGTTCTCTTGTTGAGTCGTTCGTGCTCCAGGCGCTCGCTGGCGAGGGGCAGCCCGAATAGCAACCGCTTCACACGCGTAGCTGTTAAGGGCATGAACCTCCGATAGAGAGGCGCGCCAAGAATCGTGGGCGCGGGCTTGTATCAGTTAGGATAGATTCGTCGTCGCATTGGAGCTGCACGTGCGCAACGTGACTCTTGCGTCCAGGGAAGAGTGAGTTCGCCGAAACCCCATCACACCCCCGCGATCCTCTACGCACTACTTTCGCCGGCTCCGAAGCTTCCGGATTGCCGCGGTGGCTGTGCCGTCGCAGAGTTCGGCCGACATTGCAGTTTCCGTCGGACTCTGCTGGCGAGCGAGGATGGCGAGTTCGGCCCGCATCACCGCCTTTGCGTTCTCGAGAGCGCGGCGAGTACCGCCTACCTACGCTCAGACAACGCGATGGCTCGCGCAGTGCGATCGTTCTCGTCATCCTCGTATCCCAGTTCCGTGTAGACTCGCAGTTGACGTTGGCGCTTCGTTCGTCGGGATACCACCGATGATCCGCCTGCGCGTCCGCAGATATGGAAATTCCATAGGCTGGTGTAACGACCGTGAGAACGACGCCCGACGTGTTCTCCCGGCGCATCGTCGGGTGGCGGGCCAGTGCGTTCATGCGGACGGACCAAGCGGCGGACGCGAAATCGCAAGGCATCCGCGGTTCGGGTGCAGCGACGGGTGGCGAGCTATACGATCTGCTTCATCCGCAACTCCTCGCGCAGCACCGCATCCCGTTGCGTGCGCGCGGGACGCCGCGTCGCGTCCCGCTCGTGCGCCTTCGCCTCGTAGTAGGTCGACGGAGCGATCGGCCGCAATGCGCAGAGCGGCTCGACTCCGTACTCCCCGCGATGGGCGTTGAGGAACGCCACCATCATCGCCCGTGGCGGCCGATCTCCGCCTGAGCGAAATACGCCGATGCCTTGCGCAGGATCTCGTTCGCGCGCCGCCGCTCGCGGTTCTCCCGCTTCAAGTGCTTCAATCGCTGCTGCTCTTCGGTGGACAGCCCGGCTCGCTGCCCGGCATCGCGCTCCGCTCGCCGCACCCAGAGTCGCAGCGTCTCCGCGGCGCATCCGATCTTGCTGGTGATCGAGGCGCTCCCCACTGTGTGTCGTGCTACGCCTGATGCTCGCGCACCAGCCGCACTGCCCGCTCCTTGACCTGGAGAATTTCGCTAATGTAAGGCCGCGAGTCACGTGCGAACCGCTCGGGTACCCGCAGGGAAAGCGAGTATGATAAGCGAACTCAGAGTGCCACCGCATCAGACACCGTAGCTCCAGAGTTGAGCCGCTAGGAGTCGGGGGTAAGCCGACTCCTGCGGGTCCCAGCCTATTTCTTGGCTCCACCGCTACTGGTCCCGGCGTCACCATGCATTGTTGCATGGTTCTTGGCCGCTTCGCCCGCATGATGCAATGCGTGCGTCGTGTGTCCATGCGCGACGTGCGCATGATGACCAGCTTTCTCATGATTGCCGCTCTCGTGGTGCGTCGCGGCTTGCTTGTGATGTCGCGCAGCATGCTCGTGGTGCTCTGCGGCTTTTTTGTGATGGTCTGCGCCCATATGCGTCGCCATTGTGTTGAACTCCTATGGGTAAGGCGTGGGATGAAAGGATCGCAACTACGATCATATTCGGAGGTGCAAGTCCAGAGCCGGCGACAGAATCAGGCGCAACAAAGTCGACGTTATTTGGCGCGTTCAGAAAGCTTTGTTTCTCCATCTGTCGTTCGCGGTCGGCAGTCGACGCGTGCACGCTCTGATTAGATCGCGCTCGGTCACCGTTGCGAACGTTGCGCGACACCGCATTTGCCCCTTTGGTAAAGGGTGCCCTGCACCGGGAGCGCTTGTCCGTCACGTGACGCACGCGAATTGTTCACCCGCGCTAGCCCGCGGATCGCTGTGTCGCGACGCGCCGTGAGATGCCGAGCGTTGAGCTTAGTCATTGCTGCTCTCGTTGCGACTCCAAGCGGGCGATAGTTCCACCACCCGAGCGTCGAGCGCGGTGCCGAACGTCCGCCAATCGCGAGCCGAAATACGCTGGTACCGTCGTGCATAGGTGACGAGTGCGGTCCGCCAATGTCGTGAGCGCGAGAACGCGATCAATTCGTCCACCGTTGCCGATCCCTCTCGTCCGCTACTTCGCAGCTGCGCCCACGCCGTAGTCTCGGCCAACACCCGAATCGCGCTCCCCAAGTAGCGCGGGCGGTGACCGGCAGTCATTAGCACCAGACGATCCTCCGTGGGCTGCAATTGTCGCACGGTCAGCGAGATGTTCCCAAGCGTCAAGGCTTGCAAGCGCGCTGGAGAGACGGCCTGCATTCGGTGCTGGACCTGCACGATGCGGTCGGCGTCGCTGTCCCACGCGCGCTCGTGAGTGAGCGCGAAGGCTGATAGGGATGACGGTCGTGCTTCCTTGGCGTCGAGGAGAATGTAGCTCCGCGGTCCGTCCTTCTCCCGGACCAACATGACGTAGCGGCTCAGTCCCAAGCTAGCGACCCCGGCGATACGACGCGCAATGTCGAGGAGGGTGAGCCTCCCCTCGGCGTGCGTCTTGAAATGTTGCTCAAACGCCGTGAACACTCGCTCTCTCTCGACGCCGTTCAGCGGCAGTGATCGAGAATTATCGAGTCTGAGCAACCGACGGCTGCCTTTACACACCGTTCGCGACTCCAGGAGCGTCGTCGTCGACCGCCGCTTTACCCTGCGGAGGAGCTTCCGCACGATCCCGGTCGCCGTCGCTCGTTCGATCCACTGCGCCTTGCCGTCGGTCAGTGCGGTCGCATACGAGGACACAAACATCATCGCCAGTTCGGTCGCGCCCGATTCATCGAGCGCCAACGATGGGGCGGCCACGTAGATGCTGGCCAATAACCGGGCCAATTCCCACGTGGCCGGCGCCACAGCAGCCTCATCGAAATCATTCAAATCGAAGTATGCGAGACCGTTTGCTCCTCGGTAACTTCCGAAGTTTTCCAGATGCAGATCCCCGCACGCCCACACAGTGGGTGCGTCGGGAATAGAATTGCGCTGAGCCCCCGCATCCTCCCAGAACAGGTGCGCCGTGCCGCGGAAAAATGCGAAGTTGGAGCGGCGCATTCGCTCGTATTTCATCGCGAGACGCTCAGGTTCCCGGCCTGCATTGTTGATCGCGATACGTGCAACCGTGTCACGGGATGGCTGTTGCATCTCGGCTCCTGTTGGATTGCATGTCGCCCTCCGCGCTAGCGCGCTGCGCAAGAGGACGGATGATCGCTGCAGAGGTGAGCTCCATGCACCGGGTTCGTGGGGATAACAGCGCAACTTGAAGGTGCCTTGGAGCCAACTGATCGTCACCGAGGGCAATGTGAAACTACTTCGCAGGTCTTACGGCATTCGCAGGCACACCCTCATCCTACAAGCGTTGCAGTTCACGTCAGTGTCGTCATCGCCAGTGATTCGATGCTGTACGACATTACCAACCCACCTAGAGATCAAAAGGTGAATGCGAGATTGTACGGGCTCACGCCCGCAGATGACGTGACCCCCAACTCTGTTCCAGATGTTGTGTCAGTCCGGTGGTTGGGGCGGGTACACCCGAATCTGGTCCAGATCGAGCGCTAGTTTTTCAATCGAAGGGGGCTCGGGGTGAAGTGTCCGCCGGCTGTGTTTCGGGCATATACGGCTGGGGTTTCATTCGCTAGGCTCTGGTGCGGACGGACGGTGTTGTAGTCCTCCTGCCATTCGCGTAGCAGGAGCTGGGCCTCGGTGAGCGAGGCAAACCAATGTTGCGTTAAGCACTCACGTCTCACGCTGCCGTTGAACGCTTCGACGATGCAATTGTCCACGGGTTTTGCTGGCCGACTGAAGTCCAGTTGCACGCGATTCCAATACGCCCAGTGGTCGAGCGCTGTTGAGGTGAATTCGGTTCCGTTGTCCACTTGAATCACGTCCGGCAGTGCGCCTCGGGCTTTCCCCACTTCGCTCAGCATGGAGGCGACGTCTTCACCGCGGAAGCTCCGCTGCGCTCGCAACGTCAAGCATTCACGCGTGTGGACGTCGACGAGCGTGAAGACGCGGATCTTCTGTCCTGAGGCCAGGACGTCGTGCATGAAGTCCATAGCTCACCGCTGATTCGCGGCCTCCGTCGTGGCGCGCACCGACCGGAGCATGGCGGCCTTGCGACGACGGGGCCGCTTGCGCGTGAACGACAATCCCGCCGGCTTTCGATTAGGCGAACTCGTATGGTTTCCGCGGCCGGTTGGCGGTCGTTTCTCGACGCCAGCGCGCGCCGCATGCTAGCTGGATCGGGCGTCTGATAGCACGTCAGCACGCCGATCGGGCGCGTGAGGCAGTCGACGCACGGCTGGTCACCTCGGCCGCGCACGCCGGAACTACTTCCTGGAGCCGAAGAGGCCATCGGTTGACATCAAAGACGACCCCGGCCCCGCGTTCCAGCCGCGCCGCTATGCCTGGTCCGCCAAGCTGCCACTGTCGATACTTACAGATCTCGAGGAACGGGCGGTCGACGAGATCTCCTCGATCTTCGGCCGGGACGCGGTGCTCAAGGGCTCCTTTGACAAGTACCTGTCAGTCATCGTCGCCCGACAGTAGGACGCACCGTCACGAGAAGGAACGCATCATTCCTCGGTCGAGACGGCCGCGCGCGGAAGAAGCAGTGTGAAAGTCGATCCCTCGCCAAGAACGCTTTCCGTGACGATGTCGCCGCCCATCGC